>NZ_JAUSZJ010000002.1:318750-637500 GCF_030817475.1 Streptomyces sp. V2I9 | reverse complement strand
TACTGAATCAGGCGATGCTAAGTCCGTGAAGCCGGCCCGATCTCTTCGGAGTTGAGGGTAGTGGTGGAGCCGATGAACCAGACTTGTAGTAGGTAAGCGATGGGGTGACGCAGGAAGGTAGTCCAGCCCGGGCGGTGGTTGTCCCGGGGTAAGGGTGTAGGACGCACGGTAGGCAAATCCGTCGTGCATATGAGTCTGAGACCTGATGCCGAGCCGATTGTGGTGAAGTGGATGATCCTATGCTGTCGAGAAAAGCCTCTAGCGAGTTTCATGGCGGCCCGTACCCTAAACCGACTCAGGTGGTCAGGTAGAGAATACCGAGGCGTTCGGGTGAACTATGGTTAAGGAACTCGGCAAAATGCCCCCGTAACTTCGGGAGAAGGGGGGCCATCACTGGTGATAGCACTTGCTGCTTGAGCTGGGGGTGGCCGCAGAGACCAGCGAGAAGCGACTGTTTACTAAAAACACAGGTCCGTGCGAAGCCGTAAGGCGATGTATACGGACTGACGCCTGCCCGGTGCTGGAACGTTAAGGGGACCGGTTAGCTGCCTTTCGGGGTGGCGAAGCTGAGAACTTAAGCGCCAGTAAACGGCGGTGGTAACTATAACCATCCTAAGGTAGCGAAATTCCTTGTCGGGTAAGTTCCGACCTGCACGAATGGCGTAACGACTTCTCGACTGTCTCAACCATAGGCCCGGTGAAATTGCACTACGAGTAAAGATGCTCGTTTCGCGCAGCAGGACGGAAAGACCCCGGGACCTTTACTATAGTTTGATATTGGTGTTCGGTTCGGCTTGTGTAGGATAGGTGGGAGACTGTGAAGCGGCCACGCCAGTGGTTGTGGAGTCGCCGTTGAAATACCACTCTGGTCGTGCTGGATGTCTAACCTGGGTCCGTGATCCGGATCAGGGACAGTGTCTGATGGGTAGTTTAACTGGGGCGGTTGCCTCCTAAAGAGTAACGGAGGCGCCCAAAGGTTCCCTCAGCCTGGTTGGCAATCAGGTGTTGAGTGTAAGTGCACAAGGGAGCTTGACTGTGAGACCGACGGGTCGAGCAGGGACGAAAGTCGGGACTAGTGATCCGGCAGTGGCTTGTGGAAGCGCTGTCGCTCAACGGATAAAAGGTACCCCGGGGATAACAGGCTGATCTTCCCCAAGAGTCCATATCGACGGGATGGTTTGGCACCTCGATGTCGGCTCGTCGCATCCTGGGGCTGGAGTCGGTCCCAAGGGTTGGGCTGTTCGCCCATTAAAGCGGTACGCGAGCTGGGTTTAGAACGTCGTGAGACAGTTCGGTCCCTATCCGCTGTGCGCGTAGGAATATTGAGAAGGGCTGTCCCTAGTACGAGAGGACCGGGACGGACGAACCTCTGGTGTGCCAGTTGTCCTGCCAAGGGCATGGCTGGTTGGCTACGTTCGGAAAGGATAACCGCTGAAAGCATCTAAGCGGGAAGCCTGCTTCGAGATGAGTATTCCCACCCTCTTGAAGGGTTAAGGCTCCCAGTAGACGACTGGGTTGATAGGCCAGATGTGGAAGCCCGGTAACGGGTGGAGCTGACTGGTACTAATAGGCCGAGGGCTTGTCCTCAGTTGCTCGCGTCCACTGTGTTAGTTCTGAAATAACGAACGGCCGTGTTGTTGCCCGGTGTTCAAATTTTCATAGTGTTTCGGTGGTCATTGCGTTAGGGAAACGCCCGGTTACATTCCGAACCCGGAAGCTAAGCCTTTCAGCGCCGATGGTACTGCAGGGGGGACCCTGTGGGAGAGTAGGACGCCGCCGAACAATTTTTCCGGGAAAGCCCCGTGCCTTGTGGCACGGGGCTTTTCTGCGTTCCGGACCAGTTTCTGCCTCTGCCGCGTGCCTCCACCCCCGTGCACCGGGTGACGGAAGGTGAGGGTAGGGTCAGGGGGCATCATCGGCACGTTCTTCACAGGAGGCCCCCGGGTGGAGGTCCAGGAGACTCGGGTCCAGACGGACCGGGTCCTCACCATCCCCAACATCCTCAGCATGGCTCGCCTGGTTGGCGTACCACTCTTCCTGTGGTTGATTCTTCGCCCCGTGTTCGGCGGGCCCAACTGCGACAACTGGGCGCTGCTGGTGCTGATGCTCAGTGGTATCAGCGACTACCTCGACGGCAAGCTCGCCCGCAAGTGGAACCAGATCAGCAGCCTCGGCCGGCTCCTGGACCCGGCGGCTGACCGCCTGTACATCCTTTCCACCCTGGTCGGCCTCACCTGGCGCGAGATTCTGCCCCTCTGGGTCACGGGACTCCTCCTCGCCCGGGAACTGATGCTTCTCGTGATGGTGGGCATCCTGCGCCGCCACGGCTATCCGCCCCCGCAGGTCAACTTCCTCGGGAAAGCCGCGACCTTCAACCTGATGTACGCCTTCCCCTTGTTGCTGCTCAGTGACGGGAGTGGTTGGCTGGCCACACTGGCCGCCGTTTTCGGATGGGCGTTCGCAGGATGGGGTACAACCCTGTATTGGTGGGCAGGAATCTTGTATGTGGTCCAGGTCCGCCGACTTGTGAAGGCGGATGCAGTAGCCGATTGAGCTCGTTGATGCGGTGCCGTGCAGTGTGGCCGGCCCGCAGCTGTTGTCGTCATTGACGCCCGACGGGCGAAGTCGGCCGACCGTCGTCTCTTCGAGGAGGACGTTTCCGACATGAAGGCCGTCGTGATGGCTGGCGGCGAAGGCACGCGTCTTCGCCCCATGACTTCGAGCATGCCCAAGCCGCTCCTGCCTGTGGCCAACCGGCCCATCATGGAGCACGTCCTGAGGCTGCTCAAACGGCATGGGCTCAGCGAAACAGTAGTGACCGTCCAGTTCCTCGCTTCTCTCGTCAAGAACTATTTCGGCGACGGCGAGGAGCTCGGAATGGAGCTCACCTATGCCAACGAGGAGAAGCCACTCGGCACCGCGGGCAGCGTGAAGAACGCCGAGGAGGCGTTGAAGGACGACACCTTCCTCGTCATTTCCGGTGACGCGCTCACCGACTTCGACCTCACCGACCTCATCGCGTTCCACAAGGAAAAAGGCGGCCTGGTCACGGTCTGCCTCACCAGGGTGCCCAATCCGCTGGAATTCGGGATCACCATCGTGGACGAGAACGGCCAGGTCGAGAGATTCCTGGAGAAGCCGACCTGGGGCCAGGTCTTCTCGGACACCGTGAACACGGGCATCTACGTCATGGAGCCCGAGGTGTTCGACTACGTCCAGGCCGACACCTCCGTCGACTGGTCCGGCGACGTCTTCCCTCAGCTGATGAAGGAGGGCAAGCCGATCTACGGCTACATCGCCGAGGGCTACTGGGAGGACGTCGGCACCCACGAGAGCTATGTGAAGGCCCAGGCGGACGTCCTGGAGCGCAAGGTCGACGTGGAGATCGACGGCTTCGAGATCTCGCCCGGCGTGTGGGTCGCCGAAGGAGCTGAGGTCCACCCCGACGCCGTGCTGCGCGGCCCGCTGTACATCGGCGACTACGCCAAGGTCGAGGCGGGCGTCGAGATCCGCGAGCACACGGTCGTGGGATCGAACGTCGTCGTCAAGTCCGGAGCCTTCCTCCACAAGGCCGTGGTGCACGACAACGTGTACATCGGGCAGCAGAGCAACCTCCGGGGCTGCGTGGTCGGCAAGAACACCGACATCATGCGCGCGGCCCGCATCGAGGACGGCGCCGTCATCGGCGACGAATGCCTGGTCGGCGAGGAGTCGATCATCCAGGGCAACGTCCGCGTGTACCCGTTCAAGACGATCGAGGCCGGCGCGTTCGTCAACACCTCGGTGATCTGGGAGTCGCGCGGACAGGCACACCTCTTCGGGGCGCGCGGGGTCTCCGGGATCCTGAACGTCGAGATCACGCCCGAGCTGGCCGTACGGCTGGCCGGCGCCTACGCCACCACCCTCAAGAAGGGATCCACGGTCACCACCGCGCGTGACCACTCCCGTGGCGCGCGCGCCCTCAAGCGTGCCGTCATCTCGGCCCTCCAGGCCAGCGCCATCGACGTACGGGACCTGGAGAACGTACCGCTGCCCGTGGCGCGCCAGCAGACCGCCCGCGGCAGCGCCGGCGGGATCATGATCCGTACGTCCCCCGGCGTGCCCGACTCGGTGGACATCATGTTCATCGACGAGCGCGGATCGGACCTCTCGCAGGCGCAGCAGCGCAAACTCGACCGGGTCTACGCACGCCAGGAGTACCGCAGGGCCTTCCCCGGAGAGATCGGGGACCTGCACTTCCCGTCCAGCGTGTTCGACTCGTACACCGGATCCCTTCTGAGGAACGTCGACGTCGAGGGCATCGCCGAATCGGGGCTGAAGGTCGTCGTCGACGCCTCCAACGGAAGCGCCGGCCTCGTCCTGCCCAGCCTGCTCGGGCGGCTCGGCGTGGACGCCCTGACCATCAATCCGGGACTCGACGAGTCGCGGCCCACCGAAACCGCCGAGACCCGCCGGGCCGGTCTGGTCCGGCTCGGCGAGATCGTGTCCTCCGCGAGGGCGGCCTTCGGTGTGCGGTTCGACCCGGTCGGTGAGCGGCTCTCCCTCGTCGACGAACTGGGCAGGATCATCGAGGACGACCGGGCCCTGCTGGTCCTCCTGGATCTCGTGGCCGCGGAACGGCGCAGCGGTCGGGTGGCCCTGCCTGTCACGACCACGCGTGTCGCCGAGCAGGTGGCGGCCTACCACGGCACCCAGGTGGAGTGGACGACCACGTCGCCCGACGACCTGACCCGTGTGGGGCGTGAAGAGGACACCATCTTCGGAGGAGACGGGCGCGGTGGGTTCATCGTTCCCGAATTCAGCAGCGTTTTCGACGGGACCGCCGCCTTCGTCCGGCTCATCGGCCTCGTCGCGCGCACCCAGCTCACCCTGAGCCAGATCGACGCCCGCATCCCGCGGGCCCACGTCCTGCGCCGCGACCTGGCGACCCCCTGGGCCGTCAAGGGGCTCGTCATGCGCCGGGTCGTCGAGGCGGCCGGTGACCGCAGCGTGGACACCACGGACGGGGTCCGCGTGGTCGAGGCGGACGGCCGCTGGGTCATGGTCCTGCCCGACCGGGCGGAGGCCGTCACCCATCTGTGGGCGGAAGGACCGGACGACGCGTCGGCCCGCGCGCTGCTCGACGAGTGGGCAGCGGTGGTGGAGAGCGCGGGGGACTGATGTGAGGAGGGTGCGCCGGGGTCTCCGGTACCGGAGACCCCGGCGCACCGGTGGGGCCATTCGGCGGCAGCCGTGATGACGTGCGACGATGTGCGGCATGTCGCAGCCGTCCCCCGATCGGAGCACCGCCTCGCCGCCCGTACGCCCCGACGCGTCCATGTCGCTGCTGAACAACGTGATGGACCACAGCCTCGACGAGGGCTACGCGGAGGCGTCGGCGCGGCGCAGGGCCGACGGGAGCGCGGGACTGCCCCGTACGCTCATGTCGAAGCTCGGCCTGGCCGCCGGACTGGTGGTGGCCGCCCTCGTGGTCACCCTCGGCGCGGCCGAGGCGCGGATCTCCGCACCGGTCGTCGCCAAGGAGCGCGAGGAACTGATCGACCGGATCGAAGCGGAGACGGAGGCGGCGGACACGCTGGAATCCGACGTCGACGAGCTCCGCTCCGACGTGAGCGAACGTCAGCGCAAGGCCCTCGAGGACCACGGGGGCGACCAGGGGCAGTTGGTGGCCCTGTTGTCCGGTGCGACACCCGTCGAGGGCCCCGGCGTGAAGCTGGTCGTCGACGACGCGAAGGACACCGACCAGGGTGGTGGCGGGCCACGTGAGTCCTCGGGTTTCGCCGACACCGGCCGGGTGCGCGACCGGGACATGCAGCGGGTCGTCAACGGTCTATGGGAATCCGGGGCCGAGGCCATCGCCATCAATGGGCAGAGGCTGACCGCGCTGTCGGCGATCCGGGCCGCCGGTGACGCCATACTGGTGGACAACAGGCCGCTCGTACCGCCGTACACGGTGCTCGCGGTGGGGGACGGCGAGAAGCTCACGACCGCGTTCGGGGACAGCGCCGACGGCCAGTACCTCCAGGCGCTCAAGGAGAGCTTCGACATCCGCACCAGCATCTCCGAACAGCCGAAGGTGCGGCTTCCGGCCGCCCCGAGTCTGATCGTCCGTACAGCAGAGCCGAAGGCCGCCGGCAGAGGTGCGGCAGACACAGGGAAGGGCACATCGTGATCGCCGTACTGGGCCTCGTCGTGGGAGTCGTGGTCGGACTGTTGGTCCGGCCCGAGGTGCCGGCGGTGGTCGAGCCCTACCTGCCGATCGCGGTGGTCGCCGCGCTCGATGCCGTCTTCGGCGGTCTGCGGGCCATGCTCGACGGCATCTTCGTCGACAAGGTCTTCGTGGTCTCCTTCCTCTCCAACGTCGTGGTGGCCGCGCTGATCGTCTTCCTCGGCGACAAGCTGGGCGTCGGCGCCCAGCTCTCCACGGGTGTGGTGGTCGTGCTCGGCATCCGGATCTTCTCCAACGCCGCCGCCATCCGCCGGCACGTCTTCCGGGCTTGAGGCCGATGAACAACGACGAGAACACCCGCAGCGAACAGCCCGAGGGCGGCGCGTCCGCCGTCCCGGACAGCCCCGCTCCGCCGCCGCCTCCCGCCCAGGGGGTGACCGGCCGGCAGCGGCTCCGGGCCGGTCTGTGGCCGCCACGGCTGAGCCGTGCCCAACTCATCGTCGCCGTGCTGCTGTTCGGACTCGGCCTGGGGCTGGCCATCCAGGTACGGTCGACCAGCGACGACAGCGCGCTGCGCGGTGCCCGGCAGGAGGACCTGGTCCGCATCCTGGACGAGGTCGACGACCGGACGCAGCGCCTTGAGGACGAGAAGCAACGCCTGGACGATCAGCGCACCGAACTCGAGAACAGCTCCGACCAGGCCGAGGAGGCCCGGAAGCAGACGCTGGAGAAGGAGCGCCAGCTCGGCATCCTCGCGGGCACGGTGGCGGCCGAGGGCCCCGGCATCACGCTGACGATCACCGACCCCTCGGGGGCGGTCGCGCCCGACATGCTGCTCGACGCCCTTCAGGAGCTGCGTGCGGCCGGGGCGGAGGCGATCGAGGTCAACGGGGTGCGCGTGGTGGCCAACACCTACTTCTCCGGGGACGCCGGGGACGTCCAGGTGGACGGCAAGAAGATCGAAGCGCCGTACGAGTTCACGGTCATCGGCAAGCCGCAGGATCTGGAGCCCGCTCTCAACATCCCCGGCGGCGTGGTCCAGACGCTGGAGAAGGAGCAGGCCACGGTGCTGGTGGAACGGTCCGACGACATCGTCGTGGACGCCTTGCGACCGGCGCAGCGGCCTGACTACGCTCGGTCGTCAACCCCGTGATCCGGGCCGGTGTGAGGGCCGGGGGACCGGGCCGGACGGTTGCGGGGGGTCGGCGCACCGGATTGGTGGTGCGTGGTGGAAACTGTCGGGTGGATACGGACGTTGTGAAGATGTCCGGGTCGGCAGGTGTGTTCAGTCAGGGTTCGTCCTGCCCCACGGGCGGGTCTATGTCGGTCAAGGGGAATCGCCCGTGAAGTTGTTTGCGAAGTTGTTCGGGAAGAGTGCACGCGAGGACAGCAACAGTGCTGCCCGCCACCGCGCTCCGCGCCACGGTCAGGGCGAGGAGCAGGAGGCGGAGCGTCCGCTCTTCCGCGACGAGGTGTCCGGCGCCCCGCGGGGTGACGGCGTGTCGTCTGTTGACCCTGCCGGTGCCGGACGCATAGGTTTCGGCGCACCATCAGCCTCGAGTGCGGGTGGAGGGTTCACCCCGGAGGGCGCGTCGATGCCGGTCTGCACGAGGTGCGGCCACCGCAACGCGGAGGCCAGCAAGTTCTGTTCCAACTGCGGGGCTCCGCTGCGGGGCGGCGTTCCCGAGCGCCCCTCGGAGACGACGTCCACGATCTCCATCTCGGGGCTCGAGGCCTATGAGGCGGAGGCGACGGGCCAGACCACTCTGCCCTCGCTCTCCCCGGAGGCCCAGGCCGCTGTCGACGCCCTGCCCGCCGGTTCGGCGCTGCTGGTCGTGCGGCGCGGTCCGAACTCCGGCAGCCGCTTTCTGCTCGACAGCGACCTCACCACGGCCGGCCGTCACCCGCAGAGCGACATCTTTCTCGACGACGTGACCGTGTCGCGGCGTCATGTGGAGTTCCGCAGGAGCCCGGACGGTAGCTTCACCGTGGGTGATGTCGGCAGCCTCAACGGCACCTACGTCAACCGTGAGCGCATCGATTCGGTCCCGCTGTCCAACGGCGACGAAGTCCAGATCGGAAAATACCGCCTGGTCTTCTACGCGAGCCCGCGGGGCGTGTGACCAGCCCCGGACCCGGTCCGGGGGGACCCCGAGGAAGGCCCATGCTGCGAACACCGTCAGGCGGTGCCGGAAACGGCACCGCCACCGCGGAAGCGCGCCCGATGAGCATCGGAACGGTGCTCATCCAGCTGCGCGAGGAGTTTCCCGAAGTCACCATCTCCAAGATCCGGTTCCTGGAGGCCGAGGGGCTCGTCGAGCCGCAGCGCACACCTTCCGGATACCGGAAGTTCGCTCCCCGTGATGTGGAGCGCCTGGCCCAGGTGCTCCGCATGCAGCGGGACCACTACCTGCCGCTGAAGGTCATCCGGGAGCATCTGGACGCGCTGGCCCGGGGCGAGCAGCCCGTCCTGCCTTCGCCCGGCGACCGGCGGGACCTGGCCGACGGGGTGTGGGACGCCGGCACCGGTGAGGCGACCGCGGCCCGGATCGGGCGGGCCGAGCTCCTGGCGGCCGCCGAGGTCGACGAGGAGCGGCTGACGGAGTGGGAGTCCTACGGGCTCATCGTCCCGTCCCCGGACGGCGGATACGACGCCGAGATGGTGACCGTCGCCAAGCTGGTGGCGGATCTCGGCCGTTTCGGTCTGGAGCCGCGCCATCTTCGCTCCATGCGTGCCTCCGCCGACCGGGAGGCGGGGCTGGTGGAACAGCTGGTCGCGCCTCTGCGGCGGCACCGTAACCCGCAGACCAGGGCCCATGCGGAGGCCACCGCGAACGAGCTCGCCGAACTGTCCGTACGGCTGCACGCGGCCCTCGTGCAGAGCGCTCTGCGCAGCCGTCTGCACTGACCTCGGCGGAGCCCGACTACCCAAACATGGCGAGCACGTCCTAGGGTTGCTGTGTGAACGAGCTCGACGTTGTCGGTGTCCGGGTGGAAATGCCCTCCAACCAACCGATCGTTCTCCTGCGTGAAGTGGGAGGCGACCGGTACCTCCCCATTTGGATCGGTCCGGGGGAGGCGACCGCGATTGCCTTCGCCCAGCAGGGCATGGCTCCCGCCAGGCCGCTGACCCATGACCTGTTCAAGGATGTCCTCGAGGCCCTGGGCCAGGAGCTCACCGAGGTCCGTATCACGGACCTCCGGGAAGGGGTCTTCTACGCGGAGCTCGTCTTCGCGGGCGGAGTCGAGGTGAGCGCCAGACCCTCCGACGCCATAGCGCTCGCCCTGCGGACCGGTACGCCGATCTACGGCAGTGAGAGCGTGCTGGACGACGCGGGCATCGCGATCCCCGACGAGCAGGAGGACGAGGTGGAGAAGTTCCGCGAATTCCTCGACCAGATCTCTCCGGAGGACTTCGGTACGAACAGCCAGTGACCGTCCCGCAAGGGTGTCGTCAGCGCATCCGGCAAGCCTTTCCCGGAAACGAGACACGGGAAACCACCCTCAGGGTGATTATCACTCGGCGTGCCGAGTGTGGCGATCGTTGACGCACCCCGAGTGACTGCCTACCTTCGAGTGGGCAGGTCAAGGACGGAGGTCGGCGTGAGAAGCAGCGGCGACGGTACGGCGGCGGGTGGGCCGTATCCGCAGCACGGCAGTGGAGCCGACCACGCCATCAGGCAGCCGGTTCAGCCGGCGGTGGTGGCAGGGGGCGGCGTGGCAGCGGCGAGCGGTGCCGACGACATCGGCTACCGCGGACCGACGGCGTGCGCGGCGGCGGGGATCACCTACCGTCAGCTGGACTACTGGGCCCGTACGGGACTGGTGGAGCCGAGTGTGCGTCCGGCCTACGGGTCGGGGACCCAGCGTCTCTACAGTTTCCGGGACGTCGTTCTCCTGAAGATCGTCAAACGGTTCCTGGACACCGGAGTCGCTCTGCAGAACATCCGCACCACGGTCCAGCATCTGCGGGCCCGCGGATTCCAGGACCTCGAACGCATGACGCTGATGAGTGACGGGGCCACGGTCTACGAGTGCTCCTCGCCCGACGAGGTCGTCAGCCTGCTCCAGGGCGGGCAGGGCGTCTTCGGGATCGCCGTCGGCGTCGTCTGGCGGGATGTGGACGCGGCGCTCTCCCAGCTGCACGGCGAACGGGTCGACACCGGCGAGACCCTGGTCGGCCACAACCCCGCTGACGAGCTGGCCCGGCGGCGCAACCGCGCCGGCTGAGCCGGGCGGACGGCACGACGCGACAGCAGGACGGAATCGGGACGGTCCGGCACCCCGGGGGGCGCCGGACCGTCCCGTTGTCAGTGCCGTAGGGCAGCATCGACGGTGTGAGACCCGCGCCCACCATCCTCCACCTGGACATGGACGCCTTCTACGCGTCGGCGGAGCAGGCGGCCAAGCCGAGTCTGCGCGGCAAGGCGGTCGTGGTGGGCGGCCTCGGCCCCCGTGGTGTGGTCGCCACCGCCTCCTACGAGGCCCGGCGGCTGGGGGTGCACTCGGCGATGCCCACCGCGCAGGCCCGGCGGCTCGCGCCGAACGCGGCCTACCTGGTGCCCCGCTTCTCGCTGTACCGCACGGTGAGCGAGCAGGTGATGGGGCTCCTGGGGCGGCTGTCACCCCTGGTGGAGCCGCTGAGCCTGGACGAGGCGTTCGTGGACCTGGAGGCCGGCGGGACGGCGGACGACGCGTCCTCGGCCCTTACGACCGGGGAGGAGCTCCGGGCGGCCATCCGCGCCGTGACCGGCCTCAGCGGTTCCGTCGGACTCGCGGGCTCCAAGATGCTCGCCAAGATCGCCTCGGAGCAGGCCAAGCCGGACGGTCTCGTCCTCATCGAGCCGGGCACCGAGCGTGAGCTGCTCGCCCCCCTGTCCGTCCGGGTGCTGCCGGGGGTCGGTCCGGCCACCGGCGACCACCTCCGGCGCGCCGGCATGACCACCGTCCACGACCTGGCGGAGGCGGGCGAGGCGGAGCTCGTACGGCTGGTCGGCAAGGCCCACGGCCATGGGCTCCACCGGATGGCGCTGGGCCTCGACGACCGGCCGGTCGTCGCCGAGCGGGACGCCAAGTCCGTATCGGTGGAGGACACCTTCGACGTGGACCTGCACGACCGGGTCCGGGTGCGGGCCGAGGTGGAGCGGCTGGCGGTCCGGTGCGTGGAGCGGCTGCGCGCCGCCGACCGGTCGGGCCGGACCGTGGTACTGAAGGTGCGCCGCTACGACTTCTCCACGCTGACCCGCTCCGAGACGCTCAGAGGGCCCACCGACGATCCCACGGTGGTCCGTGAGGCGGCCGGGCGGCTGCTGGAGTCCGTGGACACCACGGGCGGCGTACGGCTGCTGGGGGTCGGCGTCACGGGCCTCGCCGACTTCACCCAGGAGGATCTGTTCGCCCAGGCCGCCGACGCGCGGGAACGCGCCCGGCGGGCTCAGGAGGACCAGACGCCGGCCGCGGAGGGCGGCGGGGAGGGGAGCGCCGGGGAGCCCGAGCCGGAGACTCCCGAGCCGCTCGCCGCCCGGCGCTGGTCCGCCGGGCACGACGTGCACCACGAGCAGCACGGACACGGATGGGTGCAGGGGAGCGGGATCGGCCGGGTCACCGTCCGGTTCGAGCAGCCGTGGAGCGCGCCCGGCCGGGTGCTCACCTTCCGCGTCGACGATCCGCTGCTGCTCCCTGCGGACCCGCTGCCCCTCGTCCGCGAGCCGCCCGACTACTCCTCCTGGCCTGCCAGCCTGCCGAAGTCCCGGTCGGAGCCGCCCGCGGGCGGGGTGTCCAGTCCGTAGTGGCGGTAGAGCTGCAGTTCCTGCTCGGGCGAGAGGTGCCTCCCGACCCCGAAGTCCGGCGCGCCCTTGATCAGCGCCCGGTCGAAGGGGACGCGCAGCGCGTCCTCGACGAATTCGCTGGGCTCCAGCGGGACGAAGGCGTCCCTGCTGAACAGTCCGGTGCGCACGGCCGCCCATTCGGGGACGCCCGTCGCGTCGTCGAGATAGACCTCATCCACCGTTCCGATCTTGGCGCCCTTGCGATCGAATGCCTTGCGGCCGATCAGGCGGCGCGGATCGATGTCGGTCTGCACGGTGCCTCCCACTGGTCGCGGCTGCTCAAGGTGGTCCGCGTTGCCCCACCAGCACCACAGAAGTGCAGATTCGCGGTGTCGGCCACTCGAGAGCTCCGGCGCGAAGGCCGCTGGTAGGCTGGCGGTGGCTGCTGACCCCGTGCGGGAGAGTCCTCCGGTGCGGAATCCGGAGGCGCCGAAGGAGCAACTCCTCCCCGGAATCTCTCAGGCTCCCGTACCGCACGGACGAGGTCACTCTGGAAAGCAGGGCGGTTCCGCGCGGGCGCAGGCCCGGACGGATTCGACCCTCACCGACGGTGAAAGTCGGCATGCCCCCGGGCGAGCCGGTGAAGCTCTCAGGTTGAGATGACAGAGGGGGAGGCCGTTCGGGCACCCGCGCCGTGGTGCCCCTCGCAGGTCGTGACAGACCAGGAGGCCTCCACCATGACCCCCCGTCGCACTTCGCTCTCCCAGCTGGAGCAGGGCATTCCGTTCGAGCAGCGCCACATAGGGCCGGACGCCGAGGCGCGGGCGAAGATGCTCGCCCAGGTCGGCTACGGCTCGCTCGACGAGCTCACCGCCGCGGCCGTGCCCGACGTGATCAGGAGCGCGGAGGCCCTGAATCTTCCGTCGGCGCGTACCGAGGCGGAGGTGCTGGCCGAACTGCGTTCGCTGGCCGACCGCAACGAGGTGCTGGCCCCGATGATCGGCCTGGGCTACTACGGCACCTTCACGCCGCCCGTCATCCTGCGCAACGTCATGGAGAACCCCGCGTGGTACACGGCCTACACGCCGTACCAGCCGGAGATCTCCCAGGGCCGCCTGGAGGCCCTGCTGAACTTCCAGACGATGGTCGCCGAGCTCACCGGGCTGCCCACCTCCGGCGCCTCCCTGCTCGACGAGGGCACCGCGGCCGCCGAGGCGATGGCGCTCGCCCGGCGCGTCGGCAAGGTCAAGAGCGGCGTCTTCCTGGTCGACGCCGACACCCTTCCCCAGACCGTCGCGGTGATCGAGACGCGCGCCGAGCCGACCGGCGTCGAGGTCGTCGTCGCCGACCTGAGCGACGGCATCCCCGCCGATATCGCCGAGCGCGGCGTCTTCGGCGTCCTGCTCCAGTACCCGGGCGCCTCCGGAGCCGTCCGGGCCATCGAACCCGTCATCGCGCAGGCCCACGAGCTGGGCGCGATCGTCACCGTCGCCGCCGACCTGCTGGCCCTCACGCTGCTCACCTCGCCCGGCGCGCTCGGCGCCGACATCGCGGTCGGCACCACCCAGCGCTTCGGCGTCCCGATGGGCTTCGGTGGCCCGCACGCCGGCTTCATGGCGGTCCGCGAGAAGTTCGCCCGCTCCCTGCCCGGCCGCCTCGTCGGCGTCTCCGTCGACGCGGACGGCAACAAGGCGTACCGCCTGGCCCTCCAGACCCGCGAGCAGCACATCCGCCGTGAGAAGGCCACCAGCAACATCTGCACCGCGCAGGTGCTCCTCGCCGTGATGGCCGGGATGTACGCGGTCTACCACGGACCGGACGGGCTGCGGACGATCGCCCGGCGCACCCACCGCTACGCCGCGATCCTGGCCGAGGGCCTGCGCGCCTCCGGTGCCGAGGTCGTGCACGGCGCGTTCTTCGACACCCTGACCGTCCGGGCGCCCGGCAAGGCTGCCGGCATCGTCGCCGACGCGCGGGAGCGCGGGGTCAACCTCCGCCTCGTCGACGCCGACCACGTCTCCGTCGCCTGCGACGAGACCACCACCCGCGCGCAGCTCTCCGCCGTCTGGGCCGCCTTCGGCGCCGAGGGCGACATCGAGGCGCTGGACGCCACGGTCGCGGAAGCGCTGCCCGAGGCGCTGCTGCGCACGGACGACTTCCTGACCCACCCGGTCTTCCACCAGCACCGCTCCGAGACCGCGATGCTGCGCTACCTGCGCAAGCTCGCCGACCGCGACTACGCGCTGGACCGCGGCATGATCCCGCTCGGCTCCTGCACCATGAAGCTGAACGCGACCGCCGAGATGGAGTCGATCACCTGGCCCGAGTTCGGCGCGCTGCACCCCTTCGCCCCGGCCGAGCAGGCGCAGGGCTTCCTCACCCTCATCCGCGAGCTGGAGGAGCGCCTGGCGGAGGTCACCGGCTACGACGCGGTGTCCATCCAGCCGAACGCCGGTTCCCAGGGCGAGTTCGCGGGGCTGCTGGCCGTCAGGGCGTACCACCGGGCCAACGGCGACGATCAGCGCACCGTCTGCCTGATCCCGTCGTCCGCGCACGGCACCAACGCCGCCAGCGCGGTCATGGCGGGCATGAAGGTCGTCGTGGTGAAGACCGCCGACGACGGCGAGGTCGACGTCGCGGACCTGCGCGCCAAGATCGAGCAGTACCGCGACGAGCTGGCCGTGCTGATGATCACCTACCCGTCCACGCACGGGGTGTTCGAGGAGCACGTCGCCGACATCTGCGGCGAGGTCCACGACGCGGGCGGCCAGGTCTACGTCGACGGCGCCAACCTCAACGCGCTGGTCGGGCTCGCCAAGCCCGGCAAGTTCGGCGGCGACGTCTCGCACCTGAACCTGCACAAGACCTTCTGCATCCCGCACGGCGGCGGCGGCCCCGGCGTCGGTCCGGTCGGTGTCCGCGCGCACCTCGCGCCGTATCTCCCCAATCACCCCCTCCAGCCGGGCGCGGGCCCGGAGACCGGGGTGGGCCCGATCTCGGCCGCCCCGTGGGGCTCGGCGGGCATCCTGCCGATCTCGTGGGCGTACGTCCGGCTGATGGGCGGCGAGGGCCTCAAGCGGGCCACGCAGGTCGCGGTGCTCGCCGCGAACTACATCGCCAAGCGCCTGGAGCCGCACTACCCGATCCTCTACACAGGCCCGGCCGGACTGGTCGCGCACGAGTGCATCGTGGATCTGCGCCCGATCTCGAAGGCGACCGGCGTCTCCATCGACGACGTGGCCAAGCGCCTGATCGACTACGGCTTCCACTCGCCGACCATGTCGTTCCCGGTGGCCGGCACGCTGATGATCGAGCCGACGGAGAGCGAGGACCTCGCGGAGCTCGACCGGTTCTGCGACACCATGATCGCGATCCGCGCCGAGATCGAGAAGGTCGCCTCGGGGGAGTGGGCTGCGGACGACAACCCGCTGGCCAACGCCCCGCACACCGCCGCCGCGCTGGGCGGTGACTGGGAGCACGGCTACAGCCGCGAGGAGGCCGTCTTCCCGGCCGGGGTGTCCGCCGCGGACAAGTACTGGCCGCCGGTCCGCCGGATCGACGGGGCCTTCGGCGACCGGAACCTGGTCTGCTCCTGCCCGCCGCTGGACGCGTACGACGCCTGAGCGAGCCTGTCGTGAGGCGTGCGCCGTGAGCGCGGTGGACGCCGGACATGCGTCGGGGCCGGTGCGGAGACTTCTCCGGGCCGGCCCCTCGTCCGTACGGCTGTTCTCAGGCGGCCTTCACCAGCGGCCGGTGCGGAGCGATGATCTGCCCGTTCGGCAGCAACTCGCCGGTGTCCTCGAAGAGGAGGACGCCGTTGCACAGGAGGCTCCAACCCTGTTCGGGGTGGTGGGCCGTCAGGCGGGCGGCCTCCCGGTCGGGTGAGTCAGCGGTGGGGCAGGGTGGCTGGTGCTGGCACATGGATGGGTTCTTTCGCTGCGTCGAGTCGAGTGTCCTGCGGCTGGATGAGGTGTTCATGCCGCCCCCGTATCAGTCGGTCCGGTCCCAGTGTTGCCCTACGGGGAAGAATCCGCAGGGATTTCGCCGCAGCACCCGTACTCCTCCCTTGACGCATCACCCGCGCGGACGGTTCACCGCAACTGCACTGTCCCTTTGGGTGGTTCGGGGTGGCCGGATAGGGCTAGTCCGAGTGGGGCCGCACCGTTCCCGCGGCGCCCGTACCGTCTCCCCGGTGTGCGGGGGCGGTAGGGGCGCCGCAGGGAACCGGTGAACGCGACGGGGGTCAGGCCGAGCTGAGGAGCGGCCCGGGGGTCATGCGCATCGAGATGACGGGCAGCAGATCGGCGACCCGGTGCGGCCGGTGCGCCGCGATGCCCGGCGGGGCCGGCGCCAGGGGTACCAGGACGTCCGCCGGGGCGAGCATGCCGCCGGCGGGATCGGCCTCGGTGTCGCCGTGGAGCCAGAGGGCGATCATGTAAAGCTCCGGGATGGACAGCAGCCGCGCCTGGCAGGGGGTGGCCGACGCCTCCGCCTGCCGGACGGCGAGCTCGGTCGAGGCGAGGTAGGGGCCCTCGAAGAAGTGCGAGAACCGCCAGCCGTCGGGGGTGAGCACGGTGTCCGCCGCGGCGACCGGACGGCCCTCGCTCCGGATCAGGAAGCGCCAGGCCGCGAGACGCGTCAGGGGTGCCGTCCGGTCAGGAGCGATCCGGCCCAGCACATGCACGGGAAGCGGGAGTTCGGGGCTCAGTGGCCCCCGGGCGGACCGGAGAGCGGATGTTCGGGCTTCGCGGACGGCCGTGGGAGAACCGAGGGCCGCGAGAACGCTGCGCAGGGCGGGCGCGGGAGCCGGGAGGACATGCAGCGGCATGGTGGGTCGCCTCTCACTTCGGAGACACGGTGACGCTTGGGCGGGTGCAGACGACATTGTCGGCATGCGGGAGGGGCCGGAACGGGCCGGTGACGGGCGAGTCGTAGCAGCTCTCTGCCTCGTTGAGCGGAGTTTATATGACACTTGTTCACACAGTGTTTCCGCTAGCAGTCCGGGATAGGGTGCACAAGACGCCATCCGGTCTGAGAGATGCGACATTCCTGGTGATTTGTCATTCGGCCCCCGGTATCGACCTGGTGCTATTCCGGCGATGCGGTAGGCCGAAATTCGCCATCATTTTCGGGGTGCATACTCCGCCGAGAAATGCCGCGCGTCGTATGCCAGGGGAATGTGCCCCCGGTCTCCTTGCACCAGACTATCGGGTATCGGAGGACCTTGGGGGCGTTACGGATCACTCCCGCTGGGCATTATCGATCGTGATGCGAGCGGCCTGGCCCGCGGGCCGCCACTGGAGGAGGGACCCCTCGATGGGGGAGAAGGTCGTGGCGGGAGCCGTTGACCTGTCCGATCGACAGGCCTACCGCGCCAAGCTCAACCAGTGCCTGGAGGGGCTGGACAGACTCCTGGTGGAGCGGAGGTTCGACCGTCCCCGGAATCTGATGGGGCTGGAGATAGAGCTGAATCTGGCGGGTTCCGACGGGATGCCCCGGATGATGAACCAGCAGGTGCTCCAGCGCATCGCGAGCCGGGATTTCCAGACCGAACTGGGCATGTTCAACCTTGAGGTGAACATCGTCCCGCACCGCCTCGGCGGCCGGGTATTCGATCAGCTCTCGGAGGAGTTGCGTACCGGACTCGCCTATGCGCACCGCAAGGCGGGAGAGGTGGACGCGGGGATCGTGATGATCGGAATCCTGCCCACCCTGGGAGAGCACGACGTGGTCTCCGCGAATCTCTCGGACGTCGACCGCTACACCTTGCTCAACGACCAAATGGCGGCCGCCCGGGGGGAGGATTTCCTCCTGGACATCGACGGCGTCGAGCGACTGGTCTGCACCTCGCCCTCGATCGCCCCGGAGGCGGCCTGCACCTCGGTCCAGCTCCATCTCCAGGTGACGCCGGACCGGTTCGCCGACGTGTGGAACGCCGCCCAGGCGATCACCGGCGTACAGATCGCGCTGGGCGCCAACGCCCCGTTCCTCTTCGGCAAGGAGCTGTGGCGGGAGTCCCGGCCGCCGCTGTTCCAGCAGGCCACCGACGTACGCCCGCCGGAGCTGGCGAACCAGGGGGTGCGGCCCCGGACCTGGTTCGGGGAGCGCTGGATCGACTCCGCCCACGAGCTGTTCGAGGAGAACCTGCGCTACTTCCCGCCGCTCCTGCCGATCTGCGACGACGAGGACCCGCTGAAGGTGCTGGACGAGGGCGGGGTGCCCGAGCTGGCCGAACTGGTCCTGCACAACGGCACGGTCTACCGCTGGAACCGGCCGGTGTACGGGATCGCCGATGGGGTTCCCCATCTGCGGGTGGAGAACCGTGTCCTGCCCGCCGGGCCGACGGTCACCGACGTGATCGCCAACGCCGCGTTCTACTACGGGCTCGTACGGGCGCTCGCGGAGGAGTCCCGGCCGGTGTGGAGCCGGCTGCCGTTCGAGGCCGCCGAGGAGAACTTCACCGAGGCGTGCCGGCACGGTATCGAGGCCGAGATGCTCTGGCCCCGCTCCGGCCGCTCGGGCGGTCTGGCCAGGATCCCCGCCGTACGGCTGGTGCTGGACGAACTGCTGCCGCTGGCCGCCGCGGGGCTGGACGCCTGGCACATCGAGCCCGCCGACCGGGACCGCTACCTCGGGGTGATCGAGGAGCGGTGCAGGCGGCGCGTCAACGGCGCCTCCTGGCAGGTCGCCACGTACCACCGGGCCCTGGACGCCGGGCTCCGGCGGGAGGCGGCACTCGCGGCCACCACCCGCCGCTACGCCGAGCTGATGCACGCGGGGGAGCCGGTCCACACCTGGCCGGTGGGCTTCCCGGCGCCCTGACGGGCGCGGGCGCGTCGCACAGAGGTGGCGACGGGCGCGGGCTTCCGGCACCGACCCCGTGCGACGCGGTGCGGCGGGCGCCGGGGGCCGACGGGGCCCGTCCGGCCTGCGGGGCCTCGGGCTGCTTCACCGTGGCGCGGCCGCCCGGCGGCCCCCTCGCCCCTTCCGCGGGGCGCGGGGCGGCAGGGCGGTGGTCACTCCTGGCCCGCCCGGCCGTTCTGGCCCGCCGTCATGATCGCCCGCAGGATCACCGCCTGGATGTCCGCCGGGTCGCTCACCTCGTAGCCGTCGCCACCGGTGACGCGGGCGATCTCGGCGACCTCCTCACGGTCCGCGTCCGGGCCCACCGCGATGGCGATGACCGGGACGGGACGCTCCGGGTCGACGAGTTCCTTCAGCTCCGCGACCAGCGTGCTCCGCGAGATGCCGTCCTCGTCCTGGTTGGAGCCGTCCGTGAGGACCACCAGGGCGTTGAACTTCCCCTTCACGTACGTAGACCGGGCCTCCTGGTAGGAGGCCAGCACCGTGTCGTACAGCCCGGTCGCCCCGCCCGGGACCGGCCGCAGCCCCGCGAACGCGGCCGTGAGCTTCTCCCGGTGGGTCGCGCCGCCCGCTGCCGGGTCGCCGAGCCGCTTCGTCGGCATGAGCCGCCGGTAGTCCTTCTCACCGTCCAGCGTGGTGGCGAACTCCCACAGCCCGATCTCGTCGTTCGGGGTGAACTGGTCCAGCGCCTGGATCAGCGACTCCTTGGTGACGTCCATCCTGGACTGGCCCCGGCCCGGCACGAGGGTCGCCATGGAGCCGGAGGCGTCGACCACCGTGGTGAGCCGGGCGCTCTGCACGGTGATCGTCCACATCCCGAGCGTCTTCCGGAGCTCCTCGGCCGAGGGCGCCTCGGCGGCCGGTTCGGCGTACGGCTGGGGCTTCCTGCCGCCGGCCGCTGCGACGAGGGAGTCCCGCGCGCTTCCGTCGCCGGCCCGGAACCCGTGCTCGGCGAACGTGGACCGGGCGGCCTCGTCGCCCAGCAGGTTCATGAACCGCAGGGCCGCGCGGGACTCCTGGATGCTCAACTCCGGCTCGTTCACCAGCGTGTACGGGTAGTCCAGCAGCGGAGTGCCGTCCTCGGGATAGAAGAGGTCCAGCTTGCCCCCGCCGGTCGCCTCCGCGTTGTGCGTGAAGGCCGCCTGCTCGGAGATCAGGACCGCCTGGTTGCGCTTCGGATTGCCCTCCTCGGCCCCGGACGTGCTCCGCGCCAGGGTCTCCAGCACCTGCGCGTCGCCGTCCGACATCCGCTCGGCGAGCACCTTCGCGGTCTCCGCCACCCGGGTGTCGCTGTCCCCGCCCTGTCGCGCCGACGAGGCGCCGATGCCGCTGAGGGCCAGCAGCCCGGTCGCACTGCGCGCCGGGTCCGCCGCCCCCAGGCGTATCCGGTCCGAACCGAGCGTCCTGGCCACCAGCTCGGCCCAGGTGTACGTCTTCGCGGGCCAGTCGAGCGCCTTCGACGCGGACGGCACCATGGCCACGGCCACCGGTGAGGAGGCCACCGAGTCGGAGGGGGAGACGGGTACGCCCTCGCCCAGCCCCTTGGCCCGCTCCAGCCACAGTTCGGAGTCGGGCAGCCAGACCTGGAAGTCGGGTTCGGTGTCCCCGGCGGCGAGGGCGTCGGCGACCTTGTGCGCGTCGCGGGCGCGCACCTCCACGACCAGACAGCGCCCGTCCGCCCTGACCTCGTCCGCGCGGGCCCGCCCGGCGATGGACCGTACGGCGGGGGCGATGTCCGGGGAGGCGACCACGGACAGGTGTACCGCGGAGTCCTCGCAGGACTCCGAGAACGACAACAGGCCGCCCTTGGCCGCGACAGCCGTGCCCGTCGCCACGGAGAGGACGAGCAGGGTCGCGATGACGACCGTACGGCGCCGGCGCGCGGGGCTCGGGTGGTCCCGGCGTTCCTCCGCCGCGCGGCTGTCGGGCAAGCTATGACGTCCCATGTCGGTGGTGCCCCCCTTGATGACGGAACAAGGAAACGGGGGACCCGACCACCAGTGATGGTGGTCGTCCCCCGGCCTGTCGCGCATGATCTTCGTACCTGCATTCGAGACCCTAGCGGGACGGCCGGTGGGATGAGACGCGATTGCAGAACAAAAGGCAGGTGTGCAGGTGGAGTCCGTGCGCGTGGCTGATTCTCTTCCCCAAGAGGCCGTGTCACGAAGGATCTTGCGGTCCGAGACGGTGCTGGTCCTGGCGCTCTCGCTGGGTGCCAGTGGAGTCTCTGCCCTCATCAGTTTCGTCGGATCCCTGACGAAACCGGGAGGATTGAAGGACCAGGCGGCGACGCTCAACGGTTCGTACGCCCCGGACCGTCCCTGGCTTGATCTGGCGTGGCAAATGTTCGGGATCGCAACGGCTCTGGTGCCGGTCGCCCTGGTGGCGCATCTGCTGATCCGGGAGGGGACGAGCCTGCGGGCGATCGGCTTCGACCGCACCAGGCCCTGGTCCGACCTGGGCCGCGGAACCCTGGTCGCGGCCGGCATCGGCAGCGCGGGCCTCGCCTTCTACCTCGTGGCCCGCGCCACCGGGTTCAACCTGACGGTCGTGCCGGAGTCCCTGCCCGAGGTCTGGTGGAAGTTCCCCGTGCTGATCCTCTCGGCGATCCAGAACTCCGTCGTGGAGGAGGTCATCGTCGTCGGGTATCTGCTGCGCAGGCTCGGGCAGTTGGGCTGGACCCCGATGGCCGCCCTGGTGGCCTGCTCCCTCCTGCGCGGGTCGTACCACCTGTACCAGGGGATCGGCGGCTTCATCGGCAACGTGGTGATGGGCGTCGTCTTCGTGCTGCTCTACCGGCGCTGGGGCCGGGTGGGCCCGCTGGTCGTCGCGCACGCGCTCCTGGACATCGGGGCGTTCGTCGGTTACGCCCTGCTCGCCGGCCGGGTCGACTGGCTGCCGACGCCCTGAGCCCCGCCGGTGCCCCGGAGCGGGCCGCCGTCGCTCCCCGGTGCGGGGCCCGTCGCCCCGTCGTCAGAGCGAGGTGAGCAGTTCGCCGTCGATCACCGTGACCGCCGTTCCGGTCAGCAGGGTGCGCCCGCCGCGCAGCTGGGTTCGGACGAGGCCGGAGCGGGCGGACGCCTGTAGCCCGGTGAGGTCGTCGCGGCCGAGGCGGGCCGACCAGAAGGGGGCCAGGGCGGTGTGGGCGCTGCCGGTGACCGGGTCCTCGTCGATGCCGAGGCGCGGGAAGAAGCCGCGCGAGACGTAGTCGTAGCCGCGGGCCGGGTCCTCTGCCACGGCGGTGGCGATGATGCCGCGCCGGGAGTGGGCCACCAGAGCGGCGAAGTCGGGGGCGAGCCCCCGTACGGTCGCCTCGTCGCGCAGCTCGACGAGCAGGTCACCGACGTGCTTGCCGGTGTCGTGCACCGAGAGGGGGTCCGCCCCGAGGACGTCCGCGAGACCGGACGGCACCGGCTCCTCGGTCAGCGGGGAGGTGGGGAAGTCCAGGGTGAGGCCACCGTCCGGGGCGGCGGTCGCGGTCAGGATCCCGCACCGTGCGGCGAACCGGACGGTTCCCGTCGTGAGGCCCGTGGTGTGCAGGACGTGGGCGGTGGCGAGCATGGCGTGGCCGCACATGTCCACCTCGGTGGCCGGGGTGAACCAGCGCAGCGCCCAGTCGGCGTCGCCACCGGGCGGCAGGGGGTGGGCGAACGCGGTCTCGGAGAGGTTGACCTCGGCGGCGATCTCCTGAAGGCGTTCTGCGGCCGGGAACCCGTCGCTCTCCAGCAGGAGCACACCGGCGGGGTTTCCGGAGAAGGGGCGGTCGGTGAACGCGTCGACGATACGAATCCTCATGGGGCGACCGTAGAGCGCCGCGACGGAGGCGGACCAAGGCCAATTCCGGGTGGGCGGCCCCTGCCCGTCGGGACGGCGGAGCTCCGGGGCCGGGCTCCGGGCGCAACCGGGCCACCGGAGAGGCCGGTGCTGTCGGCAGTACCGGGGCTGTCGAATGGCGGTGCTGCCGGAATGGCGGCGCTGTCGGCCATGCGGGAGGGCCGGACCTGCCGCCCACCGGATTCCGCCGACAGCCCCGGACACGACGCAGGCGGTGAGAGGTGCGGGGATCGTCGTCGGCGAGGGCCCGTGCGGGGCCGGTGCCCGGCAGCGGTGCCCCACTGCCGGGCACCGCCGACCCCGCGAGCACCACGGTCGTGGCCCGGCCGGGCGACCGTGCCGCCGGGACCGGGCCCGGCAGCGCTCCCGCCCGTGCGGCTCGATCCGGTTCGCCCGGCCCGAGCCGCACGGGCCTGGAGCGTCACGCGACGGCGGTGCCCTCCAACTCGACCAGCAGGCCGGGAACCGCCAGCCGCGCCACCCCGAGCATGGTGCTGGCCGGTGCCACCCGCGCCGCACCCAACCGTCCCGCCAGCACGCCGTAGTGCCGAAGGAGCAGGTCGACGTCGGTGGTGCAGACGTTGAGGCGGACCAGGTTCGTGAGGGACATGCCCGCCTCGCCGAGGACGGCCTCCAGGTTGTCCAGGCTCAGCGCCAGCTGGGCCGCCATGTCGCCCTCGTGCCGGGGTGTGCCGTCGTCGCTCGTCGCGGTCTGCCCGGCGATGTAGAGGGTCCGGGTCTGCCCGGAGACGAGTTCGCCCTGGTTGAATCCCAGATCCACCGACCAGGTCACCGGGTTGACGGCCGTGCGTTCCACTGCCACTTCAGCTCCATTCGATGCGCGGGGTCACATACGTCCCTGATCCGCCGGCCGGGCGGCCGCCGTCTCCGACGCGTGCGACGTCGTGGGTGACGTCGTGCGGGGGAGCCTTCCAACCATTCACGACACCCTTCGTCAGGTATTTCGCTACCGTTCCCGCATGCGCGCCGACCGACTGGTCTCGCTGGTCCTGCTGTTGCGTCAGCGCGGGCGGCTGACCGCCGACACGCTGGCCCGTGAGCTGGAGGTCTCCACCCGCACCGTGCTGCGCGACATCGAGGCGCTGTCCTCGGCCGGCGTCCCGGTCTACGCCGAACGCGGCCGGCACGGCGGGTTCGCGCTGCTGCCCGGCTTCCGTACCGAGCTGACCGGGCTGAACCACGATGAGGCCCTCGCCCTGCTGGCCGCCGGGTCGGGGCGCGGTGAGCAGGTGTTCGGCCTCGGTTCCGCGCTCGCCTCGGCCATGCGGAAGGTGGTCGACGCCCTCCCCGAGAGCCACCGGACCACGGCGAGCGACGCGGCCCGGCGCTTCCTCGTCGATCCGGAGACCGACCTGCTCGCCCGGCGCGCGATCGTCCAGGAGGCGCCCGGCGCGACGATGATGGCGGTCCGCCGCGCCGTACTCGCCGGGCACAAGCTCCGCATCCACTACGCGGCCGCGGACCAGCCGGCGAGGTGGCGCACCGTGGACCCGATCGGCCTGGTCACCGTACGGGACCGGGGGTATCTGCTGGCCACGCGATCCGGCGAGGACCGCACGTACCGGCTGTCGCGTGTGCTGGACGCCGAGGAACTGCCCGAAGCCGCACAGCGGCCCGACCGGGTCGACCTGGACCGGATCTGGCGGGAACGCTCCGCGCGGTTCCTCTCCGGCGGCGACCACCTCACCGTGCGGGTACGGGTGAACCCGGTGCGGCGGGAGGAGCTGCTGGACACCGTGCTGGCCGTCCGGGCGGAAGATCCCGACGCGGACGGCTGGTCGCGGCTGGAGGTCGCCTTCCAGGACGCACGGCACGCCGAATGGGCGCTGTGGCAGCTCGGCACGGATGCGGAGGCCCTGGCCCCGCAGTCCTTGCGGAGCGCTCTGCGCGACCGCGCCGCCACGATCGCGGCCCGCTACGAGGACCCGGCCTGAGAGCCGATCGGCCGCGGCGCGTCAGCTCCGGGCGGTGTCGTCGCCCGTCTGCCCGGCGCTCTCGGCGGCGCCCGCCCTCTCGCGCATCTTGCGCACCAGCTCCGCCTTCTGGTCGGCCGCACCCTGGCGGTCGAGGTTGCGGTGCGGACCGTTGTTCTGCCGTTCGGCGCGGGACAGCCTCTTGCGCTGGCCGCCACCCTGGCCCACGGGGTTGTTGATGTTCTTGCTCACGGTCACGGGTTCTCCCGGTCATGGTGTGGAGTGGTCCACGGATTCATCGGTGGGGGGCGGGCGGCGACGTCGAGGGACGTCAGCGGCGGACCGTCACGCTCTCACTCGTGGATCGGCGTCTGGAATGATAAAAACGTTACCCGGTTCCGCCGGTCCCGCACACCAACCGCTCCGCCGCCCCGGCGCCGGCCGACCTTCCGGAAAGCGCGAAGGACAGGGGCGCGCCCCTGTGCCCACGCGAATCGATCATTCGGCGCGACTCCTGGAGCGCGCTCTCGCGGCCTTCTCGAGCTCGCCGCCCATCAGCGGGAGCGCCGTGGCGGCACGCCTGGCTGACGGTTCATCAGCTCCGTTGGGCTCCCTGCCGGGTCGGCCTGTTCTGCCAGATCACCGCCGCGTCGAAGCGGTCCGACGCGCGGGGGTGGGGGCCGTCGTCGTGGCAGTGGAAGGCCGTCCAGAAGAGGTCGGCGGGCAGGGCGTCGCCGGGTGCGTACACGCGGTAGACGTACTGCAGCCCGTCCTCGGCGAGCAGAGCGACCATCCAGAACACCCGTGCTCCGCCTCCCTCCGTTCCCGGTGCCACCGCCGTGTGCGCTGTGGCGTGAGGGACGTGCGCGCGGGGGCCGGTGGTTGCCTGACGCGGCGCGCGGGGCAAGGCGGCACGCGCCCCTGGGCCTCACAACGGTCCCCTGCGGGGCGATCTCATCCGCAAGGATGACGGATCGCACCGGCGTCCCCAACTCCGGTGGATGCCCGATGGGCCGCTCCGTCGAGGACTCCGGCGCCGTTCCCGTCTCGACAGGTGTCACGGGGGGTGACGGTGCTGTCCACGGCTGCCATGATGTGCCGATGCACGTGTCTTCGGGAGTTCAGGGCAGAAGCGCCGGGCTGGGCCTCGCCCTGATCTCGGCCTTCGCGTTCGGCGGTTCGGGAGTGGCGGCCAAGCCGCTGATCGAGGCGGGGCTCGACCCCTTGCACGTGGTCTGGCTCCGCGTCGCGGGCGCCGCCCTCGTCATGCTCCCGGTCGCCTGGCGCCACCGGGGCCTCGTACGGGAACGCCCCGCCCTCCTCGCCGGGTTCGGCCTGTTCGCGGTGGCCGGGGTGCAGGCCTTCTACTTCGCCTCGATCTCCCGTATCCCGGTCGGCGTGGCGCTCCTGGTCGAGTACCTGGCGCCCGCCCTGGTCCTCGGCTGGGTGCGCTTCGTGCAGCGCAGGCCCGTCACGCGGGCCGCCGCGCTCGGAGTGGTGCTGGCGGTCGGGGGCCTCGCGTGCGTCGTCGAGGTCTGGGCCGGGCTCAGTTTCGATCTCCCGGGACTGCTGCTGGCCCTCGGCGCCGCGTGCTGCCAGGTGGGCTACTTCGTCCTCTCCGACCACGGCGGCGGGCAGGGCGGCGGGGACGCCGCGGGCGAGCACGCGGATCCGCCGCACCCCGTCGGCGTCATCGCGTACGGACTGATCGTCGGCGCCGTCGTCCTCACGGTCGTCGCCCGCCCCTGGGGCATGGACTGGTCCCTGCTCGGCGGCGGCGCGGACATGAACGGCGACGAGGTCCCCGCCTGGCTGCTGCTCGGCTGGATCGTGCTGCTCGCCACCGTGCTCGCGTACGTCACCGGGGTCGTCTCCGTCCGGTTGCTCTCGCCCCAGGTCGCCGGGGTCGTCGCCTGCCTGGAGGCGGTCATCGCGACCGGGCTGGCGTGGGTGCTCCTCGGGGAACACCTCTCCGCGCCGCAGCTCGTCGGAGGCTTCACCGTGCTGGTCGGTGCGTTCATCGCCCAGTCCTCCGCGCCGAAGCCCCCGGCGGGTCCGGTCGCCGCCGGGGCCGGGACCGGTGTGGCGGCCGAGCCCGCGGTGGACGAGTTGTCCGGCGGCCGGACCCCGCACTAGGGTGCCGGCCATGCGTCTGACTGTGCTGCCGCCGCCTGCCGCCTAGCGCGAGCGGCCACTCCTGACGAGGACCGGGCTCGGGCAGTCCCCGAGCGGTTCGTCGCCGCCCGTGTGCGGAGCCGAGCGACCCCACCGTCCCGTCTTCCTCCGGAGAAGTCACATGTCCCTTCCCGTCGCATCCGCGCTGCCCGTCGGGCGGAGCCTGCTGTATCTCGTCGTCGCCGGAGTCGCCCGGGGCACCGCCGGCGCGGCCGCGTCCCTGGTCTTCCGGGTGAGCGGTCTCGGCCCGTTCGCCCTGTCGTTCTGGCGCTGCGCCGGAGGTCTCCTCCTGCTCGCCGGGGCACTCGCCCTGCGCCCGCGCCGCGCGCTCCGGGAACCCGAGCCCCGGCGCCGCCGACTTGATCCGCGTCCTCGGTACCGGCATCGGCCTCACCGTCTTCCAGAGCGCGTACTTCGCCGCGGTCGAGGTCACGGGCCTCGCCGTCGTCACCCTCGGCGCCGGGCCCGTGCTGATCGCCGTCGGCGCGCGCCTGATGCTGGGCGAACGTCTCGGGCGGGGCGGCCTGGTCGCCGTGACCGGTGCGCTCACCGGGCTCGTCGTGCTGGTCCCGGGCGGCGAGGGCGCAGACGTCGTGCCGACCGGGGTGCTGCTCGCGCTGCTGTCCGCCATCGGGTACGCGGCGATCACGTTGCTCACCCGATGGCTCGGGCGGGACGGCGGCGGTGACCCGCTGACCACCAGCGCCCGGGCGTTCGGCGTCGG
This sequence comes from Streptomyces sp. V2I9, assembly GCF_030817475.1. Lineage (NCBI taxonomy): Bacteria > Bacillati > Actinomycetota > Actinomycetes > Kitasatosporales > Streptomycetaceae > Streptomyces > Streptomyces sp. V2I9. The sequence continues at coordinate 610,032 of NZ_JAUSZJ010000002.1, read as the reverse complement.
AGCGGTGGGGCTGCTGCCCATGGCCGCGGCCGAGGGGCTGGTGCCGCACACCGCCGAGACCGGACAGGTGCTGTGGCTCATGGTGTACGTGGCGGCGGTGCCCACGGCGCTCGCCCACGCGCTGTACTTCGCCGGAGCGGCAGCCGTCCGCTCGGCCACCGTCTCCGTGATCATGCTGCTGGAGCCGGTGAGCGCCGCCGTCATCGCGGTGACCGTCCTGGGGGAGCGGCTGACGGCGGCCACGGTCCTGGGCACGCTGCTCCTGCTGACCGCCGTGGCCGGACTGGCGCTCGCGGAGGCGCGCGGCGCGGTGGTCGCCCGCCGGGAGGAGTCCGTGGCGGTGTGACGGTCCGGACGTGTCCGACGCGGCGGCCGCACTCCCCTGCCCGATGACGGCACCGGGAGTCTCGCCCGCCGCGGTGGCGCGGCCCTGCCGGGGGGAGACAGGGCCGCCGCGTGCTCCGGCGGACGCGGCGGTCAGTCCCCCGTCGTACCCCGTCGGAGCGCCGCCAGATAGTCCGGTACGCCGATGGACGGGTCCAGGTCGTCCGCCGGGACCGGCGCCGCGTAGCCCCGCGTGAGCGGCACGATGCCGGTCCAGTGAGGGAGGGTGCTGTCCTCGGGCTCGTCGTTGGGGCCGCCGGTGCGGACCTTCGCGGAGACCTCGTCCAGGTCCAGCCGGATCACGGCCGTCGCGGCGAGTTCCCTGGCATCGGCCGGCCGGGAGTCGCGGGAGCGCCCCGGCACCACCTGTTCCACGATCGCGTCCAGGGCGAGCCGCCGCTCTTCGGGGTCGGTCACCGTCACGGCCGTGCCGTGCACCACCACCGAGCGGTAGTTCATCGAGTGGTGGAAGGCGGACCGGGCCAGGACGAGGGCGTCGACATGGGTGACCGTCAGGCAGACCGGCAGTCCCGGATCCGCGCTCCCCGCCGAACGCAGCGGGCGCGAGCCCGTGGAACCGTGGACGTACAGCCGCTCGCCGATCCGGCCGAAGAGGGTCGGCAGGACGACCGGCGCGCCGTCGCGTACGAAGCCCAGGTGGCACAGGTAGGCCTCGTCGAGGATCGAGTGGACCGACGCGCGGTCGTAGGAGGCGCGCTCCTTGGAGCGGGTGGGGACGGTGCGGTCGGTGGGAAGGTAGGGAGCGGCGGACTCCGGGCCCGCGTTCCCGGACGGCGCGGTGTGCTGCATTGCCATCTCCATTGCACTAGTGCATAATATTGTTTGTGCTAGGAGAGTATCGGATCAGTGGGCGGCGCGCATCGGAGATTGCCGCCAGCATCGAACGCGGGGTCGGCTCCGGGGACCTCCCATCAGGTCATGTTCTGCCTCCCATGCGGGAGTTGGCCGCGCGGTTGGAGGTCAACCCCAACACCGTGGCGGCCGCCTACCGGACGCTGCGCGAGCGCGGGGTGATCGAGACGGCGGGCCGCCGGGGGAGCCGGGTCCGCCCCGCCCCGGCCAGTACGACGCGCGGCTCCCTGCGGGTCGAGGCGCCCCCCGGCGTACGGGATCTGGGCGAGGGCAATCCCGATCCGGCGCTGCTGCCCGACCTCGGTCCGGCGCTCGCCGCCGCTGCCGCCGCCGACGCGGGGAGCCCCGGCCTGTACGGGCAGGCCGCGGTGGTCGCGGAGTTCGCCGCGTACGCCCGGCGGGCGATGGACGCCGACGGGGTGCCCGACGGGCCGGTCGCCGTGACGTCCGGCGCTCTCGACGCGATCGAGCGGGTGCTCGCGGCGCACCTCCGGCCGGGCGACGCGGTGGCGGTGGAGGACCCCGGCTGGGGCGGCACGCTCGACCTCGTACCGGCGCTGGGACTGCGCGCCGTACCGGTCGGTGTGGACGACTTCGGTCCGCTGGTCGCGGACGTGGAGCGGGCGCTGCGGGCCGGGGCGCGGGCCCTCGTCGTCACCGACCGGGCGCAGAACCCGACCGGTGCGTCGCTGGACGCCGCCCGCGCGCGGGCGCTGCGCACGGTCCTCGCCCGCCATCCGGACGTGCTGCTGATCGAGGACGACCACGGCCACGCGATCGTCGATCTGCCGCTGCACCCGCTGGCCGGAGTGACGGCCCACTGGGCCTTCATCCGCTCGGCGGCCAAGGCGTACGGGCCCGATCTGCGGGTCGCCACGCTCACCGGGGACCCCGTCACGGTCGACCGGGTGGCGGGGCGGCAGCGGCTCGGGCCGGGCTGGGTGAGCCGCCTCCTCCAGCGTGCCGTGCTCCATCTGTGGACCTCGGACGCCGTCGACACGCGGGCGGTGGCCCGTTCCTACGGCGACCGCCGGGACGCGCTCGTCCACGCCCTCGCCGAGCGTGGGGTGGCGGCGCACGGCCGCACCGGGATGAACGTGTGGGTGCCCGTGAGCGATGAGACCGGGGCCGTGGCCCGGCTGCTCCACGCCGGCTGGGCGGCGGCTCCGGGCGCCCGCTTCCGGCTGGACGCGCCCCCGGCGGTGCGTCTCACCGTCTCCCCGCTGGGCGCGGCGGACATCGGGCCCCTGGCGGACGCGGTGGCGGCCGCCGCGGGGCCGGCCCGACCGGTCAGCTTCGGCTGAACCGGGAGGGGGCTGATCCGGGGCCCGACACGGCAGTGCGGGCGCGGCTTCGGGTGAGGGCCGCGCCGGCGAGCACGACCAGAGCCCCGACCGGGGTGTTCCAGCTCAGCCGTTCACCGAGCAGGGCGACGCCCGCCGCCGTCGCGATCACCGGGATGAAGTAGGTGACCATCTGGGCGGTCGTCGGACCGACCTCCTGGACCAGGCCGTACTGGAGCAGCACCGCGAGGCCCGTGCCCAGTGCCCCGAGGGCGAGCACGGAGAGCGTCGGCAGGACGGGGAACGAGGTGGGTGCGGCGGTGAAAAGGGGTGTCACCACGGCCAGTTGCGCCGTGGCGAGCAGCAGCTGACTGCCCGTCAACGCCAGCGTCGACGCTCCCGTCCCGGCCAGGGTGCGGCGGACGTAGATCCAGCCGACCGGGTAACAGAACGACGCGAGCAGCGCCATGCCCGTCCCCGGCAGATCCACACCGGAGAAGCCCTGCCAGGCGCCCAGCACCGTGAGAACGCCGAGGAAGCCGACGCCGAGCCCGGCCACCCGCCGGAGGGTCGGGCGGTCCTCCGAGAGGGCGACGACCGAGAGCGCCATGCCCCACAGCGGCGAGGTCGCGTTGCAGATCCCGGCCAGCGTCGAGGGGATCGTCAGCTCCGCGTAGGAGAACAGGGAGAACGGCAATGCGTTGAGGAGGAGGGCGGCGACCGCGAGGTGTCCCCAGGTCCGGGCCGAACGCGGCAGCCGTTCCCGGCGCATCGCCATGGCGGCGACCAGGACCGCCGTACCGGCCAGCAGCCGCCCGAAGGTGACCTGGAACGGGGCGTACCCCTCGGTCCCGACCTTGATCAGCAGAAAGCTGAACCCCCAGATGAGGGAGAGCGCCACGAACCGGACGCGCCAGTCGAGGGCCGGTCGCGGGGCGCCGGGTCGCCGGCCCGGCGGTGCGGGGGGCGGGGTTGGCGCGATCGGCCCGGACGGGGCCGGCGGGGGAGGGGCTGACGCCGGGGACGTGGCCGTCGGCTCGCGGGGGACGCTCATGGGAGTGAGCCTGCCGAAGGCATCACCGTAGAACAAGTGAATGTTTCTGAGGTCGATGACGTAGCAACGCTTATCGGTAACATCATCCCCATGTTGAACCTGGAGCGGTTGCGCACTCTGGACGCCCTCGCCCGGCACGGCTCGGTGACCGGCGCGGCCGACGGCCTCCACGTCACGACCTCGGCTGTCTCGCAGCAGATGGCGAAGCTGGAGCGCGAGGTGGGGCAGCGGCTGCTCGCCCGGAACGGCCGCGGCGTCCGCCTCACCGACGCCGGACGGCTTCTCGCGGATCACGCGGCGCGGATCCTGTCGCAGGTCGAGCTGGCCCAGTCCGACATCGAGGCCCAGCGGGGCGAGGTCGTCGGTGAGGTGCGGATCTCCGCCTTCCCGACGGCGGCACGGGGCCTGTTCCCCGCAGCGCTCACCTCCCTGCGTGCCGACCACCCCGATCTCACGGTTCGTACGCAGGAGTTGGAGCCCGAGCAGGGGTTGCGCGCGGTGCTGCGCGGGGACGTCGACCTGGCCGTCGTGCTGGACTGGAGCAACAAGCGTCTGCCCGTGCCCGGAGGCCTGTCCAAGGCCGAACTCGTGGACGACGCACCGGACATCGCCATGCCGGCCGGACACCCGCTGGCGGACCGCGACGCCGTGGAGCTGGAGGACTTCGCGGACGACCCGTGGGTGTCCTGGCCCGAGGGCGAATTCTGTTACGACTGGCTGATGTTCACCCTGCGCTCCCGAGGCATCGAACCGCGCATCGCCCATCTGGCGGGTGAACACCACACGCAACTCGCGCTGATCGCGGCCGGGTTCGGCGTCTGTGTGGCTCCCCGGCTGGGGCGCGGCCCGGTCCCCGACGGGGTACGGCTGGTGCCGGTACGGCAGACGATGCGGCGGCACGTCCACGCGGTCTGGCGTACGGACGCGGACCGCCGACCCTCGGTCCGGGCGGCGGTGGAGGCGCTGCGGGCCGCGGGTGCGCGCGTCACGGCCGCCGGGGGGTGAGCCGGGCGGCGTCCGGCGTGCCGGAGTGCCGTGCCCGTCCGGGTGAGGCATCCGTACGAGGCGCGAAGCCCGGCCTCGGTCGCCTCGGATCAGGCAGGACCGGCGAGCTTGCGGAAGTCCCAGGAGGTGACCCTCGCCGGGGTGAGCCGCAGCCAGGCGTGCCGTCCGTCGTGGGGCATGTCCGTGATGCCGAAGTACTTCACCGGGAACAGCCGCTCCGGATCGGTGAGTTCGGGGCAGGGTTCACCCGAGCGGGGCGCCTCGCCCACGAACTCCGCCCGGCCGGTGAGTTCCACCCCGCGCAGCTCCTCGTACCCCTCGCCGTCGTCCACCACCACAGCGATCCTGGGGTCCTTGAGGAGCTGGGACCAGCGCAGGCTGCGAGTGAGGGAGTACAGCCAGAGGGAGCTGCCGTCCCAGACGAACCACAACGCACCGACATGCGGAGCGCCGTCGGAACCGAGCGTGGCCACCCGGCAGGTGCGCCGCTCACGGAGGTAGGCGTCCCGCTCCTCGGGGGTCATCATGATCCGGCGTCCTCGGCGCTGGGTGTCGGTCATGATCGCCCTCTCCGCCGGCTGCCTGTCAGGAATCATGGAGCTTCTTCCGCCGCGACGCAACGGCCGCTTCGCCCGCCCCGGTCCGTCCATCGACACCCCTCACGACGGACTCCGCCCACCGCCGGGGACGGGACCACGCGGCAGGGTGCTACACCAGCCTGATCGAGCCGCCCTCGACGGTGATCTCGCGGACCGGCAGCGGCCGGGTGGCGGGTCCGCCGGTCGGACTGCCCGTGGCGGCGTCGAAGGTGGAGTTGTGGCAGGGGCAGACGATCGAGCCGTCCGAGACGTCCTTGACCGCACATCCCTGATGGGTGCACGTGGAGGAGAACGCCTTGAACTCGCCCGGCTGCGGCTGGGTCACCACGACCTTCTGCGCGGCGAGCACCACCCCGCCGCCCTCCGGAATGTCCGCGGTCGCCGCGAGTACCGCGCCCCCGTCCCCCGGCTGCTCGACGGCATCCGACCCGGCCGAGCTGTCCCCGCCTCCCGAACCGTCCGCTCCGCCGCACGCGGTGAGGGCGGCAGCCGCTCCGGCGGCTCCAGCCGCGGCGATGACCGTACGGCGTCCGAGGAGGCTCCGGCGCTCCTGTGCTGCACTCATCACGGCGTTCCCTTCGTCAGTGTCCGGTCGGGGCGGACCGGTCTCGATGGTCTCCGCCGGAGATACGTGCCCCGAGACAGCTCTGTTCATCCGGAGGCCCCGCACGGAACCGGCGCGGTCCTGCGGCAGCCGGCGGACCTCCCGGACGGGCGCGCTGTCGCCCCCGGCCGCTCCGCCGGGGACCGGCGCGCCGAGGCGCTCGGCCGGCCGACAGCGGAACGGGTGACGCCGGTCCGCCCGGGGGCGTCTTCTCGTCACCGCGTTCCTCGGCCCGCGCCTCCGGTTCAGAGCGCCGGACCCACCAGACCGTTCACCCGGTACTGCATGACCCGGTAGTTCTGGGCGTCGTACCACTGGCTGACCGTGATGTGGAGATCGCCCGGCTCGGACCCCGGAACGATGAAGCCGCCGTACGGACTCGCCACGGCGTTGCCGGTCTCCAGGCCGGGTAGCGTGGGGACGATCATGGTCTGCTCCACAGCCGTGAACAGGTTCGACGTCGGCGACGCGACGATCTGCGCGCGGATGCCCAGCGGGCTCATGCCGAGCCAGGTGAGCACGTAACGCCCGCCCATGGCCCGGAAGCAGATCTCGCCCCAGCGGCGCGGCGACGTCACGGTCGTCGGCGGGTTGCCCCACGCCCACGCCCCGCCCGCGTACCCCCACGGCTCGTAGGCCGCCGGGTTTCCCGGTGAGTCCTGGCGGACCCGGTGGAGCAGCAGACCGGAGGTCACGTTCCGGTCGAAGGCGGTGGAGAGGACGTACAGATATCCGTCGTCCGCGACCGCGTACGTCTTCTGCTGGAACTGGCCGCCGTACAGCCCGCCCGGCCACTGGCACAGGTACCGCCAGGTCTCGCCGTTGTCGTCGGAGCGCCAGAAGTCGGTGTGATCGGTCCGATGGATCACCCCGCGCATCAGGTGCATGTACATCGTCGGCCCCACCGTGAACACGTCGGAGGGGAGGGCGGTGGTGCCACCCGTGTGCCCCTCCGGAACCAGGCCGACGGCGTGAGAACCCCCTACCGCGCCGTCGATGAGGAGCGATCCGGGCGCGGCGTTCGACGAACGCAGCCCCACGGGCGACCGCCAGTCCGGCCCGCCGACACCACCCCCGTCGAAGGTGTCGCCGCACAGGAACAGCAGGGAACCGTCGGGGCACCGCGCCGGGATGCCGAGGTCCGTCCAGGGCGCCGCGAACTGCCCGGTGAGGGCGGGTCCGGTCAGGTCGCGCACCTTCGTCCCGGTGACCCGCGGCGCGGCGCCCACCCGGGAAGCGCCGCCCGCGAGGCCCCCCGCGGCGATCCCGCCGGCCGCCGCGGAGCGCAGCAGCGAACGGCGGCTCGGGAAGCCCGGACGGCCGAAGCCGCCGGTCCGTGCGCCGTACCGGCCGGGCTGCGACGCGTGCTGTTCGGACATGAGGGCTCCCGAGGGTGGAGAAGGGCGGTGAGTCAGGCCTTACGGAGGCGGGCGACGATCCCGTCCAGGTCCCGCTGGAACAGGTCGGGGCGCACGAAGTGGCCGCCGGGCACCTCGTGCCACTCGTGCGGAATCCCCGCCGAGCCGAGGTGTCCACGGAACTCCCTCTGTCCCGCGAGGACTTGGGTCTCGTTGACCGTGTCGAACCAGTTGACCGGGTCGGGGCTGGTCCCGGCGACCAGGAACACCCGCTTGTTGCGGTAGCTCTCCACCCGCTGCACCGGGTTGTCGGCGCTCACGCGGGCCTCGTTCCACAGCGGTGCGCCGTAGACCGTGCCCCCTCCCAACTCCACGGCTGCCGAGGAGAGATTGGCCCAGTGGGTGACGAGTCCGGCGTCACGGCGCAGGCTGGCCGGGCCGGAGTGGGAGCTGACCGAGGCGAAGTGCCCGTAGTACTTGGCCGCGTACTTCAGGGCGCCGAAGCCGCCCATCGAGAAGCCGGAGACCGCCCGGCCGTCGTACTCGGCGTACGTCCGGAAGTTGGCGTCCACCCACGGGAGGAGCTGGGCGATGTGGAAGGTCTCCCAGTTGCGGGGGCCGACGTTGGAGCTGACCGGGTTGGAGTACCAGCCCGCCGCGCCGCCGTCCGGCATCACGACGATGAGCGGCTTTCCGGCGGTCCAGGCGCGGATGCCCATCCGGTCGAAGGTGATGAAGTCCTGCCCGGTACCGCCTCCGTGGAACAGGTACAGCACCGGATACCTGCGGCCCCCGGTGTGATAGCCGTCGGGCAGCAGGACGTTGACGCCGGGGTTCCAGCCGATGGCATCGGTCGAGAAGCGGAAGTACCGCATGCGCGGGTCGCGTTCGTCGCGGTCCACGATGCGCAGGCCGAACCCGTCGCCGACCGCGTGGGCGGCGGACGCCGACGCCAGGACGCCTCCCGCGCCGAGCGCCGTCGCGGCGGTGATGCCGGCGGCTGCCTTGATGACGCCTCTGCGGGTGGGCCGGTGCGTGCTCAACATGACCTCCTGGTCGGGAAAGGTGTTTCCGGGGGCGCGGGGCGGCAGTCGTGGCCTCCCGCGCCATCAGGTGAACTGCGGTCAGGTCAGGGCGGGTTCAGGCGCTGTAGCCCTTCGGGGGATCAGGGTGGCCAGCTGGTCGAAGGAGATCCAGTAGATCTGGTTGCCGCTGAACGACGCGGGGTCCGCGATGAGGACGGTGCGGTCCACCGCGTCGTAGCCGAAGACGGTGAAGTAGTGGTAGATCGTCTGGTCCGGCGGATAGCCGGGCGGCTGGTTGCCGGGCGGGGCGACGATGTTGGCGACCAGCGGGTAGTTGCGGTCGATGTCGAAAACGATGTCGTGCCACAGGAGATCCCGCTGCGCACGGGTGGGCGGGTCGTTCGGCATCTCCTTGGTCTCGTACCAGCCGCCGCCCAGACGGGCGTTGAGCACACGGGTGATCTGCCCGATGTGGTCCGTGCCCGCCTCGGTGGTACCGAGCTGCGCGGCCAGTTGGCTCTGGCTGGGCGCAGCCATACGGGCGGAGAGCGCGATGCGGGTCGCGGCGGGACCGCACCAGTAACCGGTCTGCTGGACCTGGTAGTCGATCGTCAGCCAGCGGGCGGCGCTCGTCCGGCCGGCGTCCACCCGCAGGCGGGCGCCCGGTTCGTCGTAGCCGGAGACGAGGGCGGTGCCGGCCGCCGAGTCGTGGGCCCGCACGTCGACCACCGGGACGGCGGGGGCGGGTGAGGCGTGGGCGGTTCCGGGGAGCAGCAGTGCTCCGAGGGCGATCGCCGCGATGGCGGGGACAAGTCTCGCGCGCATGAGGGCTCCTGTGGGGGCGGGGCCGTACGGGAACATCGGCGCGGGACGCCGTGGGAAGCGTCCTGCCGGGTGCGGTGCGGTGACAGGGGACAGCGTGGTGGTGCGGCGGCGCCCGGCACAAGCGCTGTAAGTCCAGGCTTACGGGCGCGGTGGCTCGAGGCTCACGGGCGCAGTCGGCCGTCCGGCGTGCGCCCCGTACCGAACGCTGTGGGCCGGGGCCGCCGGGCGGAGTCCGCCGCCCGGTCCGCTCCGCGGCACGAGCGGTGTGTCCGGGCGCCTCTACGGGCGCGGTTCGTCGCCCCGCCCGCGACCTGCACGGCGGTCCTCCGTCGCCAGCAGCGCACGGCCCTCCGCGGTCGCCACGTGGAAGGCGCGCCCGCCCGTGCGGACCGTGGTGGTCAGACCTGCCGCACGCAGCACGTTCATGTGCTGGCTCACCGCCGGGTGGGTCACCTGGAGCATCCGGGCCGCCTCCACGGTGGAGCAGCCGGTGCGCGCGGCCCGCAGCAGATCCGCGCGGGTCTGCCCGAGCAGCCGGCCGAGAGGGCCCCGGCCCGTGGCCGGCCCCACCGCCCCCGGAAGGGCGGCCCAGTCGGCGGTGTGCTGGATGGGGTGGACCAGGACGGGCGGCAGGTCGCCGTCGGCCAGGGTGGTCGGGGCGGGCCAGCAGAAGAACGACGGCTGGAGCACGATTCCGCGTCCGTTCAGCAGCAGGTGCTGGTCGACCGGGTAGGTGACCTCCAGGACGGGCGGCCGCCAGCGGACATCGGGCCCGAGGCCGGCCAGCAGCGCCTCGGTGCCGCCGTCCATCAGATGCCGGGTCCGCAGCGCCCGGTCGGCCTCGAGATCCGAGCGGACGTGCCGCCAGTGCGGTACGAGGGCTTCCGCCTGGTAGGCGTGGAGCGCTTCGCCCAGCCGCGCGAGCATGTCGGTGTCGCCCTCCGCCAGGGAGGCGGCCCAGGCCGGCAGCCGTGTCGATCGGGCCAGCCGCGCCAGCTCCGCGCGCAGCCTCGGTCGCGGTGTGCCGAGCAGGGTGTCGACGGCGGACCCGAGCGTGGTGCGGTCACCGGAGGTGGGGGTCAGGAAGTCGGGGGAGTACCCGCGGGGCGGCAGCAGCGGGGAGAGCAGCCGCCGGCTCTCCGGGAGCCGGGGCCGCACCCGGCGGCGCCACGTACCGAAGACCCGTTCCCCGTCCGTACGTTGGAGGGTCTGCACACTGTTGGTGATCTCCCACAGGACGTCCGGCCCCGGCGCCACCTTGACCCGCGTCAGGTCGTCGGGCGTGAAGTGGATCCGCAGCATGGACGCTCCATCGGAAGGCGGGCCGGTGTCCCCGCCCCCGCGGCCCTGCCGGCGGGTCCGTCGCGCGAGCACCGGCGGAGAACTGGCCACTACCCGTCCGCGCGGCGGGATATGCCGTCCCGTAGGCCGCGGGCCGTATGCGCGGGGCCGGGGGACCGGCCTCAGCCTCCCGGCCCCTCGTACGGGGACGGCTCCGGTTCACCGGGCGATCAGGGCCCAGTGGCTCGAACGCGAGCGGAGCTCAAGGAGTCCGAACGCGAACAGAGCTCAAGGAGCCCGAACGCGAGCGGGGCTCACGGAGTCCGAACGCGAGCGGGGCTCGGGCCCGCCGTTTCAGGGCTTTCTCGCGACCGCCCCGTACATGGCGATGTCCCGGCCGTCGACGCCGTCCTGCTCCGGTCCGGGGCGCCACGTGTGCACCTGGGTGACCCCCGGCTCCTGCAGCTCCAGCCCGTCGAAGAACGAGGTGGCGGTGGCGAGATCGCGCAGGGCCATGGGCATGTTCTGCTGCCGGTACTCCTCCGCCACCCGGCCCACCTCCTCGGGCGCGAAGTCGCCGGTGCCGATGGTCATCGCCAGATAGCTGCCCGAGGGCAGCGGGTCCAGCAGCCGTTTGACCAGGCGGCGGTCGTCCGGCGGCAGGATGAAGTGCATGATGCCGATCACCATGAGGCCGACCGGCCGGTCCAGGTCGATGAGTTCGCGGAACTCGGGACTGTCCAGGATGGCGTCGGGGTCGTGCATGTTCGCGTCCACGTAGGCCGTGGCGCCCTCCGGTGAGCTCTCCAGCAGGGCACGCGCGTGCGCCAGGACGATGGGGTCGTTGTCGACGTAGACCACATGCGACTCCGGCGCCACTTCCTGCACGATCTCGTGCAGGTTCGGCGAGGTCGGCAGCCCGGTCCCGACGTCGAGGAACTGGCGGATGCCCCGCTCCTCCGCCAGGAAGCGGGCGGCGCGGTGCATGAACCGGCGGTTCTCCAGCATGTGGACGGGGAGCGCGGGCCAGTGCCGGACCATGGCGTCGCCCGCTTCCACATCCGCGGGGTAGTGGTCCTTGCCGCCCAGGATGTAGTCGTACACCCGGGCGGAGTGCGCCCGTGAGCTGGCGAGCCCGCTCCGGCGTTCGTTCGGCGTGTTCATGCAGAGCCTCTTTCGTCCGAGGACGGCCTTCTCGACGGTATAGAGGGGCGGTACCGCGCGCAAACGTGGAGATCCCCGAACATCCGGTCCCCGGTCACCGGTCCGGCCGTGCCTGGAGGGCGATGACGGCGATGTCGTCCCGGCGGTGCTGGACGGGCGGCAGCAGACCGCGGATCAGGTTCGGCAGCGGCAGGCCCCTGCGGGTCAGCGCGTCGGTGCGCTCGCGCAGCCGCCGCAGGTTGTCGCCGATGTCCGTGTCCGGCGTCTCCACGAGCCCGTCGGTGTAGAGCACCAGGGTGTCGCCCGCGCGCAGGACCGCGTGGAGGGTGGTGCGGTCGAGGGCGTCGGCGACGCACAGCGGCGGGTCCGGTGCCGTGAGGCCGTGCAGATACCGCGACGGCGCCCCGGCCGGGAGCAGCAGGGGCGGCGGGTGGCCGGCGTTGGACAGGGCGATGCGCCAGTCGCCGCCGGACAGCCGCCGCAGCACCGCGTGCACCGCCGTGATCATCGACGGGCTGTCGAGCGCCTGCACGACCCGGTCGAGGCGGCTCAGCGTGTCCGCCGGGCTGGCGTTCGGACCGCTGTCGTAGGCGAGCCCCCGCAGGATGCTGTTGACGCGGCCCATCGCGGTGGCCGCGTCGAGGTCGTGGCCCGCGATGTCGCCGATCGACAGGGCGAGGGCGTCGGGCGAGAGCCGGACGGCGTCGTACCAGTCGCCGCCGACCTCGGCGGCCGAATCGGCCGGGTGGTAGAGCGCGGTGATGGTGAGGCCGTCGACGGGCGGCGGGGCGGCCAGGAACGACTGCTGCAGGGCGAGCGCCTTGCCGCGGATGCTCTGGAGTTCCATGGTCCGGCGCAGCGGCCCGCTCATCTGCTGGAAGACGTCCTGCAGCAGGGAGAGGTCGGCCTCGTCCGGGGGCGGGTTGCCCCGGCAGGTGGCGATGGTCGCCAGCGCCACCGTCCGGCCGTCGACCACGACCGGCAGCAGTGCCACGCCCGTCGCGCCGGCCTCCCGCAGCCACCGGGCGGAGGCGTCCGACAGTCCTTCCCCGGGCGGTCCGTCGGGTGGGAAGACGATCAGCTTCGCCTGCTGGCTCTCGATGGCCTGCCGGGCGACCGGACCCAGCACGAAGTCGGGCTCCAGCGGAGGCAGGGGAGGCAGTCCGGGGGCGAGCCCGACCCGCTCCGGCGACGTCACGTCCGGCGGCCCGCCGTCAGGTCGCACACCGGCCTCGACACCGTTCTGTACGCGGAAGACGGCGACGGCGTCGGCCAGTTCGGGCACGACGGCCGCCGCCGTGGTCAGGAACGCCTCGGACAGGTCGTGCGCCGCGGGCACCGCCGCCATCCGGGCCAGCAGCTTCTCCCGCATCCGGGTCCGCCAGTGACTCTCGGCGTCGCTGGCGGTCCCGACCCACTCCACCCTCCCGCCCTCGTCGAGCACGGGCGCGGCGATGATCTTCACATGGCGGAAACGGTCGGGCGCGCCGTCGAGCCGTACCCGTACGATCGTGTCGAGCGGCGTGCGCCGCTGCGTGGCCCCGCGCCAGGCCCGCTGGAACCAGCCCCGGTCCTTCGGATGCACGGCGTCCATCCACGGGGTTCCGCCCTCGGGACGCCACAGCTTCTCCGCGATGCCGCCTCCGGCCAACAGAGTGACGACGCCGTCGGGCGACATCACCCACACGGACTGCGGCACGGCCGCCATGAGCGCCTGGTACCGCCTGAGGAGACGTTCCTCGTTCACCGCCGCCCCCACCCCGCTCGGACAGGCGGTACCGCGCCCCCGGCCGGGGGCAGCGGACCCGGGCCGGGCGGGCAGCGCAGTGGATCATCGCCCCTCATGCTCCGATGATCCCCCGCATCCGGGACGTCAGCACACCGACCGGGCGCTCCCCGGCTCTCCTCCCCGTCCGCCGTCCGCAGGGAGGCGCCCGGACAGCGTCGGCGTGCGGAGCGGCGGTCGGTACCGGCGATCCCCATGACGACCACGGTCATCGCGGTACTCGTCCGGGGCCATCCAGGCCCGGCCCCTTCCACCGCCCCGGGCACCGGAGCCGAGCCGGTCCGGACCGGCGGACGTTCCCTAGATCCGTGAGTTGCGCAGCGACTGCCACACGGCGCCGGCCAGCGACCCTGTCGCCCTGGGGACCGACAGATGCTCGTGCGTGCGGTAGAGGTCCCAGTTGTACCGCACCAGCGACAGCTTGCCGGATGACAGCGACCCCGGCCGCTGGGCCCGGTACACGGCGAGCGGTTCGGCCAGTCCCCGGGCGTCGTGGCCGTCCCGCATGATGCTCAGCCAGAGCGCGTAGTCCTGCCGCTTGCGCATCTGGGGCATCAGCCGCGTACCCAGGGCCCTGCGGTCGTACATGGCGGTCAAGGCGCCGATGTGGTCCCGGCGCAGCATCGCGCGGTAGTCGACGCGCGGCCTCGCGCGGATGACCCGGCCGTTCGGGGCCCAGTCGGTGCTCTCCCCGGCGTGGTCGGCGTCCATCTTGAAGTACGACGTGAACGTCAACGGCGCATCGGCTTCCCCGGCGAAGGCGAGCTGCTTCTCCGTCTTCTCCGGGAGCCACATGTCGTCGGAGTCGAGGAAGGCGATGTAGTCCCCGCGGGCCCGCTGCATCGCAAGGTTGCGCGCCCGGCCCGCGCCGCCCTGCGTGGGCGCCGGCCGCGGCAGCACACGCTCGTCCTGCTCGGCGAACGCCCGGAGCAGGTCCATGGAGTCGTCGGTCGACCGGTCGTCGGTGACCAGCAGCTCCAGGTCGCCGTGGGTCTGCGTGAGGACCGAACGGACCGCCTGACCCAGCGTCGCCGCCGAGTTGTACACGGGCATCACGACAGAGACCAGGGGCACAGCGCTCTCCTCACCGGATCGGGAACGGCCCATTCAAGCATCTCGGCCCCTCCGGATCCGCCGCGCGGGCCGCCGTCGACGGGCGCACGCCTTTACCTCCTGCGCGGACTGAGCTTACTCTGGAGTAAGTAACGGTTCTTCCAGGGGAGTTGTGCGTGAGTTCCTATCGAGTCGTCATGGTCGGCACCGACGGGTCCGAGTCGTCGTTCGCTGCTGTGGAGGGGGCGGCCAGGCTCGCGGCCGGCTGCCGGGCCGAGCTCGTCATCGTGTGCGCCTACCAGCCGATGCGCGGTCCGGAACTCTCCCGCGCGCGGGACCAGCTCGGTCCCGAGGCGTACCAGGTGGTGGGGTCGGCTCCGGCCGAGGACACCCTGCGGATCGCGCGGGACCGCGCGCGGGGGCAGGGGGCGCTGGAGGTGCGGTCCGTCGCCGTCCAGGACGACCCCGTGCCCGCCCTGGTGAACGCGGCCGCCGAGCAGGGGGCGGACCTGCTGGTGGTGGGCAACCGCGGCCTGCGCTCGCTCGCCGGGCGCATCCTGGGGTCCGTGCCCGCCGACATCGCGAGGAAAGCCGGTCTCGACGTGCTGATCGTGCACACCACATGAGCGACGCGCGTCCGGCAGCCGTGGCGGAAGGCGGGCCCGACACGCCGGGCCCGCCCGTCGGCGCCCTGCGGGAACTGGTGCTGGGCGCCGCCCCCCGGTGGACGAGGAAGGACGTCGCCGAGCGGGCGGGGGTGGAACCGGAGAGGGCCGAGCGGATCTGGCGTGCGCTGGGCTTCCCCTCGGTGGAGGACGACGAACGGTTCTTCACCGACGCCGATGTCGAGGCGCTCCGGGGGGTGGCGCGCCTGGTCGGGACGGGGCTGGTGACCGGCGAGAGCGAGACCATGGTGGTGCGGGCCGTGGCCTACCACCTGTCACGGCTGGCCGAGTGGCAGATCGAAGCGTTCCGGGGGTGGCTCGACCGTGCCCCCGGCACGCCTCCCGGCGGCGCACCGCTGGAGCGGGCCGCGGAGCTGATGCCGGAGCTGGAGGCGTTGCAGCGGTACGTCTGGCGCCGCCACCTCGCCGCGTACGCCGAACGGTTCCGGGCCGCGCCGGGGACGACCGGGGAGGGGGGATCCCCGCAGGCGTCGACGACCGGCCCCGCAGCGCTTCCCGGTGACGCCGCGCTCCGGTACCGGGCCGTGGGATTCACCGACATGGTCGGGTACACACGGATGACACGCGGCCTGGAGGGCGCCGAACTCGGGCGGGTCATCGACAGCTTCGAGAGCCTCACCGGCGACGTGATCGCCGAGGGCCGCGGCCGGGTGGTGAAGACCATCGGGGACGAGGTGTTCTTCGTCTGCGAGTCCGCCTCCTGTGCCGCTGACATCGCACTGGAGCTGACGGCCCGGGTCCACGACGTACCCGAGCTGCCGCGGGTCAGGACCGGCCTGGCCTACGGCGAGGTGCTCTCCCGGTTCGGGGACCTGTACGGGACCGCGGTCAACGCGGCGGCCCGGCTGACCGCGGTCGCCCGCCCCGGCACCGTGCTCGTCGACACGGCCTTCTCCGGCGAACTGGCCGGACTGGCCGGATACGAACTGAAAGGGCTGCGCCCCGTCTCCGTACGCGGCTTCCCCCGGCTGCGCCCGGTGCTGCTGCGGCCCGTCGCGGCGGGCCGTCGGAAGACGAGTCGCTGATGCGTCGTCCACCCCTGCGCGGCGGTGCTGCCGGTCGCCCCCGCCGTGCTGCCGGCCGCCCCTGTCCGGCTCGCACCTCGGGGCTCCGCCGTCCCTGCGTTCGACTGAATCCGGTCGGCCGGCCGGGCCGCCGGGGGCTCCGCCGCGGGGACGCACGAGACCGTGGCGCCCGACCTCCGGGATGCCCGGACACCCGGTGAGGGCGCAGAGTGGACGGAAGGGCTGAGCCGGCGGCGTTCCGCGCACCGCCGGGTTCCGGGTGTGGAGGGAGCGTGCGATGGTCCACGACGCACCGCGCGAAGCCGATGCCTCCGGTACGGCCGGGGCCGGCGGTGGCACGGGCCCGGCGGGGGCCGGCGGTGCAAGGGGCCCGGCCGGGGCCGACCGTGGCACGGGTCCGGCGGGGGCGGGGAACCTGCTGGACTTCCTGAACGTCGCGGCGGTCGTCGTGGACACCGCCGGCCGGATCGTGTTCTGGAGCCCGCAGGCCACCGATGTCTTCGGGTACACCGCCGAGGAGGCGCTGGGCCGCTACGCCGCACGGCTCCTGCTCGGCGAGGAGGACCGGCGGCGGGCGACGGAACTGTTCGCCACCGTGATGGGGACCGGGCAGGACTGGGCGGGGACGTTTCCCGTCCGGCACCGCGACGGCGGCACCCGGCTGGTGGAGTTCCGCAACGTACGGCTGCAGGACGACCTGGGGGACGTGTACGCCCTGGGGATCGCCGTCGACCAGAGCGCGCTGCACGACGTGGAAGGCCGACTGGCGATCTCGGAGCAACTGGTGTCCCAGGCACCGGTGGGGTTCGCCCTGCTGGACGCCGATCTCCGCTACCGGCTGGTCAACCCGGCGCTGGAGCGGATCAACGGGGTGCCGGCCGCCGAGCACCTGGGCCGCCGCCCCCGCGACATCCACCTCCACGGCGGGGTGGAGACGATCGAGTCCGCGCTGCGGCACGTGCTGGCGACCGGCTCACCCCTCGTCGACCAGTACATCGTCGGCCGCACGCGCGCCGACCCCGACCACGACCACGCGTGGTCGGTGTCCTACTACCGGATCCACGGGCCCGCGGGGAGGGTGATCGGGGTGGCGTCCTCGGTCGTCGACGTCACCGAGCGGCACCTGGCCGCCGCCGAGGCCGAGCGGGCCCGCAAGCGGCTCGCCCTGCTCGCCGACGCCTCCGCCCGGATCGGCACGACGCTCGGGGTGGAGCGGACCGCGCGGGAACTCGCCGAGGTCGCGGTCCCGGACCTCGCGGACGTCGCCGCGGTCGACATCCTGGACGATGTGCTCGCCTGCCGCGTCCGCGCACGGGACGGCGAGGGTCCGGAGCTGTTCCGGGCCCTCGCCGTCACCTCCGCCTTTCCCACCGAGGTCACCACCGCGGCGGACCCGGTCGGAGAGGTCGCCGCCTACGGCCCCGACCGGCTGATCACCCGGTGCGTCCGCACCGGACAGCCCGTTCTCGTGGCCCGCTGCGAGGCGCGGGACCTGCGGCGCATCGCCCGAGACACCCGAGCGGCCGAGGCCCTCGCCCGAGCCGGTGCGCACTCCTACCTCGCGGTTCCGCTCATCGCCCACGGCGAGACGCTCGGCGCCGTGGACCTGCTGCGCACCCGCAACCCGGCGCCGTTCGACGAGGACGACGTCCTGCTCGTCCGGGAACTGGCCGCCCGCGCCGCGATCGCCATCGGCAACGCCCGCTGGCACCAGTACGTACGCACCGCCGCGGAGACCCTTCAGCGCAGCCTCCTGCCGCCGGCGCCGCCGAAACGCCCCGGTCTGCGGATCGCCTCCCTCTACCGTCCGGCCCAGTCCGCCAACGAGGTCGGCGGAGACTGGTACGACGTCATCCCCCTGGCCGACGACAAGACCGCTCTCGTCATCGGTGACGTCATGGGCAACGGGATCGACGCCGCCGCGGCCATGGGGCAGCTGTGCACCGCCGCCCGTGCCTACGCCGCCCTCGACCTGCCCCCCGACGACATCCTCCGGCACCTCGACCGGCTCACCCACGGCCTGGAGCACTACATCGCCACCTGCCTCTACGCCACCTACGACCCACGCACCGGGCGGTGCCGCGTCGCCAACGCCGGGCACCTGCCCCCGGTGCTCGCCCGCCCCGGACGTGAGCCGCGACTGCTGCGCCTGCCCCCCGGCGCCCCGCTCGGCGTCGGAGGCGTCGGTTTCGACACCGTCACCGTCGACCTGCACGCCGGCGACCGGCTCCTGCTCTACACCGACGGACTCGTCGAAACCCGGAACGACCCCATCGACGAACGTCTCGGCCTCCTCCTGCGCACCATCGGCTCCGTCGGCCCGTCCCTCGACGCCACCTGCGCCCGCCTCGTCGACTCCATGCGCAGGCCCGAGGACCCCGACGACGTCGCCCTCCTCCTGGTCGAGGCCCAGGACACCGCTCTCCTCCTGGAGTGAACGGTCGGAGGAGCGGGCCTGGTGGCACGGGGCGTCGTGCCACCGGGGGTGCTGCCAAGGACACGTTGAGTGACTGCCTGGCAAGGGTGGGGCAGAAGCCTGGTGTCGAGGGGGTTGAGCGTAAGGCGTGAGCTCCGATCCGGTGGACCGTCATCGAGGCATGCAAGCGCCTCATCGCCCTGGTCCCGGCCCCGAGTGGTAACACGGCCCTCTTGCCGCAGACCGGTGTCACACCAGGTGATCACGACTTTCGAGCCGCGGCGGGCCCGTTGGTGGACCTGGGTCACCTGAGGCAGGTGCCCAGTGTCGGCCGCCCGCTGTTGCTGGAGGCTGCTCCACTGGGCAGCCGGGTAGGCGTCGCGCTCGGGGCGCGAGCACAGACGGGTCGCGACGATGGCTGCGGTCACGACGGCGGCGAGCAGAGGGTCGGGACTGTGTACATGGCCTCACGTGTCCCATTCGTTCAGGTATCCGGAGCTGACGTACCAGGGGCTTGCGGCCAGGGCCCGGTAGAGGGCGGCCTGCCAGGAGTTGCGGGTGCCGTAGCTGGCGGCGCGGTGCTGCAGCTCGTCGGCGATAGCCCTGTACGGCTTGTCTCTCAGATAGTCGTTGAGGGCGCCGAGTTCGGTGCCGACTTGGGCGGCGTACAGCTTGCCGAGTTTGAACGTAGCAAAGTGCTGCTGGACCCGGGCTGTCAGGGTCGGTGTCCAACCGGGGGATGGGGTGACGTAGAAGGAGACCCCTGGCTCGGGGGGTTCGGTCAAGCGGGCCGCAAGCCACACATGATCTGTGATGTCGTCGAAGTAGGGGTGGAGGGTCTGTTCCTCGGCGCTGGCCGGGGCGTTTTCGCCTTTGGCGTGATTGCAGGTCAGGCAAGCCGGCACAAGGTTGGCCGGGGTGATGGCGAGCAGGGGGTAACTGCTCTTGGGCAGCTGGTGGTCGAGGGTGTTGGCGTAGCCGTGCCCGCACAGGGGGCATAGATCTTTGGCAGCTTGAAGCAGTTGGTTGTAGAGACTCCGGCCGGCGCTGCCCTTGCGGGCCATGCGGGAGGTGTAGCAGCTAATGAGCGCTTTGTTGCTAGTGGCGTTCTCGTCGTCGCCGTCGGGTTGGTTCTCCAGGTGGCCCAGGGTGTGCAGGGCTGCGGCTGCGGCGGCCTTCTCGTAGTCGGCTGCTGCAGCGGCGACCTGGTCCTCGAGTTCCTTGAGGCGTGCTTTGGCTTTGGCGGGCCGGGTTTTGGATATGCAGCTGGCGTACGTGGTGCGGGCGTCCAGAGCGGGCAGGGGCAGAGGCTTCATCAGGAGTGGTCTCCCGGAAGGCGCCATGCTTCGTCGCCGAGGTCTCGGTCGGCGACGAGGGAGCGGACGATGATCCTGGCCTCGCCGCCAAGCCGGCCGCCGAACCGCTCCATGATGCTCGCGTAGGAGTGCCCGCGGTCCACGAGCGAGGCCAGTTCCCGGTGGAAGCCGGAGGCGGTGACCTCCAGGCCGAAGACCTCGCGGGTCAGGACGCCGACGTTCTCCCCGAACGTCTCGATGCCGGGTTGGTCGGCGACGACACGCTCGCCATAGCGGCGCAGGATCCATACGCAATGGGCTGGGACTTCCTGCAGCACCACCGGCGAGTGAGTTGCCACGATCGCTAGGCCGTTGCGGTCGGTGAGCAGGTCGGACAGGACCCGGACGGAGAGCAGCGGTGGGTGTAGGTGCGTCTCCGGCTCGTCAATGATCACCAGGGTGCGTTCGCCGACGTGCTCCACCAGCCGGGTCACTGTCAGCAGCACGACCTTGTGGCCGGAGCTGAGCGAGGCGAACAGCTTGCGGGCCTTGGCGCGGCGGCGGCTTGGGTCGTCGGTGGCCTGGAAGTCTTCGAGCCAGTCGTCGTCCAGCAGGCCGCTGCCAGCGTAAGTGAGGGTGCGCAGGGCGCCCACCCAGCGGTGGCCCTGTTCGCCCGTCAGGCATGCCTCGACGCTGTCGGCGAAGTCCCGCTTGAGCTGCCACTGCGACTTCATGCGGTTGCCGCGGCCGGAGGACGGTGCTCGCAGGCCGACGTGGATGGTGGGGAAGGACTCGTCGTCCTGTGGCAGGAGAGGCAGGTCGTCGAAGGCGCTGAAGGAGACGCTGACGAGGTTGGCGAAGGACCGGAGCTGGTCGTGGTTGTCCTCGATGACCCTGCCGACCGCTTCTGGATCGGCCTCCGGGTCGGCGACGGCCCTGGCCAGGCGGTTGAGCAAGACCGACTTGCCGGCCCCGTTGCGGCCGGTGACGACGTGAATGTTGCTGGATGGGCGGGTATCGGGTTCCACGCGGAAGGACAGCGTGAGACCGTCCCCACCGCCGGGGGCCTGGTAGAGGACGTGGAAGGCGGCAATACGGTCGCCGCCGCGCGCGATTCGGCGGAACTGCCTTTGGACTATGCCCGGCTTGACGAATCGCAGCAACGAGGTCCGCGTGACCTCGTGGCTGCTGGCGGCTTCGAAGGCGCGTTCGTCGAAGGCGATGTCCCGCAGCCCGGCCAGCACGTCCAGGCGGATGCCGTCCCCGCGCTGGCGCAACCGCTCGTAGAAGGTGTCGTCCTGCCCGAGGGAGAAGAAAGTGTCGTCCAGCGTGGTGAACCGTTCGGGCAGGCGGACCGCACCGTTCTCGCGTTCCATCATGCCGAGGTCGGCGATCTTGACGCTGCCCACCTCGTGCCGTTCGCCTCCGGCGTCGATGATCGACAGACCGAACGTGGTGCGGAACCCGAAGTCGTCCCACCTGTCCTTCTCGAGTACCGCTAGGGGCCGCGGTCCCGCGGGGATGTGCTCGCCCTCCTCGACGACGATGAATTGCACTGCACTCACTCTCTGACGGCCGTACCGGACGGCGCTCGCGCTGCCCCGGCGATCCTACGTTCAACCCGGAGAGCCCAAGGCCCGTCCCGGGATCATTGCGGGTCGGGAAGACGCGCTTCTTCCCCTTCGGGTTCGGGCCCGCCCCGGGGTCGACATGGTGGTGTGCCCGCAAGCCTTCGCTGACGTGCGAAGTGCCGGTCCGCACCTGTTCATGCGCACGAACGGAACCGTTCCGGGTTCGGTAGAGACTTGATTCCGTGAAAGGACGTGAGTCATTGCACGTCCCTTCTCCTGCCCCGTTGAGCTGCGCAAACGAGCGGTACGTTTCGAGGTCGACCACCGTGTCCACGGGGCCAGGGAGGTCTGGCGCGAGCTGCACCGCCAAGGCCACATCGTGGCCCGGTGCACCGTCGAACGCCTCAGGCGCGTCGCGGCCTCGATCGGCTCGGTCGGCGACGCCTACGAGAACGCCCTCAGGGAGTCCACGATCGGCTTGTTCAAAACCGAGCTGATCAAGCACGGACGGCCCTGGCGAACCCTTTCCCAGTTCGAACTCGCCACCGCCGAGTGGATCGACTGGTACTGCCACCGCCGACTCCACGGTGAATCGCACATCTCACCCGCCGATACGAGACCAACTGCTACCGATCAACCTCGACACCAGGTCACAACCGCAATCTGATGTTTTACCGAACCCGGAACGGTTCAATGACGGTACGCGAATGATTCCAGCCAGTGACTGGCTAGTGCCGTCGAGTGCCCCGCTCGGCGGCAGCACTCTCACGTACAGTCTTTCGGACCTGTGGGGGCGATCTTGGGGGAGCGTTATACATGACCGAGATGGGGCTTCCGTATCCCGTTGAGGAGTTTCTGACGGCGGTGCGCGCCGAGATCCTCGCGGAACACCGGAGCGATGCCGACGGGGCGGTGAAGGTTGCCCTCTCCAAGGGGCGGCTTCTCGCGCACTCCGGGGAGACACGTGAGTATCTCTTCGAGTGCCGCACGTGGCAGGACAGCCTGGACGGTGTCCCCGTCCTCGCTCGGCCGTCACGATCCCGGAAAGCATGGGGCCCGGCCGAGGCGTCCCGCGCTCCGGACGGGACCGTACGGCTCGTGACGAGAGCCGATCTCGGAACCGCGCCCGCGAACGTCCAGATCCGTAAGGACGACGCGGCCGGCTGGGCCACCCTGGCCGAACGCCTGGAGACGGTCGGCGGGCAGGACAGCCCCGTCGATCCTGGCCGCGCCGGCTGGTTGGTCGGCCGGGGCAACCCCCGTACCGGCCGTGCCGAGAACCCGGGGCGATGGGTGGCGAACTGGGCGGGACTCCAGTTGAACCCGCGTCAGCGTGACGCCGTCGCACAGGCCCTCGCCAGCGACGTGCTCTTCCTGTGGGGGCCGCCCGGCACCGGCAAGACGGATGTCGTCGGCCACATCGTCGAAGGCAGTTTCCGCCAAGGTCTCAGGGTCCTCTTCCTCGCCCCCACGAACGTCGCAGTGGACCAGGCGCTGGAGCGGATGTGCTCCCTGCTGGAGCACGAGGAGGGCTTCGCCGAGGGAATCGTCCAGCGGGCCGGGAACATCGTCCTGCCGTCGCTGCGCAGCCGCTACGGCGACCAGGTCGACCCTGCCCGTATCGCCGCTTTGCTTGTGGCGAGTATCGACCGGCAGATCGGCACGGCTACCGACCAACTCAAGGGCGCGAGGGCGGCGATAGCCCTGCACGACCGCGTCCGGGACCTGGAGTCGGACCTGGCCACCGCCACGGCGGAGATGGCCGAGGCCGGGCGCGACCAAGCTGCGGCGGCTCTGACGGTGGCGACCGCGGACACCCTGGCCGTACAACTGCGTTCGAAGATGGAGAAGGTGGGGCCCCCGACCGGATTCCGTGCGGAGCGCAGAGCGGCGAAACTGAGTGACCTCTGGACGGCCCTGGCGGCAGAAGAGGACCGTGCGGCACAGGCCAGAGAGGCTGTCGCGCGCGCCGTCCGCCGCCACACGGCGGGGCAGGAGCAGGCGGCCGAAGCCCGCCGTGACCTCTCCGGTGCCTACGCCGCCGTCGTGGGGATCCCGCCCCGGCAGACCGTCGTCGAGTCCGCCGTCGCACTCCAGAAGCTCATCGACGAGCTCGGGCAGAAACGCAAGCGCATCCAGGACGAGGTCCGGTCCCACTGCCGGGTGCTCGGAGCGACCGTGGCCAAGGCCGTCCAGTCGAGGAAGCTGCTCGACGAGATCGATGTCGTGGTGATCGACGAGGCAGGAATGGTCAACCTGCCCTCGGCATGGTTCGCCGCCGGTCTCGCCCGCAAGCGTGTGATCGTGGCGGGCGACTTTCGGCAGTTGCCCGCCGTGACCAAGGGTGACAGCGACCGGGAGGCGAGCGAGGAGGAGCGGGCCCACTCTCGCGAATGGACAGCGCGAGACGCCTTCCACGCCGCAGGTCTGGTCGACTCTTCCGGTCGGGTGGCCCAGGACCCTCGGCTGGTGGCGCTCGACACTCAGTATCGGATGAGGGAACCGATCTGCGCGGTCGTCAACGAGGTGGCGTACCCCGACGCACCGCTCAGGACCGGGCGGGGCGAAACGAGCCGCCTGCCGTTCGCCCCGCTCATCGACTCCCCGGTGATCCTGATCGACACATCCGGCCGTCGGATCGCCGGTGGCGGTCGCAAGCCCCACATGACGAACGCCGTCCATGCCGCCGTCATCCACGAACTGGTCCGAGGACTCCAGTTCGAGGGAATCCTCCCCGGCCGCAAGTGGCAGGAGGTCCCCGAGGGAGAACGGGCGACCGACCGGCTCGCCGTCATCTCGCCATACCGGGAGCAGGTCAAGGCCCTCAAGAGCAGCCTGGCCCACCGATTTGGGGAGGATTACGACGGTCTGGTGGACACCGTCCACCGGTTCCAGGGCAGCCAGCGCCCCGTCGTGCTCCTCGACACAGTGGCGGGCGCCGGCAAGGACCCCGGCTTCTTCTACAGCGGAACGGGGCTGTCCTCGCAGACCTGCCGCCTTCTCAACGTCGCTCTCAGTCGGGCCCAGGACCACTTGGTCGTTGTGGCGGACGTCGCCTTCCTGCGCAAGCACCTGGCCCCGCACAGCGAGGCACTGGCGATGATCGACCATGTGGAAGCGCACGCGCAGACCATCTCAGCCGATCAGCTGATCCCCATCCGGGATGCGGACCAGCTTGCCGTTCTGTCGGAGGAGGAGCTGGCACGGCCCGCGTTCTTCGAACACAGCGAGGTCCTGAGCGCGGTGGAGTGGGACGTGGAGCGCGCCCGGCGCAGCATCGAGCTGTACTCGGCGTTCATGGACGCGCCACCGGTCCGGCGGTGGGCCCGGATGCTCGGGCCGAGGACGGCTGCCGGAATCCGAGTGACGGTCTTCACTCGCCGTCCGGAAGAGCAACAGGAACCGTCCCGCGTGGCACGGCACCGGGAACTCGTGCAGCAACTCGAGGCTGTCGGCTGCCGGGTCGAGTTCCGCGACCGCATGCACGAGAAGGTTCTCATCCTCGACGGTTCGGTCCTGTGGCACGGTTCGAAGAACCTGCTCGCGAACATCGGGCCGACGGATTTGATGATGCGCTACACCGACCCGGCCTCCTGCGACCGCGTACGGCGGCTGATGGAGCGCACCCGCATGGAACGCCCGGCACGAGGACCGTGGCGCCCGGCCGAGCAGGCTGCTCCGGCGCCCGAGGTGTCGGCCCAGCGACCGGTGGGGGCCGACAAGGTGTACCCGGGGCTGATCCGAAACGGCCGCCTGTACCTGAAGGTCCCGTATGCGCAGAAGGACGAGGCGAAGCGCCTGCTGAGAGCCCGGTGGGACAAAGAGGCCGAGCACTGGTGGGTCGACTCGGCCAAGGTCACCCGGGAGCAGGCGGCGCGCTGGCTGCCGTAGCCGCTGATGCCGGGCGCTGCGCGGTGCCCCGGTCGTCAGACGCTTGCGGCCGTACAGGGACAGCTGATCCTTCGGCTGGGGTGCGCGGTGGCTGCCGCTGCCCTCCGGTGACATGCCTTCACGTCCGTTCCCTCGCGGGTGTGGCTTCCTTCCACCATGACCGTCACGTCGTTGGTCGCTGTACCTTCGGAGCCCGGTGAGAGGGGGAGCTGATGCCGAGGATTCGTTACGACCAGCGTGTGCTGGTGCTCGTCGAGGTACGGGGGGAGCAGCGCGACTGGGACGAGGCGGAGCGGGTGTTCGACCAGCAGGGCTGGCCGGTCGTGACCGCGTTCGCCCGGAGTGAGGGCGCGTCGCGGGGTGTGCTGAGCGAGGCCGACCCGGCACGGTTGTACTCCGTCGAGGTGCGGTTCTTCGGTGCTCGCAACCGGCGCACCGAGCGGGCGGCCACCTGGCGGGTGGAGTGGCTGGCACGGGCGGCCGGGTTGGAGATGTACGCCCGGCGTTGCGAGCTGGTGGACCGGGACCGGGAGCAGCTGACCGGCTGGCGGGCGCATACGGTGGCCCATAGGCCACCGCGCGTACCCGTCCCCGGGCCGCGGACGTCGATGGAGGGGTTGCGCGACGCGGCGGTGCTGGCGCGTGCGCGATTTTCGGAGAGGCGTGGCTACCACGACACGGGCATGGTGGTCACTGGTACGGCGTCGGAAGCCCGCCGGCTTTCCCGCATGAACATGCCCGGCGGTTCCGCTCCGAGGGCTGTCATCGACGTACGGCCGCTCTACGGCCGGGAGCGAAGGCACATCGTGCCGCGTCGCGACGAAGACAGTCGGCGTCGTACGTTCCGCCTCGTGGCCTGGCTGCTCACCATGACCTTCTGCGCCGTGGTCGCCCGGCACCACAGCGGTGTGCGAATGTGGGTGTGGACCGGTGCAGCGGTGTTGTGCTTTGCCGGAGGAACCCGATGGGCGTACGGCATGTTCGCGACCGGCGGTCGCGTGGCGAGCCTTTTCATTGCCGGTGTCGTGTCCGTCTACCTCCTTGTCGTCGCGTTCGGCGCGGGCATGGAGGACGACAGAGGCTGGACCCCGGTGGAGATGCTGTCGCTCTTTGCCGTCACGGCGACGGTGGGAGGGATCTGGCTCCTGGTCCGCCAGTGGACGTGGGGCGAATGGCTGGCCTGGGCGGCGCCGCTCGTGTTCACGGCTGTCGTGTCGTTCGTGGTGGCATCTGGATCGGTGTTGCACGCGCTGTACGCGGACAGCCTCGGCCTGACCCCCGATGACCTCGACGTTGCGGGGATCTGGCAGGCCGCGTCGGCGGTGAAGCTGTCGAGCCTGCTCAGCTACGCCCTGTTCGTCCCGGCTCTGTGGGGGATCGCGAAGCATGTGCACGCCCCGTTCGTCAGCCCTGTCGAACGGCTCGGCGTCCCGCTGTACGTCGTCACCCAGGTGACGGTGGTGGCGATGTGCGCGCTGGGAGCGGTGGACTCGGCGGGAGAAGCGGTGAAGGACTTCCGCACGGCCGCAGTTCGGAAGATGGTTCCGCCTTCGTACTTCGGGGTGACGCCGGAGTGGACGTGCGTCGAGCCGACGGTCACCGCGGCGCAACTCGGCAGCCGAGGTGGCGTGCTCCGTCCCGAGCGGCCGTACCTCTCGTTCGGGGCGGCCGGAGGAACAGTGTCACTGTGGGATGAGCCGGCGGGCACGGCGCTCCAGATGCCCGCCGAGCAGGTGCGCCTCGTCCCTGCGGCCGATGGCCGGGTTCGGTGCTCCTTCTCGTACGCGAGCCTGCCGAAGGACGGCTGACCTGTACCAGGGTCCGGACGCGCCTCGCTGCCGATCACCCTCGGTTACTATGCTCACTTCGTGCCGGAAGCCGGAAGCCGGAAGCCGGAAGCCGGAAGCCGGAAGCCGGAAGCCGGAAGCCGGTGGCACGGGGCGCGGGCCCGCCGACGATCTGCTCGGGGGAGCCGGGGGGGCCGGCTCGCACGCCGGGACCCTCCGGCCCGCCCCCGGCGCTGCGGGCCGGTGATCCCTGCCCCGGAGTCCCGCAGACGTCGTTCGTGAAACGCAAGGCTGAACAGATGGGTGGCCTGGGAAAATGCTGAAGGAAGTCGTGGCGACCCGCTATGTCACGCCCCTGCGTGAAGGCGGTTCGCTGCCGGGCATCGTCGAGGCCGACGATCTCGGCACGTACGTCATGAAGTTCACCGGAGCGGGGCAGGGCCGCAAGACGCTCGTGGCGGAGATCATCTGCGGGGAGCTCGGCCGGCGGCTGGGGCTGCGGGTGCCCGAGCTGGTGACCATGGAGCTGGACCCCGTCATCGGGCTCGCCGAGCCCGACGAGGAGGTGCAGGAGCTGCTGCGCGCCAGCGGTGGGCTGAACCTCGGCATGGACTACCTGCCGGGCTCGTTCGGCTTCGACCCGCTCGCCTACGAGGTCGGGGCCGCCGAGGCCGGGCGCGTCGTCTGGTTCGACGCGCTGATCAACAACGTGGACCGCTCCTGGCGCAACCCCAACCTGCTCGTCTGGCACGGCGACCTCTGGCTCATCGACCACGGCGCGACCATGATCTGGCACCACAACTGGCCGGGGGCACGGGCGTCCGCCGCCAAGCCGTACAACGCGTCCGACCATGTGCTGGCCCCCTTCGCGCCGGACATCGCGGCCGCCGCCGCCGAGCTGGCCCCCCTGGTCACCGAGGAGCTGCTCACCAAGGTCGCCGCCGACGTCCCCGACGTATGGCTGGCCGACGAGCCCGGCTTCGACTCCGCCGACGAGGTCCGCCGGGCCTACATCGCCCCGCTGCTCGCCCGCGCCGCCGACATCCATGAGCGGATCACGCTGGACGCGCCGACCGCGATCCGGCCCTCCCAAGCCCCCGGCTGGCTCACCGACCGCCTGCCGCCCCGTGCCCGGCGGGGCGGCGACGGCCGGGAAGCGGCAGCCGCCCGTACCGGCGAGGAGGCCGGCCGATGACACGCGACGTCTTCGAGTACGCCGTTCTGCGCGTCGTCCCACGGGTCGAGCGGGGTGAGTGCTTCAACGCCGGGGTGCTCGTCTACTGCCGGGCGCGGTCCTTCGTCGCCGCCCGCACGCACCTCGACGAGGCCAAACTCAGGGCGCTGGACCCGGACGCCGACGTCGTCGGGGTACGGGCCGCCCTGCGCGCCGTCGAAGGGGTCTGCGGCGGCGGTGACGGCGCCGGGCAGGCGGCGGGCGACGACCCCGGACGGCGGTTCCGCTGGCTGATCGCCCCGCGCTCCACCGTCGTCCAGCCCGGCACCGTGCACAGCGGCCTCACCACCGACCCGGCCGGCGAGGTGGAACGGCTGCTCGACCTCCTCGTGCGCTGATCCACGCCCCGGCGGGACCTCCACGGCACAGCGGCGGGCGCTCCCGCCCGGTGTGACGTGCGGCCCGCCGGGGCGCGCGCCGTTGACACCGGGTGCCAGGGCTTCTAGCGTCTCGACTGCTGAAGGTACTAAGCGGTTGCTCAGTCATCGGGAGCCTGTCCGTCAGGGACCGCCCCGACGTCCGCTGAGCCGCGATCCAAGGGCGAGGAGAACCAAGCATGTCCACCACCGAGCAGCGTGTCGCCATCGTGACGGGAGCGGCGCGGGGCATCGGCGCCGCCACCGCCGTACGCCTCGCGGCCGAGGGCCGCGCCGTCGCCGTACTCGACCTCGACGAGGCGGCCTGCAAGGACACGGTCGAGAAGATCACCGCCGCCGGGGGCGCCGCGCTCGCCGTCGGCTGCGACGTGTCGGACGCGGGCCAGGTGGAAGCCGCCGTCGCGCGGGTCGCCGCCGAGCTGGGCGCGCCGACGATCCTCGTGAACAACGCGGGTGTGCTCCGCGACAACCTACTGTTCAAGATGAGCGAGTCCGACTGGGACATCGTGATGAACGTGCACCTCAAGGGCGCGTTCCTGATGGCGAAGGCCGTACAGGCGCACATGGTCGAGGCGAAGTTCGGCCGGATCGTCTCGCTCTCCTCCTCCTCGGCCCTCGGCAACCGCGGCCAGGCCAACTACTCCGCGGTCAAGGCGGGGCTCCAGGGCCTCACCAAGACGCTCGCCAAGGAGCTCGGCAAGTTCGGCGTCACCGCCAACGCCGTGGCGCCCGGTTTCATCGTCACCGAGATGACCGCGCAGACGGCCGCCCGTGTCGGCATGGGCTTCGAGGAGTTCCAGGCGGCGGCCGCCACCCAGATCCCGGTCCAGCGCGTCGGCCGTCCCGAGGACGTCGCCAACGCGATCGCCTTCTTCGCGGGTGACGACGCCGGCTTCGTCTCCGGCCAGGTCATGTACGTGGCCGGCGGACCCCTCAACTGACCCGAAGGGCGACGGACATCATGACGGTGCAGGACAGCGGAAAGGTCGCGCTCGTCACGGGCGCGAGCAGGGGCATCGGCTACGGAGTCGCCGAGGCGCTGGTGGCGCGCGGCGACCGGGTGGCCATCACCGGGCGCGGCGAGGAGGCGCTGAAGGAGGCCGTGGAGAAGCTCGGCTCCGACCGGGTGATCGGCATCGCGGGCAAAGCGCACGACGAGGCCCACCAGGCGGCGGCGGTCGAGCGGACCATGGAGGCGTTCGGCCGGGTCGACTTCCTGGTCAACAACGCCGGGACGAACCCGGTCTTCGGCCCCATGGCGGAGCTCGACCTGAACGTGGCCCGCAAGGTCTACGAGACCAATGTGATCTCGGCGCTCGGCTTCGCCCAGCAGACCTGGAAGGCGTGGCAGCGGGAGAACGGCGGGGCGATCGTGAACATCGCCTCGATCGCCGGGGTCTCCGCCTCGCCGTTCATCGGCGCGTACGGGATGAGCAAGGCGGCGATGGTCAACCTCACCCTCCAGTTGGCGCACGAGTTCGCCCCGGTCGTCCGGGTCAACGCCATCGCCCCGGCCGTGGTGAAGACGAAATTCGCCCAGGCCCTCTACGAGGGGCGCGAGGCGGAGGCGGCCGCCGCCTACCCCCTGGGCCGGCTCGGGGTGCCCGAGGACATCGGTGGTGCGGCTGCCTTCCTCACCTCCGCGCAGTCCGACTGGATCACCGGGCAGACCCTCGTGGTCGACGGAGGAATTTTCCTCAACGCCGGTGTGGGCTGAGTTCGGACTGAGCCGATTTGGCCCCGATTGAGCCAAGTGCCCCGCCGGGCCGGCGGATTGGCCCGGTGGGGCGCTGCGGTATGGTCTGCCGACCCAAGGCTGATCGAGGAGCGTGCACGTGTTCTACCGGGCCAGTCTGCAGGTTGCTGCAGCCCTAGCTTCCCTTTCTCTGCTGGCCGGATGCGGTCTCCTCTCCGACAGTGGATCGGAGGCGGAGCAGAAGATAACCGTGGGAACGACCAGCTCCCCCTCCACCCTCGATCCGGCGGCAGCCTGGGACAGCTCCTGGGAGCTGATGAGGAACGTCTACCAGACCCTGGTGAGCTTCCCCACCGGCAGTACGAGCCCGGAGCCGGACGCGGCCGATTCCTGTGAGTTCACCGACGCCACGAGCATGGCGTACCGGTGCACGCTCAAGAAGAACCTGAAGTTCTCCAACGGCGAGAAGCTCGACGCCGAGGCCGTGAAGTACTCCATCTACCGGATCGTGGACATCCACTTCAAGGGCGGCCCGGCCGGAATGCTCGGCTCCCTGGACCGGATCGAGACCAAGGGCGACGACACGGTCATCTTCCACCTGAACCAGTCCGACGCCACGTTCCCGTTCATCCTGGCCACGCCCGCGATGTCGCTCGTCGCCCCCGGCGACTACCCCAAGGACAAGATCCGCGAGGACGGCAAGGTCACCGGCTCCGGCCCCTACCTCCTGGAGTCCTACGAGGAGGGCCGGACCGCCGAACTGAAGAAGTACGCGGACTACAAGGGCTTCGCCGACCGGAAGAACGACGCGGTCACCATCCGCTACTTCGGCAAGTCCGCCGACATGGTGGACGCTCTCAAGGCCGACGAGATCGACGCCACCTACCGGGGCCTGACCGCCGAGGAGGTCGTCAGCCTGGAGGACGACAAGGCCGACAACGCCGGCCTCCAGATCGTCGAGTCCACCGGCGCCGACATCCGCTTCCTGGTCTTCAACCCGAAGGACCCGGCCGCCGCCAACCCCGCCGTCCGCAAGGCCATCGCCCATGTCGTGGACCGGGACGCCCTGGTCGCCAAGGTCTACCGGGGCACCGCCGAGCCCCTGTACTCCATGATCCCCAAGGGCATCGCCGGACACACCACGAGCTTCTTCGACACCTTCGGCGACCCGGACGTGAAGAAGGCGGAGCGCGTTCTCACCGAGGCCGGCATCACCGAGCCCGTGAAGATGAAGTTCTGGTACGCCACCGACCGCTACGGCTCCTCCACCGAGACCGAGTTCGAGGAGATCAAGCGGCAGCTGGAGGCGTCCGGGCTGTTCGAGATCACCCTTCAGGGCGAGCCCTGGAAGATCCTTCAGGAAGGCTTCACGAAGGGCGAGTACCCGGTCTTCGGCCGCGGCTGGTTCCCGGACTTCCCGGACCCCGACAACTTCGTCGCCCCGTTCGTGGGCAAGGAGAGCGTCACCGGCACTCCGTACCTGAACAAGGAGATCACCCAGCAGCTGATCCCCGCCTCGCGGCAGGAGAGCGACCGGGGCGCGGTCAGCAAGCAGTTCGAGCGGGCCCAGGAGATCCTCGTGGACGACGTCCGGCTGCTGCCGCTGTGGCAGGGCAAGCTGTACGTCGCCGCGGGTGAGGACATCGGCGGCGGCGAGCGCGCACTCGACCCGCAGACCGTCATGCAGCTGTGGGAGCTGTACCGCAAGGCCAGCTGGTAGCCGTCCGGGAGCAGCCGTGCGCGGGGCTCCCGGAGCTCGTTGTCAGTGGGGCCCGGTAGGTTCGGGGATCAAGAACCTGTTGCTCACCGGAGGTTGTGGACGTGACCGATATCGACCTGCTGCCCGAGTCCTGGCGTGCCGTCCTCGGCGAAGAACTGCAGAAGCCGTACGTCAAGGAACTGGCGGACTTCGTCGAGGAGGAGCGCGCCAAGGGGCCCGTGTACCCGCCGCGCGAGCAGGTCTTCGCCGCCCTGGACGCCACGCCGTACGACAAGGTCAAGGTCCTGGTCCTCGGCCAGGACCCGTACCACGGCGAGGGTCAGGGCCACGGCCTCTGCTTCTCCGTGCGGCCCGGTGTCAGGACGCCCCCGTCGCTGCGCAACATCTACAAGGAGATGCAGGAGGAGCTGGGCCTGCCGATCCCCGACAACGGCTATCTGATGCCGTGGGCCGAACAGGGCGTCCTCCTGCTCAACGCGGTCCTCACCGTCCGGGGCGGCGAGGCCAACTCCCACAAGAACAAGGGCTGGGAGAAGATCACCGACGCCGTGATCCGCGCCGTCGCCGACCGGCCCGACCCGGCGGTCTTCGTGCTCTGGGGCAACTACGCGCAGAAGAAGCTGCCGCTCATCGACGAGGAACGCCACATCGTGGTGAAGGGCGCGCACCCCTCGCCGCTGTCCGCCAAGAAGTTCTTCGGCTCCCGCCCCTTCACGCAGATCAACGAGGCCGTGGCGGCCCAGGGGCACCAGCCCATCGACTGGCGGATCCCCGACCTCGGCTGACGGCCGGCCCTCCGAGCCCGTGTCTGACCGGTTCCGCGCGAGCCCGGCGTTAGCGTCGGACGAAGGGGAAGCGGTCGGACGGGTGACGAGGAGCGAGCAGTGGTGGAGCAGCAGCAGGTGTCCGAGGACGCCGTCATGACCCGGATCGGCCAGGCCATCATGCTGCTGCACGCGGGCGACCGCGAGGAGGCCCGCAACCGCTTCGGCGCGCTCTGGGCCGAGCTGGGCGCGGACGGCGCGCCGCTGCACCGCTGCACCCTCGCGCACTACATGGCCGACGCCCAGGACGACCCCGGCGACGAGCTGGCCTGGGACCTGCGCGCGCTGACGGCCGCGGACGCACTGCGGGACACCGGGGGGCCGGGGGACGCCTCGGGGCAGGGAGACGCCTCGCGGTCGAGGGGTGCGGGGCAGCCGGGGGGAGGCGAGGGGGCCGACGGCGAGCGGGCGGCCGAGCACCGGGACCTGCCGGCCGTCCGGGCGTTCTACCCCTCCCTGCACCTCAACCTCGCGGCGGACTACCTCAAGCTCCAGCGCCCCGACGCGGCCAGGATTCACCTCCGGCGCGCCCGCGCGGCAGCCGTCGCGCTCGCGGACGACGGGTACGGAGGCGGGGTCCGCGCCGCCATCGAGCGCCTCGAACTCCGCCTGTGGAAGCAGTGACCCCGGCGGCTCCGGGAGAGCCGGGCCGCCGGGGTCGCGCGAGCCGGCCTGCGGGACCGGGGCGTCAGCGGTCGTACGCCTCCGAGCAGATGCGGGACTGCGGGCTGCCCGCCGGCCACTTCCCGTACCCCCGGCCCCAGGCGCACACATCGGCCCCGCCGGGGGCGCGCGGCAGGGCGGGGTCGGGGGCGGCGACGGGCGGTTCGGCGCGGGGCCGGTGGGGGGCCCGCTGTCGCGGCGGGTCCGCGCGCTCGGCCGGCCCCACAGCCCCCGGCGGCCCGCCCCGCGAGGGTGCGGTGGGGGCGTCGGCGGGGGAGGGCCGGTGGGCGGACGGCGGGGACGGGCTCGCATCGGGTACGGCCTCCAGCGCCTCGCGGGCGGGCGGCTGCACGATCTGCGGGGCCACGTCCTGCCCCGGCCCGCTGCTGCCGGGGCGCGGGGAGGGAACGACTCCGGGCTCCACCGACACGCAGCCGGAGACGGCCGTGACCGCCAGCCCGACCAGGAGCTTCGTGGTGATGCTGGTTCTCTGCACCCCGCAACTCTGCGGCCCGGACAGGGCTCCGGGGAGCCGGTGCGCGGGGAATGGCCCGCACGAGTGACCCGGTCAGCACGGCGCCCCGGCCCGCACTCGCGGGAACGCGGCACCGCACTCGCGGGAACGCGGCACCGCACCCGCCGGGCGGCGTCACCCGTCCCGGCCCCGGGCCCGAGTCGTGGCTTGCGGGGCGGGGAGCCGGTGGTCAGGCGCCGGGGGTGCCGTCCGCGCGCTCGCGCAGCGGGTCGGCGTGTCCGTATGTGCCGGGCGTACTTCTCACGCCCGGAGTCCATGGCGGACTTCTCACGCCCGGCAGCGGCCATGGCGGTCTTCGTAATCCATGATCATGGCCCTGGCCAGGGAGTTCGTTGTCGGACCGGCCGGTGGGCGGCCGGCCTCGGCGACGTATGCTGCCGGGGCGCGGACAGCCGCGCACAGCGGCGCGGCACGGCGACAGGGAGACCTCGTGAAGATCGGTTGCATCGGGCTCGGCGACATCGCCCGGAAGGCGTACCTGCCGGTGCTCACCGCCGTGCCGGGGGCCGAGCTGCATCTGCAGACCCGCACCCCCGCCACGCTCCTGGCGGTCGGCGACGCCCACCGCGTCCCCGCCGAACGCCGTCACACGACCCTCGACTCCCTCATCGACGCGGGGCTGGACGCGGCGTTCGTGCACGCCCCGACCGCCGTGCACCCGCAGATCGTGGAACGCCTCCTCGACGCCGGGATCGCCACCTATGTCGACAAACCGATCGCCTACGAGTTCGCCGACTCCGAGCGGCTGGTGAACCTCGCGGAGGAGCGCGGCGTCAGCCTCGCCGTCGGCTTCAACCGCCGCTTCGCTCCGGGGTACGCGCAGTGCGCGGAACACCCGCGCGAGCTGATCCTCCTGCAGAAGAACCGGGTCGGACTGCCCGAGGACCCCCGGACCATGATCCTCGACGACTTCATCCACGTCGTCGACACCCTGCGCTTCCTGGTCCCCGGCACGGTCGACCACACCACCGTGCGGGCCCGGATCGTGGACGGGCTCATGCACCACGTGGTGCTCCAGCTGTCGGGAGACGGGTTCACCGCCATCGGCATGATGAACCGGCTGAACGGGTCGACCGAGGAGATCCTCGAAGTCTCCGGCCAGGACACCAAGCGTCAGGTGCTCAACCTCGCGGACATCGTCGACCACAAGGGCCAACCCAGCGTGCGGCGGCGCGGCGACTGGGTGCCGGTGGCCCGTCAGCGCGGGATCGAGAGCTGCGTCCTCGCCTTCCTCGACGCCGTGGGCCGGGGCGAGACCCTCAGCGCGCGGGACGCGCTGGCCACCCACGAGCTGTGCGAACGGGTGGTCACGGAGGCCCTGGAGCAGGCTTCCTGAACGCCCGTACCCCCTCGACGGCGCACAGCACGGCGATCGCCGCCAACGCCCCGTACACCGGCCAGTCGCCGAACCGGCCGTAGAGCGTCTCCCCGCGTGCCAGCGGCAGGTCGAACACCTGCGCCGCGCTCGCCTCCGTGCCGAGCGGGCGGCCGACCCGGTCCCCCCGGGGCCCGTACGCGGCACTGATCCCGGTGAGCGTGGCGTGGACCATCGGGCGGCCGTTCTCGGCCGCGCGCAACGCCCCCAGCGAGGCGTGCTGGGCAGGGGCCCAGCTCTCCTGGAACGTCGAGGTGGCTGACTGGGCGACGATCACCTGCGCACCGTCGCGCACCAGCCGGCGGCTCATGTCGGGGAACGCCGTCTCGAAGCAGACCAGCGGGCCGATCCGCAGCCCCCGCGCCCCGTCCGGCAGCGCCATCACCACCTGGCGGTCGCCGCGCAGCCGGTCCTCACCCGCCGCCTTGCCCACGGAGGTCGCCCACCCCAGCAGGGAGCGGGCCGGGACGTACTCGCCGAACGGGACCAGCCGCATCTTGTCGTAACGGTCCCCGGTCGGGCCGCCGGGCCCCACGAGCACCGCCGACTTGAAGATCCCCGACCGCCCCGAGCCGTCCGTCTGCCGGGCATCCACGTTGACCAGCAGGTCCGCGCCGACCCGGCGGGACAGCTCCGCCAGGCGCCGCACGGTCTCCGGGTGCTGCCACGCACCCGCGCCGATGCTGCTCTCGCCCCACACCACCAGGTCCACGTCCCGGCCCGCCAGCGTCCGGGTCAGCTCCTCACCCCGGTCCAGGCGGCGCGCGACGCTCCCCGGACCCTCCACGACGCCCGGCTGCACGACGGCGATCCTGACCGTGCCCGCGCCCTGGGGCCGGGGCGCCCAAGCCGCCACCGCCGCGACCGACAGGCCGCACACCCCCAGCAGGACCCCGGCGGCCGTCCGCGCCGCACGGTCGGCGATCAGCAGAGCCGCACCGGTGTTCACCGCGACCACCAGCAGGCTCACCAGCCACACCCCGCCCACCGAGGCGACCCGCAGGGCAGGGCCCACCTCCCACTGACTCGCGCCGAGGAGCCCCCAGGGTCCGCCCAGGCCCTCCCAGGACCGGACCAGCTCGATCATCAGCCATCCGGAGGGCACGACGAGCACGGCGGCCACGGCCCGCGTCGCGTTCGGAGCCCCGCCGAGCAGCCGGGCCACCAGCAGACCCCAGGGGGCCCACAGGAGCCCGAGCAGCGCGGCCAGCAGCACGATGAAGACATGGAGACTCGGCATCAGCCAGTGGTGCACGGCGACGACGAACCCGATCCCGCCGAGCCACCCGTCCAGCGCCGCCCGGCGCGGTGAGTGCGCGGTGCGGATCAGCAGCAGCCAGGGGACCAGCGCCAGGTAGGCGAACCACCAGAGGCCGGGCTCGGGGAAGGCGAGAGCCGGCAGGGCCCCGGCGAGCAGCGCTGCCGCGCCCCGGATGCCGGGGGAGGCGAGCGGCCCGGTGCGGGGGGAGCCCCGGCCGGCCGCCGTCGGACCGTCACCGGAGGTGGACGCGGTGCCGCCACGAGCGGCCGTCCCACCGGACGCAGGCCCGCCGCCACCGCCGGGAGTGGTGCCCGTGTCCCGGTCGTCCGGGAGTCGCCGCCCGCCCCGCATGTGCATGCCGTGCCCTCCTCGGTCGTGCACGGGCGGGCGGTCACCGTGGTCACCGGTCACCGCGCCGGCCCGTGGACCCCTGGACCATCCGGCCCCCTGGACCTCCCAGTGTGGGGGAGGCGACCTCCGCCGGACACAGGACGCGAGCCGGGCGGGGCAGGGCGAGCGATGTGCACCCCCTCACGCGCCCTGTGCCCGCCGCCCCTTCCCGTGGACGGTGACCCGGTGGATCAGCCTCACGGCCCGGCGCGTCGCAGCTCGACGGCGTAGCGGCCGCCGGTCGTGACGCCGGGCATGACATCGCCGGGCGGACGGCTTCCCGGAGTCGAGCGGCTCAGCGTTTCCGGAGCCGCGCCCTTCCCGGAGCCGCGCGACTCAACAGGGGACGACGGCGACCGGCCCCGGCGCGTGCGTGATCGTCGTCTGCGCCACCGGGGACAGCCCGAGCCCGAGCGACTCGCCGCCCTTGCGCCGTCCCACCACCGTCAGGGCCGCCGTCGCCGAGGCGGTCACCAGGGTGTGCGACGCGGAACCGTTGACCGGCTCCCGGACGATCTCCACCTGCGGGTACATCTCCTGGCGGCCCGAGGTCAGCTCGGCCAGCGTACGGGCCGCCGAGCCCGCAGCCTCCTCGCGGTCCAGGACGGGTCCGCCCGCGAGCATCGAGGAGAACATCGTCCAGCCGTGCACGATCCGCAGCCGGGCGCCGGGGCGGGAGGCCGCGGTGGCGAAGGCGAACTCCAGGACCGCCTCGCTGCTCTCGTCGGCGGCCACCCCCGCCACGATGTCGGTACGGGCGCCCGCGTCGCCCGCCCGGTCGTCGTCCCCCTCCGGGCGGTCGTCCCGCACGACCACGACGGGGCAGCTCGCCATCGATGCGGTGGCGAGGCTGTTGGAACCGATCATCAGCGATCGGAAGCCGCCGAGGCCGCGCGAACCGACCACGATCATCGACGCGTCCCGGCTCAGCGAGACCAGGGCCGCGGACGGGAAGTCCAGCGGGGCCAGCGTCGAGGGCCGCAGCTCCGGAGCGATGAGCGCGCTCCGGCGGACGGACTCGGCCAGCAACTCCTCCGACTCGCGCCTCCCGGTCTCCTCGTCGGCCGGCCGCGCGAGCGGGCGGACGTGGACGATCAGGAGGGGCAGTCCGCGCCGCACGGCTTCACGGGTGGCCCAGTCGAGCGCCCGCCGACCGTGGGTCGAACCGTCGACGGCGGCGATCACGGGAAGATCGTTGGTGGTCATGGCCCGAGCGTACGACGCGGGACGGTCGGCCTTCACACGGCTCCCGCCCGTCATGGTGACCGGGGTCCGCGACTTCCGCCCGTCATCGCTTCCGGGGTGCGCGGCTCCCGCCCCCGATCGCGGACGACCCCTCAGTCGTGGTGGTGGGTGGAGGACGTGTCCTCCGGGGGCACGGCGCGCCCGCCGTCCCTGCCGGTGGCCACCACGGCGACCAGCGCCACCACGACCGCCACCACCGCGAGCCGGCCGGCGAGGCGCAGGGCCCATCGTGTCCGGCCCCCCGAGGTCGCGCCGGTCCGGGCGGAAAGGGCCTCGGAGCGGCGGGCGGGCCGCATCAGCCGCAGGAGCAGCAGCACGGCGATCGGCAGCTGGAGGAGCCAGACACCGGTGCGGAACCAGCCGTCGTACCAGACGTTGGTCCCGTACAGCAGGGTGTGCCAGACGCTGAGGACGTAGACGACGATCACGCAGCGGTGCAGGACCCGCCAGGTCCTGGGGCCGATGCGGTGGCGTACGTAGAAGAGCAGCCCGAGCGGGACCGCGAGGTACAGGGCCGCCTGGCCGACGGGGATGGCGATCCGCCCGGTTCCCGAGTCGTAGCCGCCGGGGACGAACGCCTCCACGAAGGCGGTGGCGACCGCCGAGTTCCAGGACGCCGTGTCGTGGCGGACCAGTTCGGCCGCGAACAGCAGGGCGTGGGCCGCGATCAGGGCCATGGTGTTGAGGCTCGTGGTGCGGTGCAGGCGTTCCAGCCGGGGGGCCGACAGCGGCAGGCGGCCGGGCCGGGGGCCCGACAGCATCAGCCCGAGGATGACGGTGCCCCAGGCCCAGAGCAGGGCGGACCAGCCGAACGCCTGGCTGAGGAAGTACATCCAGAAGCCGCCCGCGTCGGCCATGAACGGCATCACCGAGACCGTGGAGGAGGTCTTGTCGCGGATGCGCAGGTAGAGGAGGACGAAGACGGCGGCGGTGACGAGGAGCGCCACCAGGCCGTCGGGCCACGAGGCCCGCAGGTCGGAGCCGAGCGTCGGCCGTCGCGGCCCGCCCGTCGTCCGGGGGGAGGGGACGCGGCCGTCGCCAGGTGCGGAAGAGGTGCCGGGAGGCGCGGTGTCCGGGCCGGTCGCGGTGGCGGTCGCTGTCTTCGGCGCTGCCGCGGGGGCCGGTCCGGGAGCCGCCTCCGATCCGGATATGCCGGCCGGTGGCGGCGTGCTTCCGGATGTCTCGGCGGCCGCTGCCGGTTCGCGGGCGGGGGGCGGGTTCGTCATGCGGCCTCTTCGGGGCGGGGAGGGCATCGGCGGGTGGGGGCGGATGCGGCGGCCCCGGACCACGAGGCGTACACAGGCGCGTTGTCGGAGCAGTCGGGCGGGGAGGAGCGAAAGTTCCCGGCAGGAGTCTGTGATATGGATCACAGTGCGGTGTCGAGGGGGCAAACGCGGTGAACTCCCGCTGTTTCGGCATCTGGTGCCCTTCTCCCCCGCGCGGGGACTGCTGGCACGATGGCTCCATGGGGGCCGGAACCGCACTCCGACTCGGGCGCACCGCACTGTTCGCGGTGGTGTGCGTCGCCGTGTCCGGACTCGGCCACGCGCTGATGTCCGGCGCGCCCCTGGCCCTGCTCGTCCAGGGAGCCGCGCTGCTGCCGGTGTGCGGGGCCGGGTGGTGGCTCGCCGGGCGCCGGCGGAGCGCCCCGGTGACCGTCGCGGCCCATGTCCTGGGCCAGTTGGGGCAGCACACCTTCTTCTCCCTCGCCGGATCCCGGCTGCCGGGCGGACACGGCGCGCACCACGCGGCCGGCGGGCACCCTGCGGAGGGCGCGATGCGTCACTCCGCCCACGAGGTCCCGATCGGCGGCCCGTCGGACCTGCTCGGGCTGCTGTCCGCCTTCGACGGCACGGCGTTCACCTTCGGCATGGCCCTCGCCCACGCGCTGGCCGGGCTGATCTGCGGCTGGTGGCTGTGGCGCGGCGAGGTCGCCCTGGCCCGGCTGGCCCGCTGCCTGGTGCTGTTCGTCGGGACTCCGCTGCGGACGGCCTGGCGCCTGTGGTGCGCGTCGCCGCCCGCCCCGGCCCCGGCCGCCCCGCGAGGCGTCCGGCGCCGACAGGGACGCCGCCCACGGGGCCTGCCCGCCCTGCACGCCCTCTCCCGGCGCGGGCCGCCGCCCGCCCTCCGCTCCCGCTGACCTCACACGCTCTCCGGCCGTCCTGCGCCGGAGGCGGTACGGGTGTGCCCGCGCACGCCCGTGACAGGCATGCCGGTCCCACCGTGCCGCCGCCCTCCGCGGCCGCCCGGGACCGGCGTGCGGAGCCGGGCGAGCACCGCGCCGGCTCCGCACGGACGCGAAGGACCACTGTGAAACTCCCCGCCCCCGCACGACCGGCCCCCGCACGGCCGGCCCCTGTGCCCCCGGCCCCCGGACCACGACCTCCCGCATCATCAGCCGCCGCGGCAACGGCCCCGGCACCGACGGCCCCCGCGCCCCCGACACCCGCACCGACAGCCGCCCGCCCTCCCGCATCTCCGCCTCCCGCGCCGAGCCCCCCGGCCGTCGGAGCACCCGGCTCCCTTCCGCCAGGCCCCCATCCGTCCGGTACACGACGGCTCGGCCCGCCTCCGGCCGGTGCCCACCCGGACGGCCCCCGTGTCCCGGCCGCCCGGCAGAACGACGGGCAGATCACCGACTGGGCACTGGCCGCAGGCGGTGGGGACCGGGAGGCCGCCGACCGGTTCGTCCGGGCGACCTACGAGGACGTGCGCCGGTTCGTCGCCTACCTCAGCTCCGACGCCCCCGGCGCCGACGACCTGGCCCAGGAGACGTACCTGCGGGCGATGGGCGGACTGGCCCGGTTCGCCGGGCGTTCCTGCGCCCGGACCTGGCTGATGTCGATCGCGCGGCGCGTCGTCGTCGACCGGCACCGGGCCGCCGCCGTACGCCCCCGGACCGCCGACACCGCGGACTGGCAGACCGCCGTGGAACGGGCTCAACCCCGCCACCTGCCCGGATTCGAGGAGGCCGCCGCGGTGCTGGACGCCCTGCGCCGCCTGGACCCGGCGCGTCGTCAGGCGTTCGTCCTCACCCAACTGCTGGGCGCTTCCTACGCGGAGGCCGCGGCCGCCGCCGGGTGCCCGGTCGGCACGGTGCGCTCCCGCGTGGCGCGCGCTCGCCGCGAACTCGCCGGACAATGGCGTGCGGAACCGGACGCGGCCGCACCCGCCACCGGCTAGGCGGTATCCGTCCGGGACCCCTCGGGGTCCCGGACGGTACGGCGGCGGAACAGCGGCAGCACCGGCAGCAGGAGGCACTGGACGCAGACCGCGGCCCAGAACCCGCGCGCCGAGCCCGCCGCCTCCGCAGCCCCGTACAGGTGACCGCCGACCAGCCCGCTGGCGAACGCGCCGATGCCCGCCGCCAGCCGCTGCCGCCCGAACACGCTCGCCGGGGCGGCCGTGGAACGGGCCAGCGCCTCCAGGTCGTTCTTGAGGAAGAGCACGATCTCCCCGAGACACAGCAGCGCCGCACCGGCCGCGATCCCCACGTGTCCACCGGCCCCGATCGCCGCCGTACCGGCCGCCATCGCACCGAAACCCCACCGCACCGCCGCCGGGTAGCTCAGCGCGGCGACCCGTTCCGCCAGCAGCGGCTGGGCGACGACGAGCAGGGACGCGTACCCCGTCAGCACCGCGCCGTAGAACACCGCCGAGGTGCGGGGGACCGCGTACAGCGCCAGATAGTGCTGGAAGAACATGAACGCGTACACGCTCGACACGGTCACCACGAACGGCGAAGGGCCCGGCCGCGGTGCGTCGGGAACCCGGCACGCGGGAAAGGCGGGCGCCTCCTCATCCCGGTACGACGCCTCGCGCGGCAGCAGCGCATGCCCCGCCCCGACGAGCGCGAACAGCACGGTGACGCACGAGAACAGCACGCCGGGGGAGCCCATGACGAACGGCGCGGCGGCCGGAGGGCCCAGCGCCATCCCCGCGTTGAACGCCGACCCGCTCGCCGACAGCAGCCGGGGCCGCTGCGACACGGGCGCGCCGCCCACCAGATACGCCTTGTTGGCCGGGAGGTACAGGGCCGCGCCCGCCGACACCAGCAGCAGCGCCCCGACCGCCAGGACCGCACTGGTCGTACCGGGGACGAACGCCGCGAAGCCCGCCGTGCGCAGCGCGAGCGCCAGCAGCATCGCGCGCCGCAGCCCGATGCGTCCGGCCACCGGCCCCGCCACCGCGCCCCCGGCGAACTGGATCAGCGAGGCGACGGCCAGCACCGTGCCGACCGTGCCGAGCCCGAGACCGAGCCGCTGGTGCAGCAGCACCGACATGTAGGGCAGCACGGCGAAGCTGCCCAGCGTGATCAGGAACGAGCCCGCCAGCAGGCAGCCCTGCGGGCCGGTGAACCGGGCCCGCGCGGCGGTCCCCTCAACGCTCACCCGGCCCTCCGGAGGGCCACCCGCCGGCCGACGCCTCGCGCCTGCCGACCGACGCCTCGCACCCGCCGGGGAGCCTCCCGCCCGAGGGCTCCGCCCTCACGGCCCGTCCGCGATCACGGGCCGGACCCGGACGGCCGCGCTCCACGCCCGGTGCAGGGCCAGCTCCGCCGTCGCGCCCTTTGCCAGCACCATCCCCGTACAGCCGCGCTGGTCGCCCACGTGCAGCACGCTCTCGCCCGGCTCGCGGACCGGGAACCACTCCACCGCTCCGGGGAACGCCCCGAGTTCGTCGAGGCCGAGCCAGCCCGTGAGCACTCCGGGCCGTTCGGCGTACACCAGGACGAAGCCGTACGCCGGTCCCGCGGGGTCCAGCGGGGCGTCCAGCAGCTCCGGGCGGCGGCCCAGCGCCTCGTCCGCCATCGCCGTGTAGACGTTGGTCCGCAGCGTGCGGCACAGCACCTCGCCGACCAGCGCCCCGCCGATCCTGCGGTTGATCTCCACCAGTTCCGGGCCGTCCGTCGTCAGCACGAACTCCACATGGGCGAAACCCCGTTCGTGTCCCGCCGCCGCCAGGACCCGCCCCACCCACGCCTCGATCCCGGCCCGCTCCTCCTCGGGCAGCGCCACCGGGAACGCCGCCGCCTCCTCCCGTACCACCGCCGCCCGTGACGTCTGACGGCTCAGCACCCCGAGCAGCCGGGTGGTCCCGTCCCAGCTGAGGGTCTCCGCGCTGTACAGCGGACCGGCGAGGAACGCCTCGGCGAACAACGTGCCCGTCAGGCGCCGTTCACCCGCCTCCGCCAGGGCCCGGTGCAGGGCCTCCTCGTCGTGCGCGATCCACACATGGCGGGACGACGTGCCCGCCGAGTCCTTCAGGACCGCGGGCAGCCCCACCGCCCGCAGCACTTCCCCCGCGCCCTCGGGGCCCGGCGGGACGGCCGTGGCCGTCCCGCGGCTCAGCCCGTGCGTGTACAGGGCCTCCCGGACCCGGCGCTTGTCGCGCAGCAGCCGTACGGCCGCGGGATCGGCGCCGGGCAGCCCGAGTCCGGCGGCCAGCTCCGCGGCCGGCACGCTCCAGGTGTCCGTCGTGTTGATCAGCCCCGCCAGGTCCGGCACGGCGGCCAGCGCCCGGCGGACGGCCTCGGGATCGTTCGTGTCCACGTCCACGACGTCCAGCGCGTCCGGCGGCAGGACCGCCAACTCGTGCCGGTAGACGGAGCGGTCGCCGGTCAGCAGACACAGCCGGTGCCCCGCCCCGGCGGCGGCCTCCGCCATCCGGCCCAGGCCGAAGGAGAGGGATTCCAGTGCGGCGATCGTCATGACAGCAGCTCCACGGTCGGTACGGGGGAGGGGGCTCCGCCCTCGGCGGTCGCCCTGGCGCCGGCGGCGGGCCCGGCCGGCCCGGCGGCCTCGTCGCCCTCGGCGTCCTCGTCCTCCCCGGCTGTCCGGGCGGCGCTCGGAGCGGCACGTCCCGCCCACTCCATCACGGACCACGGCGGTCGCAGGCCGGCCGGCGAGGTGATCGTCCGGGGCCGCAGCCCGGCCGGGTCCAGCGCCTCGGCGTGCCGGGCGAACACCCGCTCCGCGTAGCGGTGTCCGGTGTCGGCGCCGAGCACCAGATGCAGCCGGCCGGGGGCACGGGCCGCCTCCCAGGACGCCGTGAGGTGGGCCGCCCCGGTGGACAGGCCCGCGAACACCGCGTGTTCGCGCAGCAGTCCGACGGCTCCGGCCATCGCATGACGGAAGTCGAGCCAGTGGACGGTGTCGTACAGCTCGTGGCGGACGTTCCCGAACGGGATCGAGCTGCCGATGCCCGCGATGATCGCCTCCGGGTCCTCGAACCGCTCACTTCCGAAGGTCACGCT
The DNA here is from genome assembly GCF_030817475.1 of Streptomyces sp. V2I9. Lineage (NCBI taxonomy): Bacteria > Bacillati > Actinomycetota > Actinomycetes > Kitasatosporales > Streptomycetaceae > Streptomyces > Streptomyces sp. V2I9. The sequence goes on along the minus strand of NZ_JAUSZJ010000002.1, from coordinate 565,491 downwards.
GCCGAAGGGCTGGATGCCCACCAGCCGCACCGACCGCCCCGACTCCCGCAGCGCGCGGGCCAGTCCGCCGGTCGACGCGCCCGTGCCCACCGCGCCGACCACCGTCAGCGGGCCCTCGGGCAGCGCCTCGGTCAGCAGGTCCGCGAACTCCCGGTAGCCCTCGTGATGGATCCCGTCGTGGTACTGCCGCATCCAGTGGAAGTCCGGCCGCTCGGCCAGCAGCCGGCGAACGTGGCGTACGCGCGACTCCTGGTCCAGGCGCAGGCTCCGAGAGGGCGGCATGGCGTCCACCGTCGCGCCGAGGATCTCCAACTGCGCCCGCATGGCGGCGTCCACGGTGGTGGAGGCGACGATGCGGCAGCGCAGTCCGTAGCGGTGGCAGGCCATGGCGAGGGCCAGCGCGTAGATCCCGCTGGAGCTGTCCACCAGGGTCTGCCCGGGCACCACCCGGCCCCGGCGCAGCAGCGAGCGGACCGCGCCGAGCGCGGCGTACACCTTCATCGTCTCGAAGCGGGCGAGGACCACGTCGCCGGTCAGCCGGATCAGGTCCGGGGCCTTGATCGCGTCGGTGATGTGCTCGTGGATCACCGCGGGGGCGATCCGGGGTCCGGAGCCGCCGTGGGGCTCCGGGGCGTCGTGGGGAGCGGGGGCGGGCCGGGGCCCCGGTGCGGAGCGCGGGCGGGTGCCGGGGCCGGTCCTCATGCGCGCCGCCCGCGGACGACGAGCCGGTCCGCACGCTGGTCGTAGCCGGACGCGTCGAAACCGCCGAAGCACTCCACGCCGGTGAAGCCCGCCTCCTCGAAGAGGGCGTGCAGCTCGGCCGCCGAGTAGAGCCAGGAGGTGATGGAGGCCGTCCGCGCCGTCGTGCCGCGCACCAGCGTCCAGTCGGTGCGCAGCCGCCGCCAGCTGTCGAGGACGGTGTCACGCTGGACGACGTAGGAGCCGTCCGGCAGATCGACCGCCTCGGGCCGGCCGATCCACCCGGCCAGCACTTCCTTGCCCATCACGTCCACCAGGAGCCGACCGCCCGGCGCGAGGCTGTCGTACGCGTTGCGCAGCACCCGCAGGTTGTCCTCGGCCGCGTCGAAGTAGCCGAAGGAGGTGAAGACGTTCAGCACCACGTCGAAGGCTTCCGGCTCCCGGTACGTGAGCATGTCGGCGCGCTCCAGCCGCGCCTTCGCCCCCGCCGCGTCGCAGGCGGCACGGGCCCTCTCCAGCATCGAGGGCGAGAGATCGACCCCCGTCACCTCGTACCCCCGTGCGGCCAGCGGCACCACGAAGAGGCCCGGCCCGCAGCACAGGTCCAGCACCCTCGTGCCGGGCGGGAAGTCCAGCAGGGGAGAGTCGGCGACCAGGGCGGCCGCCGACTCGGCCCGCGCGGGCGGGAACATCGTCGGGGCGAAATCGGACCAGAGCGCGTCGTCCTCGTACCAGTGCATGCCTCGCGGTCTCCTTACGGGCCCAGGACCTGTCTGCCGTCCTTCCAGTAGTCGGCCGCCGCGGCCGGGGAGTTCCCACCGGTCACCGTCCGACGCCCGGCCCGCCGCACCGCGGGCTCCGAGGACGCCCGGCGGGCGGCCACAAACAGCCGGGCGGGCCCTTCGCACCTCACCGGCGGGCTCCGGACGACGCGAAGCCGCCCCCGGAGGCTGCGCGGGCGGTCCCTCTCGCACGGTTGCGAGAACCGGGCGGCGCCGCTTCCCACCTCACCGGCGGCTTCCGGGCGGTGTGCAGGCGACGTAACCGGCGTCACGCGCCCGGTGTCATCCCCGGGTAACGGACCCTTCCTAGATTCGGGAGCGACCGCCGCCCGACCCGCGTTCCTCCCGGAACGCCCGCCCCGAAGGGCCGCCATGACCGTGCCGACCCCGCCGCCGGACGCCCCTGCCACCGACCGGGTGCGCACGGTCTGCTCGTACTGCGGTGTCGGCTGCGGGATCGTCCTCGACGTCGCCACCGGCCCCGACGGCCGCCGTACCGTCGTCAAGGCGTCCGGCGACAAGGAGCACCCCTCGAACGCCGGCCGGCTCTGCACCAAGGGCGCGACCGGCGCCGACCTCCTGGCCGCCCCCGGACGGCTGACCACCGCCCTGGCCCGCCGCGACCGCAGCGAGCAGCCCGCCCCGCTCGCGCGGGACGCCGCCATCGCGGAGACCGCGCGCCGCCTGCGGTCCGTGCTGGACGCCCACGGCCCGGACGCGATCGCCCTCTACGTCTCCGGCCAGATGTCGCTGGAGGCGCAGTACCTCGCCAACAAGCTGGCCAAGGGCTTCATCCGGACCGACACCATCGAGTCCAACTCCCGGCTCTGCATGGCGAGTGCGGGCAGCGGCTACAAGCTGTCCCTCGGCGCGGACGGGCCGCCCGGCTCCTACGAGGACCTCGCCCACGCCGACGTCTTCCTCGTCACCGGCGCCAACATGGCCGACTGCCACCCCATCCTCTTCCTGCGGATGATGGAGCGCGTCAAGGCGGGCGCGAAACTGATCGTCGTCGACCCCCGGCGCACCGCCACCGCCGCCAAGGCCGACCTGTACCTGCGGATCAGGCCCGGCACCGACCTGGCCCTCCTCAACGGACTGCTGCACCTCCTCGTCGAGAACGGGCACACCGACCCGGACTTCATCGCCGAGCACACCGAGGGCTGGGAGCGGATGCCCGCGTTCCTCCGCGACTACCCGCCCGCCGCGGTCGCGGAGACCACCGGCATCCCGGAGGACGACATCCGGCTGGCGGCCCGCTGGATCGGCGAGGCGGGCGCGTGGATGAGCTGCTGGACCATGGGGCTCAACCAGTCCACGCACGGCACCTGGAACACCAACGCGCTGGTCAACCTGCACCTGGCGACCGGCGCGATCTGCCGCCCCGGTAGCGGCCCGTTCTCGCTCACCGGCCAGCCCAACGCCATGGGCGGGCGCGAGATGGGCTACATGGGCCCCGGACTGCCCGGCCAGCGGTCGGTCCTGGTCGACGAGGACCGCGCCTTCACCGAGGAACTGTGGGGCATCCCGCCCGGCACCCTGCGCGCGGACGGCTCGGGCAGCGGCACCGTCGAGATGTTCCGGCGCATGGCCGACGGGCAGATCAAGGCGTGCTGGATCATCTGCACCAACCCGGTGGCCTCGGTCGCCAACCGCCGTACCGTCATCGAGGGGCTGGAGTCCGCCGAACTCGTGGTCACCCAGGATGTGTTCGCCGAGACCGAGACCAACGCGTACGCCGACATCGTCCTGCCCGCCGCGCTCTGGGCCGAGTCCGAGGGCGTGATGGTCAACTCCGAGCGCACCCTCACCCTCTCCCGCCGTGCCACCGACCCGCCCGGCGAGGCGTGGCCGGACTGGCGGATCATCGCGGCGGTCGCCCGCGCCATGGGGTACGAGGACGCCTTCGACTACACGAGCGCCGAGGAGGTCTTCGCCGAGATCACCCGCGCGTGGAACCCCCGCACCGGCTACGACCTGCGCGGGGTCACGTACGAACGGCTGCGCGCGACCCCCGTCCAGTGGCCGAGTGCTGCTACCGGGGGGCCCGCCCGCAACCCCGTGCGCTACCTCAACGACGGCGTCAGCCAGGAGCTGACCGTACGGCCCGACGGGAGTGTGCCGAGGCTCGCCTTCCCCACGCCGAGCGGCCGGGCCGTCTTCCACGCGCGCCCCCACCTGCCGCCGGCCGAGATGCCCGACGAGGACTTCCCGTTCGTCCTCAACACCGGGCGGCTCCAGCACCAGTGGCACACGCTCACCAAGACCGCCAAGATCGGCAGACTGAACCGGCTCGACCCCGGTCCGTTCATCGAGGTCCACCCGGACGACGCGGCCGCCCTGGGCCTCGCGGAGGGCGACGCCGTCGAGGCCGCGTCCCGGCGCGGCCGGGCGGTGCTCCCGGCCCGGATCACCGACCGGGTGCGGGCGGGGGAGTGCTTCGCCCCGTTCCACTGGAACGACCTGTTCGGCGAGTACCTCGGGGTCAACGCCGTGACCAACGACGCGGTCGACCCGATCTCGTTCCAGCCGGAGTTGAAGGCGTGCGCGGTACGGCTGGCGAAGGTGGCCGCGCCCGCGCCGGGCCGCGGCCCCGGCACGGAACGGCGATCCGCAGGGCGGACGCCGGCCGCACCCCGGCCCGCCGAGGAGTGGTGGCCGCAGGGCCCCCCGGTCCGCCGGCCCGCGCCGGTGGCCGCCTTCGGGCTCACGGACGCCGCCGCCCCGCCCGAGCTGACCCCGCCCGAACGCCGCTACCTCGCGGGATTCCTCGCGGGCCTGGGCGAGCACCCGTCGGGCACCCCGGTGCTCCCGGTGGGCGCCCCGTTCGCTGCGGACCACGCCCTGTGGGTCAACGGCATGCTGGCCGGGGCCTACTCGCGGCTGCCGGAGGTGCGGGACCCGGCGGCCGCGCCCTCGGCGACGGCGAGTGCCCCGTCCGGCCGGGCCCGCCCGGTCCTCGTACTGTGGGCCTCGCAGACCGGCAACGCCGAGGAGGCGGCGGCGACGGCCGCCAGGACGCTGGCCGACGAGGGGTACCGCACCACGCTCCTCGGCATGGACGACGGAGCGCCCGACACCCTGCCGCGCCCGGCCGACCTCCTCGTCGTCACCAGCACCTTCGGCGACGGCGACGCCCCCGACAACGGCTCCGGATTCTGGGAGTCGCTGAACGCCCCCGAGGCCCCGCGCCTGGAGGGCCTGCGCTACGCCGTCCTCGCGCTGGGCGACTCCTCGTACGACGACTTCTGCGGTCACGGCCGCCGACTGGACGAACGGCTGGGCGAACTGGGCGCGGAGCGGCTCGTCCCGCGCACCGACTGCGAACCCGAGTACGAACAGCCCTTCGGCCAGTGGCTCAAGGAGGTCCGGACCGCGCTGGAGGCGACGACAGGGCGGAGCACCCCGGCCGCGACCACCCCCACGGCCGGGGCCGGGGCCGGATCAACGCCTCCGGCCGGCGCACCCGCTACGCCGCCGCCCGCTCGCGGCGCGAAGCCCTCCAGAGCCGTACCCGTCACCGCCCTCCTCACCGGGAACCGGCTCCTGAGCCTGCCCGGAGCGGCCAAGGAGGTCCGCGCCTTCACGATCGACACGCGGCACGCCGACACCCCCCTCCCGTACACGGCCGGGGACGCCCTCGGGGTGCGGCCCCTCAACTGCCCCGGCCTGGTGGCCGAATGGCTCGACGTCACCGGGCTCGACCCCGCCGCCGAGGTGGAGGTCCCCGGACACGGCCCGCTCCCGCTCGGCGAGGCCCTGCACCGCCACCTCGACATCACCCGCATCACCCCGGACCTGCTGCGCCTGGTCGCGGACCACACGGGGGGCCGGGCGCTGAAGAAGCTGCTGCGCCCCGACAACAAGGGTGAGCGGGACCGGTGGACCTGGGGGAGGCAGGCCGTCGACGTCCTCGCCGAGCACCCGGTTCGGGCCACGGCCGCCGCCTGGGCCGAGGTGCTGGGGCCACTCCGCCCCCGGCTCTACTCCATCGCCTCCAGCCCGCTCACGGACCCCCACCGGATCAGGCTGACCGTCTCCGTGATCCGTTACGAGAACCGCCACGGGCGGATGCGCAAGGGCGTGGCCTCCACGTTCCTGGCGGACGCCGAACCGGACAGCCCGCTGCCCGTGTTCGTCCAGCGCAACGACCGCTTCGGCCCGCCCGCCGATCCGGCCACCCCGATGATCATGATCGGCCCCGGCACCGGGATCGCCCCGTTCCTCGGCTTCCTGGAGGAACGGCGGGCGCTCGGCCACTCCGGCGCCAACTGGCTGTTCTTCGGCGAGCAGCACCGGGCCACGGACTTCTACTACCGCGACGAACTCGACGCGCTGCGCCGCTCGGGCACCCTCACCCGGCTCGACACGGCCTTCTCCCGCGACCAGCGCGCCAAGATCTACGTCCAGGACCGGATGCGCGAGCACGGAGCCCAGCTCTGGTCCTGGCTCCGCGACGGCGCCCACCTCTACGTCTGCGGCGACGCCTCCCGGATGGCCAAGGATGTCGACCGGGCGCTGCGCGACATCGCCGTCGCCCACGGCGGACTCGAACCCGGCGCCGCCGCCGCGCAGGTCAAGCAGCTAGCCTCGGACCGTCGATATGTGCGCGACGTGTACTGAACGAGGGAGTACGACGATGATCCGGTGGGACGTCTCCGTGGACACCGCCTCACCGGCGGCGGGCGCGGTCCTGCTGATCGGCATCCCCGGCAGCGGCAAGAGCACGGTGGCCTCCGCGCTCGCCGCCCGGTTCGCCGCGGCCGCCCACATCGAGGTGGACGGGCTCCAGGAACTCATCGTCTCCGGCGGTCGGTGGCCCTCGCCCGAGGGGGACGAGGAGGGGGACCGGCAGATCTTCCTCCGGGCCCGCAACGCCTGCCTGCTGGCGGGCAGTTTCGTCGCCGCGGGTTTTCTCCCGGTCATCGACGACGTCGTCGTACGCCGTGCCCACCTGGACTTCTACCGCACTGCGTTCACCGGCGGACCGCTGCACGCGGTGATCCTGGCGCCGGGCGCGGCGAAGGCCATGGAGCGCAACCTCACGCGGGCCAAGAGGCTGACGACGGACTGGTCCCCGCTGGACGCGGTGATGCGCGAGGAGTTGGCCGACGAGGAGATCTGGATCGACAACGCGGAGCTGACCGTGGACGAGACGGTCGACGCGGTCCTGTCCGCCACCGGCCTTCGGGGAAACCGCTCCTGACGCGCCGACGGCGCGACGCGCCGGCGAGACCCTCGGGGAGCACGACGCCCTCCTCCGCCCCCGAAAGTTTCTGCTGCCCGGAGGTTCACGATCATGAGCCCTTTTCCCCCTCAACTCACGACGGCCTCACGGCCGGTCCCTATGAGGAGGAGGCCCTGGATGGAATCGGCCACGACGGTGATCGTCACGATCGCCATCGCCAAAGTCTTCGCGCTGACGGCGCTCTGGCTGCGGCTGCGGAGGCAGGCACAACGTGAACAGGAACGGCACCGCTATCTGCTCGGGATGACCGGGAAGCTGTCTACGGGGGGGACCGTGGAACTGGACGACCGCGGCGATGCCGGCCACCATCTGTACGTGAAGGTCGACGCCCCGGCCGGCGGGGAAAGGGGCCGGGCGGCGTGAACATCCAGGACCCGGCCGAGGGCGCGGACCGTTCGGCGGCCGTCCCCGCACCTCCCGCCCCGTTCGGCCGGGGCGACCGCGCCTGGGAGCGGACCGACGCGGAGTTCGCCGCCTTCTACCGCGAAGAACTGCGCCCGCTGGTCGGCTTCCTGATCAACCAGGGAGCCCGTGTGCGGGACGCCGCGGACATCGCTCAGGAGAGCATGACCGATGCCTACCGGTGCTGGGGAGACATCACGTATCCGAAGGCATGGGTCCACAAGGCCGCCTCGCGGGCGCTGATCCGCAAGGTCGCGGATGTCGAGGAACTCGTCGAGGACGTCCCCGAACCCACCTCCCTGCTGCCCCGCCCCGACGCCATCGCCGAATGGGAAGCGCGGCACGATGCGCTGTTCATCCTGCGCGATCTTCCTCCCCGGCAACGCCAGGTCATGGCCTGGACCCTGAACGGCTTCACACCCACCGACATCGCCGAGCACCTCGGCCTGTCGGCCGAGGCAGTGCGCGCCAATCTCAAGAAGGCCCGCCGAGCGGCCGCCGCCCGTATCGGGGAACGCGAGGAGGACCAGTGACCGACCGCCCCGCCCACGGTCCTCAGGCGCGGGATCCGTACCAGCGGCTCGACCGGGTCGTACCTGCGCTGAGCGACGCCCTGGACGGCATCCTCGATGTCGAAGCCGGACTGCGGGAGATCCTCGTCGTCTCCCACCACGACACCGCCGTTGCCGGCCTCGGCAGCGTCCTGGACGCCGAGGCCGGACTCGCCGCCATCCTGCCCCCCGTCCCACCGGAGGGCCCCGCCCGCACACCCCGCGACACCGTGAGGACGGAGGTGCTCCTGCGCACGATCGAGCCGCAGGACCGGCTGGCCCTGCGCAACGAGCCGGAGGTCAGGACGGCGGGCCGGCTTCTCGCCCGTACCCGCGGCGAAGCGTACGTGCTGCGGCAGGAGCCGCCCCACAGGGCCGAACTCGCTCGCAGGCTCGCTCTCGACCTGGCTCTCGACCTCACCCACGGCCTCGCCCTCGATCTCGCCGACGCCCTGGATCTCGCCCGCGATCTCAGCATCACCGCCGCGCAGGACCTCGATCTCAGCCGTGCGGCCGACGTCGCGGCTTCCCTCGGACGAGTTGCCGCGTTCGGGGCCCACAGGAGACGTCTTGCCGATCTCATCCGTGACGAGGAGCTCGCCACCCTCATCGACCTCGCTCACGGCCGTGCGACCGGTCTCACCCGCGAGCTGGGCCGTGACCGGGGCATCGCCCTGACCTTCCGCCTCGACGTCGCCGACGACCTCGACCTGGTCCTGGACATCGTCCATGGCCGCGCGCGCGACCTGGACCGCCTCCTCGGCTTCGAAACAGGCGCCGACCAGGACGTCCCCCACGGCGACTTCCTCGACCTGGTCCTCGACATCCGCACGGCCGAGATCTGCCGAGCCGTCGGCGGAGCACTCGGCCGCAAGCCCCCCACGCTCGACGGGGACTCCCTGCACGCGCTTCTGGACGACTTCGTCACCGCCGACCTCAGGAACGCCGACCTGGCCGGTATCGACCTCACCGGGGTGTACTGGTCGGAACGCGGCACCCGGTGGCCGCCCGGCCTGGACGTCGGAGCGCTGAAGGACCGCTCGGATGAGACGTTCCCCGGCGGCGGTACGTGGGTCGTCCGCTCCGGCACCGCGACCATCCACGACCTCGCCGAGCGGTAGCCGACGGTTCGCGGCGGGTTCGGCTGCGGGCGGCGGCCCGTGGCCGGGCGGGCGGCGGCCCGGCGTTGTCGGTCCCCCGCCGTACGGTGGGGGACATCTATCCGCGCTGCTGGCTGCTGCGCTGCTGGATCGCCCCGCCCGGCTGCTCCCGGGCGGGGCGCACACACCCGCCGGGTCAGCCCGCCGACTCGCCCGCGTCCGGGCTCAGCGCGCCGGTCCAGATCAGCACGAAGATGACGATGCCGAGCAGGATGCGGTAGATGACGAAGGGCATGAAGCTCTTGGTGGTGATGAACTTCATGAACCAGGCGATGACGGCGTATCCGACGAAGAAAGCCACCACGGTGGCGAAGATCGTCGGACCCCAGGAGACGTGTCCCTCGCCCACGTCCTTGAGTTCGTAGGCGCCCGAGGCGAGCACCGCGGGGATCGCCAGCAGGAACGAGTAGCGGGCCGCCGACTCGCGGGTGTAGCCCATCAGCAGACCGCCGCTGATCGTCGCGCCGGAACGGGAGACGCCGGGGATCAGCGCCATCGCCTGGCAGAAGCCGTAGATCAGACCGTCCCTGACCCCGAGGTCCTTGAGCGTCTTGCGCTCCTTCACCACGCGGTGCCTGCCGCCCGCCTCGTCGCGTGCGGCCAGCCGGTCGGCGATGCCCAGCACGATGCCCATGACGATCAGCGTCGTCGCGATCAGCCGCAGATCGCGGAACGGGCCCTCGATCTGGTCCTTGAGCGTGAGGCCCAGCACGCCGATGGGGATCGAGCCGACGATGACCAGCCAGCCCATCTGGGCGTCGTGGTCGCTGCGCATCGCACGGTCCGTCAGGGAGCGGAACCAGGCCGACAGGATGCGTGCGATGTCCTGGCGGAAGTAGATGAGCACCGCCGTCTCGGTGCCGATCTGGGTGATCGCGGTGAACGCCGCCCCCGGGTCGTGCCAGCCGGCGAACGCGGCCGTCAGCCGCAGGTGCGCGCTGGAGGAGATCGGCAGGAACTCGGTGAGTCCCTGGACGAGTCCCAGGACGAATGATTCGAACCAGCTCATGGGGCTTAGGCCATCCCGGAGGTGATCGTGCATCGGCCACGGGCGACGGGGCCCGGCGGCTGCGTGCAAAGTGCGGAGTGCGGAGTGCGGTCGAGAACATCGAGGTCGCGCGCAGCGTATCGCCCGAAGGTGAACGTCAGGCCGACTGCGCCGGTCATCCACGTGCCGCCGTGCGCTCAGTCCTCCGGCGTGTCCCGGCCCAGCCGGTGGCGCTTGCGCCAGGCCACCAGCGCCCCGCCGAGAGCGGACAGCACGATGAAGCCCATCGCCGCCAGGAACACGGGCGAGGTCGGCGACGCCGCCTCGCTGCCGGCTATCACGTACGCCGCCGTGTTCGGGATCGACCCGAGCCCGGTGGCCAGGAGGAACGGCGGCGCGCTCATCCGGGAGGTCGCCGCACAGTAGTTGGCGGCAGCGAACGGGACGCCGGGGAAGAGCCGCAGCGCCAGGACCGACCGGAAGCCGTGCCGGCTCAGCACCCCGTCGGCGGCGGTGAGCAGCTTCCCGCGCAGCAGCGTCCGCAACGCGTCCTGGCCCAGCACCCGGCCCAGCATGAACGACACGCCCGCGCCCAGCACCGTGCCCGCCAGCGCCGCCGCCAGACCCGTCTGCGCGCCGAACAACGCGCCCGCCGCGATGTTGAGCAGCGGGCGCGGCACGAACGCCACCGTCAGTGCCCCGTACCCGAGTCCGAAGAGCATCGCCGCCGTACCGCCCGTCAACTGCGGCGGCCAGCCCGACGCGAGGAACCGCTGTGGCTCGAACAGCAGCATCGTCGACGCGGCCCCGAGAAGGACGACCACGAGCAGCGAGAACCGGGACCACGGCGACATGAGCGCGCGGGAGAGGCGCACGGCCGGGCCGGCGGCGGGCCGGGCGGTGGGGACGGGGTCGAACATTCGGGGAGAGTAACCGAAAAGGGCGTGTGATCGCCGTAATGTGCGTCGGGTGAGCGCTGCCCCCGTCCCCCGGGACCCCACCTCCCGCGTCGCTGTCCCCGCGCACCCCGCGCCGGGCGGTTCCGCCGCCCCGGAGAGCGCCCCCGGCGCTCCCGTCCCGCCCGGCAGCGCGCTCGCCGACGCCGTCCTGGACCGGCTCGTCGCGGCGTACGCCCCGGCCGCCGACCCCGTACGGGCGGAAGGCGCCGCGGCGTACATGAGGCATGTCGCGCCCTTCCTCGGCATCCCCGCCCCCGAGCGCCGCACCCTGTCCCGGACCGCCCTGGCGGGTCTCGGACGGCCGGACGAGCGCGACTGCACGGCGGTCGCGCTGCGGTGCTGGCGACTGCCGGAGCGGGAGTACCAGTACTTCGCCGCCGACTACCTGCGCCGGTACGCCGACCGCTGCACCTCCGGCTTCCTGCCCGTCCTGCACCACCTCGTCACCACCGTCCCCTGGTGGGACACGGTCGACATGCTCGCCGTGCATGTCGCGGGCCCTCTGGTCGCCGCCGATCCGCCGCTCGCACGCGCGATGGACCGGTGGATCGACGATCCCAGCATCTGGGCGGCCAGGACCGCCCTGCTGCACCAGCTGCGGTACAAGGAGGCCACCGACGCCGACCGGCTGTTCGGCTACTGCCTGCGCCGCGCGGACCACCCCGACTTCTTCATCCGCAAGGCGATCGGCTGGGCGCTGCGCGAGTACGCCAGGACCGACCCCGCCGCCGTACGCGACTTCGTCGGGGGAGCGGGGACCGGCCTGTCGCCGCTCTCCGTGCGTGAGGCCCTCAAGAACCTCTGACGCACCTTCCGGAGCCAGGAGCGGCCGGGGAAAACCATTCGACGCGGCCGCCGCGCCCGGCCATGATCGGAGGCATGTTCCGGTACGCCTTCCTCGCAGCGTCGTCCGCAGTCGCGGACGCGCCGAAGGCTGCCGGGAACGACGCGGTCGCCGTGGCCCTCGCCCCGGCCGTGATCGCAGCAGCCGTTCTCGCAGCGGTGTCCACCGTTGCCGCAGCGCCCTTCGGCGGCGCCCGAAGCTGACCCTCCTCCGACAGTCCGGCGGACCCCGCAAGGGGAGGGTCGGCGGGGCCCGGGGGTCTTCTCTTCTCAGCTTCGAGTTCTTCCTAAGGAACGAGCCATGTCCAAGACGGCGTACGTGCGCACCAAGCCGCACCTCAACATCGGCACCATGGGCCACGTCGACCACGGCAAGACCACCCTCACCGCCGCCATCACCAAGGTCCTCAGCGAGCGCGGCGGCAGCAGCACCTCCTACGTGTCCTTCGACCGGATCGACCGGGCCCCCGAGGAGGCCCAGCGCGGCATCACCATCAACATCGCACACGTCGAGTACGAGACCGACACCCGCCACTACGCGCACGTCGACATGCCCGGACACGCCGATTACATCAAGAACATGGTCACGGGGGCGGCGCAGCTCGACGGGGCGATCCTCGTCGTCTCGGCGCTCGACGGAATCATGCCGCAGACCGCCGAGCACGTCCTGCTGGCCCGTCAGGTGGGCGTCGACCACATCGTCGTCGCCCTCAACAAGGCCGACGCGGGCGACCCCGAGCTGACCGACCTGGTCGAGCTGGAGGTCCGCGAGCTGCTCTCCGCGCACGGGTACGGCGGCGACACCGTACCCGTGGTCCGGGTCTCCGGGCTCAAGGCGCTGGAGGGCGACCCGCGCTGGACGGCGGCGATCGAAGGGCTGTTGGACGCCGTCGACACGTACGTACCGATGCCGGTGCGCTACACCGACGCCCCGTTCCTGCTCTCCGTCGAGAACGTCCTCACCATCACCGGCCGGGGCACCGTCGTCACCGGCGCCGTCGAGCGCGGCACCGTCCGCGTCGGGGACAGGGTCCAGGTGCTGGGTGCGGACGTCGAGACGGTCGTCACCGGTCTGGAGACCTTCGGCAAGCCGATGGAGTCCGCCGAGGCCGGGGACAACGTGGCGCTGCTGCTGCGCGGGGTGGAGCGCGACCGGGTCCGGCGGGGCCATGTCGTCGCCGCGCCCGGCAGCGTCACGCCGAGCCGCCGGTTCACCGCGCAGGTGTACGTGCTGTCGGCGAAGGAGGGCGGCCGGACCACCCCGGTCGCCACCGGGTACCGGCCGCAGTTCTACATCCGTACGGCGGACGTCGTCGGTGACGTCGACCTCGGGGAGGCGGCCGTCGCGCGCCCCGGCGAGACGGTCACGATGACCGTGGAGCTGGGCCGTGACGTGCCGCTGGAGTCCGGCCTCGGCTTCGCGATCCGCGAGGGCGGCCGCACGGTCGGCGCGGGCACGGTCACCGCGCTGCTCTGACGGCACGCCCGCCCGCCGCCCCGCGCTTCACGGCGGGGGGCGGCGGGCGGCGCCGCGATCGGTCCGGCCGGCACCGGGGCGGTGGCCGGTCCGTACCGGCGACAATGGAGAGGTGAACGAGCCGATACCCGTCATCCGCGAGGTCGACCGCGGCACCGCCAGGCTGCTGCCCGATGTGGACCGCGACCGGGCCTGGCTGCTCACGGTCGACGACGCGCCCCAGTCCTACGTGGATCTCGACGACCCGCGCCACCTGGAGTTCGAGTACGTACGGCGGCTCGGCCACGTCGTGGACGGCGCGGCGGAGCCGGGTGCGCCGCTGGACGTCCTGCACCTGGGCGGCGGGGCGCTGACCCTGCCCCGCTACGTGGCCGCGACCCGTCCCGGCTCGCGGCAGGACGTCGTCGAGGCCGACCGGGGGCTGCTGCGGCTGGTCGGTGAGACGTTGCCACTGCCCGGGGGGAGCGGCGTCGCCCTCCACGCGGCCGATGCGCGGGAGCGGCTGGAGGCGACCGCCCCCGCCTCCGTGGACCTGCTGATCGCGGACGTCTTCGGCGGTTCCCGCGTACCGGCGCACCTCACGTCCGTGGAGTACGCGCGGGCCGCGGGCCGGGTGCTGCGGGAGGACGGGGTCTACGCGGCCAACCTGGCCGACAGCGCGCCGTTCGCCTTCCTGCGCTCGCAGCTGGCGAACTTCGCCGCGGTCTTCCCCGAGGCGGCGCTGATCGCGGAACCGGCGGTGCTGCGCGGGCGGCGCTTCGGCAACGTCGTCCTGCTCGCCTCGCACGCCCCCCTCGACCCGGCCCCGCTCGTCCGGCGCTGCGCGGCGGACGCCTTCCCCGCACGGGTCACCCACGGTTCCGCGCTGACCCGGTTCCTCGGCGCGGCCCGTCCGGTCGCGGACGCGGACGCGGTCGCCTCGCCCGAACCGCCCGCCGGCTCCTTCAGCGTGGGCTGAGGCACCGGCGGGCGGTTCGGGGCGGGCAGGAACGGGGCGGCGTGGCCGCCGGCTCAGCCGCTGGGCTGGCCGGAGAGGCGGACCGTGCTCAGGATCTGCTGGATGGTGGTGTCCGGCAGCTCCTCCTTGACGCCCTCGGCGGCGTAGAGGACCCAGGTGGAGAAGTCGCCCTTGGAGTTCTTGAAGGAGAAGGCGATCGACTTTCCGTCGCTGTCGCACTTCTCCTTGTTGGCCAGGTCCAGGGCGGTGGCCTGCACGACGCTGCCGGAGAGGCCCGACTTGGTGGTGAAGGGCTTGGGCTTGCCGACCTTGACCTTGGACTTCGGGTCGAGCTGGGCGTAGGCGGCCCACACGAAGTTGCCGGCCTCGGCCGTCGCGGCCTCGTCGGTGTTCTTGGCGCCCTGGGCGCCCTTCGTCCCGACACCGGCGAGCCCGGTGTCCTCCTCGCTGCCGTCCCCGTCGGAGTCGTCGACGCACCACTTGCTCTTGTAGTAGGCGGGTGCGGAGAAACCGGCGACCGGCGACCCGTCCTCCTTCTTGGCGTCCTCGAACCCGGAGAAGACGCCGGAACCGGCGACCTCCCAGTCACCGGGCACGTCGAACTGCGTGCCCCACTTGGGGTTGGTGACGACCTTCCAGCCCGGAATGAGCGGCTTGGGGTCGCTGTCGGAGCCGCGCGGGTTCTCCGCCGGTGCGGACCCGGCGGCCGATTCCTCGGGCTTGGCGCTCGGCGACGCGGACCTCTTGGGGTCGGCGACGGTCTTGCCGCTGTCATCGTCCTTGCCGAGCACGAGGAAGCCGGTGACGCCCGCCGCGATCACGACGGCGGTCGCCGCGACGATCGCCGTGATCGTCGTCTTCTTCTTGTCGTCGCCGGACTTCGGCCCGCCGGGCGGACCCGGAACGGCGTACTGCGGCACCGTCGGCTGCTGATACGGATTCGGCTGCTGGTAGCCCGGCTGCCCGCCGGGCGGAGGGCCCTGCGGGTAGCCGTAGCCCGGCTGCGTGGGCTCTCCCTGCTGATACCCCGGTTGCTGGTAGGGGTTCGGCTGCTGGTACCCCGGCTGCTGGTACGGGTTCTGGTTCTGGTCCTGCGGGTTCTGCTCGCCCCCGGGCGGCTGCGTTCCTGGCCACATGGCCAGTAACCATAGATGGAGCACGCGGTCACTTCTACGGCCGCCCTGTCCCAGAGCCGTCACAAGGGGATGGCCAAAGGGTCCTACTGGTGAGTAACATTCCGGCATGAGCGCTGAACAGATGACCGTGGGCGAGATGCTCGTCTCGACCGTTCCGATGGCCCGGACCCTCAACCTCGAATTCCTGGAGACCAGCCCGGAGCGGGCCGTCGTCCGGCTGCCCGACCAGGCGGATTACCACAACCACCTCGGCGGACCGCACGCCGGAGCGATGTTCACGCTCGCCGAGTCCGCCAGCGGCGCGATCGTCATCGCGGCCTTCGGCGACCAGATGTCGCGCGCCGTGCCGCTCGCCGTGAAGGCGGAGATCGGCTACAAGAAGCTCGCCAAGGGCGAGGTCACGGCCACCGCGACCCTCGGCCGTCCCATCGCCGACGTCGTCGCCGAGCTGGACGCCGGACAGCGGCCGGAATTTCCCGTCGTCATCGAGATCCAGCGCGCCGACGGCGCGGTCACCGGTGAGATGACCGTCGTGTGGACCCTGCGTCCCCACAGCTGACCGACCACCGGACGCGAACGCACCGGGCCGCCGCACCTCCCCGCCTCGGGAGGTGCGGCGGCCCGGTGCGTACGGCGGGGCGCGGGCCTCAGCCTCCGTGCGCCTCGCGGTGGGCCTTGGCCAGCTCCACGTACCCGGCCGCGTTGAAGCGGATGCTCTCCAGCTCCTGCGGGGTCAGCGGCCGCTTCACCTTCGCGGGCACACCGGCGACGAGGGAGCCCGGCGGCACCCGCATCCCCTGCGGTACGAGGGCCTGCGCCGCGACCAGCGAACCCGCGCCGATGTGCGCGCCGTTGAGCACCGTGGCGCCCATGCCGACCAGGACGTCGTCCTCGATCACGCAGCCGTGCAGCACCGCGTTGTGGCCGACCGAGACCCGCGCGCCCACGGTCAGCGGGAAGCCGGGGTCGGTGTGCACGCTGCAGTTGTCCTGGACATTGCTGTCGGGGCCGATCGAGATGGGGCCGCAGTCGGCGCGGAGCACCGCCTGGTACCAGACGCTGGAGCCCGCCGCGAGCGTCACCTCGCCGATCACCACGGAGGTCGGGGCCGTGAACGCGTCCGCGTCGATGTCGGGCTCCTTGCCGCCCATGCCCGTGATCAACGCCTGCTCCGCCATCGCCTGCTCCTTCGCGCCGGTGTGGTGCCGTCCCACACGGTAGGGGACGGCACCCGGCGGCCGCCGGGGGTGGGGTGAACATCACAGGTCGCCGCGCCGAGCGCCCGCCGCACCGCCGACTACCGTGAGCCCGTGCCGAAGAACCGAAACACGTTCTCCTTCCTCGCCCGTCTCCCGCGCCGCGCCGCCTCCCGCGCGGTCCACCGCGGCTGGACCTGGGCGCAGCGGGCGGGCGCGGTCACTGCCGAGCACCCCGGTCGGCTCCGGTTCCGCGCGATCGGACCGGGCACCCGGCTCGCCTTTCCGCAGGGGACCGTGTTCGGGGAGCCGTGGATCGAACTGGGCGCGCACTGCGTCATCGGTGAGCAGGTCACGCTCACCGCCGGAATGATGCCGGACCTGGACCTGGGCCCCGACACCGTCCTCACCCTGGGGGACGGCGTGGTGCTGGGGCGCGGCAGCCACGTGATCGCGGACACGACGGTGACGATCGGCTCGGACACGTACTGCGGCCCGTACGTCTACATCACCTCGACGAACCACAGTTACGACGACCCGCACGAGCCCGTGGGCAAGCAGTGGCCCCGGATGGAGCCGGTGTCGATCGGCCCCGGCTGCTGGATCGGGACCGGCGCGGTGATCCTGCCCGGCGCCCGCCTCGGCCGGAACGTGGTGGTCGCGGCGGGCGCGGTCGTCCGGGGCGAGGTCCCCGACCACGCGGTGGTCGCCGGGGCGCCCGCCCGCGTCGTGCGCAGCTGGGACCCGGAGAAGGGGTGGCAGCCGCCCCTGCGGACGCCCGCACCCGTGCCGATCCCCGAAGGCGTCACCCCCGAGCAGCTGCTCGCCCTGGGCGAACCGGACCGGGCGCGGGACACGCCGTGACGCGGAGGACGCCGGCGGGCCGGGCGGTGGCGGACCGGCCGGCGGGACGACCACCCGCAGGCCGGGGAGCGCCTGGCCGGGGGAGGAAGCGCCAGGTCGGGGAGCGCCAGGTCGGGGAGCGCCTGGCCGGGGGAGCGCCGGGACGGGGAGTGCACCGTACGGCCGTGCAATATTCTTGACCCCGGCACGCACCGTACGCGACCCGGCCACGCACGGCCGGCCGCCCGCGTTCCGCCACCCGCGCCTCGCGCTACGCCATCCGCACTCCGCCATCCACCGCAGGGACGGTACGTGTCCGACCTCGACCAGCTCACCCAGTCGCTGGCCCGCAACCTCAAGCGCTGGCGCGGGGAACGCGGCTTCACGCTCGACGCCCTCGCGGCCCGCGCCGGGGTCAGCCGCGGGATGATCATCCAGATCGAGCAGGCGCGGACGAACCCGAGCGTCGTCACCACCGTGAAGCTCGCCGACGCCCTAGGCGTCAGCGTCACCACCCTCCTCGACCACGAGCAGGGCACCCAGGTCCGGCTGGTCCCGGAGAGCCAGGCCGTCCGCATGTGGTCCACCGAGGCGGGCAGTTTCACCACCCTGCTGGTCGGCGCGGAGGCCCGCGGCCCGCTCGAACTGTGGACCTGCCAGCTGGTGCCGGGGGAGGGCACCACCTCCGACGCGCACCCCGAGGGCACCGTCGAGCTCCTCCACGTGACCGAGGGCGAACTGACGCTCCTCGTCGACGGGCGCGCCCACCCCGTTCCCGCCGGGACCTCTGCCGCCTTCGAGGCGCACGTACCGCACGGCTACCGCAACGACGGCGGCGAACCGGCCGCGTTCACCATGACCGTCGCCATTCCGCCCGTCCGCTGAGCCGCGGCCGGCGCGGCGAGCCCGTTGCCCCCCGCGGTCTCTCCCCGGCACGCCCCCTCGCGCGGAGCCGTCCGCTCAGCCGTCGTCGCGTCGCCGCCGGTGCTCCGTGAGCCAGCGCGTGGCGTGGTCGACCGCAGCCCGCAGCCGCAGGAGCCTGCACTCCGCCGCGCCCACCCGCCCCCTCCGTACGTCGTCTTCGGCCGCGGCCTCCTCGAACGCCGCGCCCAGGGCCGCGAAGTCCCCGTCGTCCAGGGCGACGTCCTCGTACTCCCACCACCGGCGCACCCCGCGCGGCGCGACCACGCACCGGTACCTCCGGCGGGGCGGCTCCGGCATCCGGTACTCGCCCAGGTGGAACGCCGTACACGTGGCGTAGCCGGTGCCGAGCAGCAGGATCCGGGCATCCGCCTCGTACAGCCGGGCCAGTGGCGACCCCTCCCCGAGATGGCAGTCGGGGCGATGCCCGGCGAGCAGCCGTTCCGCTCCGGGGCCGAGCGCCGCGAACGAGGTCTGCGGATGCGCGCTGCGCCCGGCCCCCGCCGCGGTCCGTACGGCCTCGGCCAGCGCGCCCATGGACGGCGCGGGTGTCAGCGCGGGGTCGTACGGGGGCATCGAGGCGCGTACGGCCTCCACGGCCCCGGCGTCCAGCCCCCGGGTCCGGGCGCGGTAGTGCGGGGAGGTGTCGGAATTCTCCGGGGTGAAGGCGGGGACCACCAGCGTCCCCTCCGGCCCCACGGCCCCCCGCAGCGCCGCCAGCACACCCCGTGCGCCGTCCGTCATCGGCCCCACCGACCGCAGCGAGGCGTGCACCAGGAGCACGTCGCCGGGACGTACGCCCAGCGCGGTCAGCGCGGCCGTCGTCCGGGCCCGGTCGGTCACCTCGCGTACGTCGTCCACGGCGTGGATTCTGCCCACGCTCGGCAGCCCCGCACACCCGGACCGCCCGGCCGGGCCCGCGCTTCCTGTCCGCTCAGGCCGGTCCCGTGGTCGCTGCCGGACGGTTCAGGCGGGCCCGCCCAGCCGGGGGATCTCGATCGCGGGGCAGCGCGGGGATATGTCCCCATGAGTGATGAAGCTTGATCGCTCCCCAAGTGGGGGCATATACCCCAGAAGTGCTTCCGACGTGCGGAGATCGCGAGCGGCAGGGGCTGGGCCATATGGAGCGCGAAGATTCGGTGGCGCTCAAGGCGCTCGGTTTGGACGAGGAAGCGGTCCGGGACCAGGCATGGACAGTCTTCCGGTGGGCGATCCGTCGGTGCTCGCCGACGTCCATATTCGTCGCTCGCAGAAGAGGGAGAACCTCACCACTCTCCGGGCGCATCTCAAGGATGTCGTGCGGTGGGCTGACTTCACGCCGTCGGCGGCCGTGCAGATCGCGACGACGGACAGGGACGACGGACAGGAAGGTGTCGCGGGCCACGGAGGGCGACTAAGCCGACCTGGTCAAGCGGATGTTCGCGTTCTGCGGGGATGACCTGGATGAGGCGAACGCGCTGTTCAAGCGGCTGGTGGACCTGCGCAGGCGACGCTCGGCGACCATCCGGGACGTGCTGGGTGTGAAGAACATGTGGCACGTCGGTCCTTCTCCGGAGTGGCCGCTCACGGTTCTGATCATTGATGAGGCGCACACGTACTTCCGTGAGTACAAGGGCAGCGACCCGGCCACCAAGCGCCTGGCGGCGTTGACGGCGGAGAACGCCCGGCTGGTGGAGGACCTGGTCAAGAAGGGCCGTAGCGTCGGCATCCTGGTGATCCTGATCAGCCAGAAGACCACCGGCGATGCCATCCCCACGTTCATCCGCGACGTGTGCCCCATCGGTCTGTCCTTCGCGCAGAAGACCGTGGAGGCCGCGGTGGCCGCGCTGGGTGAGGACATCCGCAACTGGCCCGATGCTAGCCCGGTGACCTTGCAGGACCCCGCCTACGTCGGCGTCGCGGTGATGGCGATGCAGGGCCGTCCCGGCTACACCCGCATCCGCACCCCCTACGTCTCCGACACCGACGCCGCCCGCGTCGCCGAGGACACCTCGCACCTGACCGCCGACCCGGACCTGTGCCTGGACGCCCTCCTGCGCTCGACTGGCCGGACGGCAACGCCCGCGCCCTCGCTCACCAAATGATCCCGAACAACGCACGCCGGAAGGGAGGTTGAGATCATGGCGGAGGAACGGTTCACCCGGCGCACCGTGACCGTGGTCATGGCGGTCATCGCGGCCCTGGCCTTCGTCTTCTCCTTCGGCAACGTCTGGGCGCTCGCCCTGCGCCTCGGCGTCCCCCGTCCGATCGCCCCACTGATCGCGCCCATGGTGGATCTGTCCGTTGTCGGGCTCCTGGTCGCGCTGCGGTTCCTGGCCCTGCGCGGCGTCCCCAATGGCGAGTTGCGGGCCGGTACCCGGCTGCTGCACCTGTGCGGGCTGCTCACCCTCGCGCTGAACACCGCCGAACCGCTGCTGGCCGGACGCTACGGCCGGGCTTGCCTGGACACCGTCGCCCCGCTCCTGCTCCTCGGCTGGGGCCACGTCGGCCCCGCCTTCCTCGCCCAGTTCCACACCCCCACCCACCCCGTCCCGCAGCTGGAGGCCGTACCCACCACTGTCCCCAAGCCGGTGCCCGACGAGGCACCCGCCCCCGAATCGGCACCCCCGACTCTCATCCCGGACGTCGTTACCGCCCCGGCCGAGGAATCGCAGCCCGCCCCGGCTCCGGCCGCGGCTCTGCCCGTCACCGTCGCGAAGACGGCTCGACCCGCCTCTGGCCCGGCCCTGCCGACTGCCCTGCTGGACGCGGCCCGGCGCATCGCGGATACCCACCGCACCGAGCACGAAGCGCCGATCACAGCAGCCCAGTTGGGGACTCGCATGGGCGTCGCCCTGCCGGTGGCCACCGCCGCCCTCGCTCAGCTCTGAGCCCGGCCCTCACCAGCGGCACCCCCTCGCTCAGCCCCACGCCCGTCCATGGGCCTGGTTCGTCATGCCCCAAGCAGCACCAACACACCTCCGCACCTGGCTGGTTGCTGCTCGGGGCCGCCCACCCGAACTGAAGGGACACGCCCCGAATGGTCACCCTGGACCTGCGCCACGTGGCAAGCCCCGCCGTACGGGACCTGCTTCAGCTAGTCAACCAACCCGACTTCGACCGGACACGGCAGCAGATCGAACGCCTCGGCGGCTGCACCGAACCCGTCCGCCTGAACGGCCACACCACCACCCTCAACACGACGACCGGGGAGGTGCTGCGCTCCTACAGCTCCGCCGAGGAGCCCACGGGCAGTCTGCTCACCCCGTGCGGCAATCGCCGCTCCTCGCGCTGCCCGGCCTGCTCCCGCCTCTACGCCGCCGACACCTACCACCTCATCCGCGCCGGCCTCTCCGGCGGCAAGACTGTCCCCGACACCGTCCGCACCCACCCCCGCGTCTTCGCCACCCTCACCGCACCCTCCTTCGGCCCCGTCCACAACCGCCCCGACGCACGGCCCTGCCGCTGCGGCACCCGCCACGACTCAACGGATCCGCTGCTCGGTACGCCGCTCAATCCGGCGACGTACGACTACACGGGCGCAGTCCTCTTCAACGCCCACGCCTCCGCCCTGTGGGCCCGCTTCACCACCTACCTGCGCTGCGAGCTCGCCGCCCGGCTCGGCCTCACCCAGAAGGCCGCCCGCGCCGTACTGCGGGTGTCCTTCGCCAAGGTCGCCGAGTACCAGAAGCGCGGCCTGGTCCACTTCCACACCGTGATCCGACTCGACGGCCCCGACGGCAGCACCCAGTCCCCGCCCCCGTACGCCACCGTCGCCGTGCTCACGGACGCCATCCGCGCCGCCGCGCCACGCGCCCGCATCTCCGTCGACTCCGACGCGGTCGGGGAACGCGAACTTGGCTGGGGCCAGCAGCTCGACGTGCGCGAGATCGCCGCCTTCGGCACCGACACCGAATTCAGCGATCAGGCCGTGGCCGCCTACGTGGCGAAGTACGCCACCAAGTCCGCCGACGCCTCCGGCACCCTCGACCGCGCCCTGTTCTGCCACCCCTGCCAGGGACGCGGCGCCACCCTCCTGCCCCACGGGACCCCGCTTCCGTGCAGCGCGTGCGACGGCACCGGGCAGGCCCGGCCGTTGCCCCGCCTCGTCGTCGCCCGGCACGTCCGGCAGATGATCCGCACCTGCTGGGAGCTGGGCCGCCTGCCGGAGTTCGCCGATCTCAAGCTCTGGAAGTGGGCGCACATGCTCGGCTTCCGGGGTCACTTCTCCACCAAGTCCCGTTCCTGCTCCGTCACGCTCGGCGCGCTGCGCGACGCCCGCCGCGCCTGGCGTACCGAACAGGCCCGCGCCGGCCTTCCCGAACCCGACCCGACGACCACTCTCGTCATCGGCCACTGGGACTACCTCGGCTCGGGCTACAGCCCCGGCGCGAACCTCCTCGCCGCCGCTGTATGGCACCGCAGGGAACTGGACCGGCAGTTCACGGCCGAAGGGGGCTGCTGATGGCCTCGCCCCGCCCGCCGTCCTCCACGCGGATGCGGGCCGGGCTCCGGAGTTGCTGACGGTTCCCCAGGTCATGGCCCGCCTCCAGCTCGGCCGCTCCGCCGTCTACGACCTTCTCCGCACCGGCCAGCTCGCCTCGATCACCCTCGGCCGCTCCCGTCGCATCCCCACCCACGCCCTCACCGACTTCATCCACGCTCGCCTCGAACAGGAAGCCGCCTGATGACCACGCCCCGCGACACCCCCGTCTCCCGCCGTACCCGAGCCAACGGAGACGGCACGATCTACCAGCGCAAGGGCGGCCGTTGGGAGGCCGCCGGATACGTCCTCGCGCCGGGCAATACCCGTCGCCGCGTCCGCGTCTACGGCACCACCCGGAAGGAGGCCTTGGCCAAGCTCACCGAGAAGATCGCCGCCAGCAACCGCGGCCTCCCCGTGCCCTCCGAGCAGGGCAGCCTCGCCGCGTACCTGACGTACTGGCTGGAGAACGTCGCCGTCCACCACCTCCGCGAGAACACCCACACCCGCTACACCACCTGCGTCAACCGATACCTGATCCCCGGCCTCGGCAAGAGGAAGCTCACCAAGCTCACCGCCAAGGACGTCCGCACCTGGCTCAACCAGCTGCGTGCCACATGCCAGTGCTGCGCGCGCGGCCTCGACGCGGGCCGTGATGAGCCCCGCTGCTGCGCCGCCGGCCAGTGCTGCCACAAGCTGCTCTCCCCGCTGACGCTCACCTACATCCATTCCGTACTCAAGTCTGCTTTGGAGCACGCCGTCCGCGAAGAGGAGATCCCGCGCAACGTCGCCCGCAACGTCCGTACCGGCACCCCACGGCCCCGCCGCTTCGAACCCCTCACCGCCAGCGAAGCCCGCCAGTTCCTTGCCGCCGCGGAAGGTCACCGGTTGCACGCGCTGTTCGAACTCGCCCTCCACACCGGACTCCGCAAGGGCGAACTCCTCGGCCTGCGCTGGGAAGACCTCGACCTCGACGCGGGCACCGCCGCAATCCGCCGCACCCTTCAGCGCACCAGCACAGGCGGGCTCACCACGCTTCCCACCAAGACCCGGGCCTCCGAACGCCGCATCGCCCTCCCCGCCCGCTGAGCCCATTCGCTGAAGCTTCACCACGAGCAGCAGCAGCGCGAGCGTGAGGCCGCGGGCACCACGTGGCAGCGCGACGGGCAGGTGTTCACCACCGCGCAGGGCCGACCGATCGACCCGACCAACCTCACCCGCGCCTTCACCACGCTCCTCCGCACGGCCGGCCTCCGCCGCATCCGCTTCCACGACCTCCGGCACTCCACCGCGACCCTGCTCCTGGAACAGGGCGTCGAACTCGTCGTGATCAAGGAACTCCTCGGCCACGCCCACATCGGCGTCACCGCCACCGTCTACGCCCACGTCCGACTGCGCCTCCAGCAAAATGCCATCGACAGCCTCAGCATCGTCCTCGGCAGCCCGGAGAGCACCGAGAAGGCCGACTGTGACGGCGATGAACCGCCACCCTGCACCGCGCTCGTCCGCTGACGTTGCCGTGAGCTACTGCCGTCACCCCACGCAGAAGCCCCGCCAGGACACACCTGGCGGGGCCTCAAGTTTGCCTCAGCGACTACTGATGTTCGCCGCCTTCTATCCCGTCTCGCCTCTATAGCGCGCTCGGAGTCTTGCCGCGAGAACAGATGCCCCTTCGGTGTCGGCGTCGATCTCCACCGTCCACCAAGTACTGTCGCTCGCAGTTAGAACCAAGGGGAATCCTGCGAAATCGCCCGCAGTGAATCGTTCCGGATCAAGCAGGCGATGCTCTCCTGCTGCTACGAGCAGCAGATCGAAGCACTGGCGGACACCGGTCGCGAATTCCCGAACCTGAGCCCACGACATGACATACCCCTGCGACGAGGAAGCTATCTTCTGGCGGATTTCCGCATATTCCAGACCGGTCACCCCCTGCACAATCCCGTCGAAGTCGAGCACAGACCATACCCAGTTGTTGTCCGGGACCAGGGAAAGCAGGCTGTCGAGACCGACTATTCCGCCTTCAGCGTCATGCATCCGGAATTCCAGAAGTTCGCTCATTGGTCACCCCAATCCAATGGTTCCGCGCCACCGCGGCTTCGGGTGCCGCCGGTTGCGTTTTCATTCCAGGGATGCTGATGCGGATTGTCATGGTTCTGCGGCCTCCCGTGATCAGTAAAGTCGACATCCCGGACGGGTTTTCCGTCTGCATCGAACTCTCGGGCCTGAGCGTACGGGGGATTGCGCCTACTTCCCTTCACCCCAAGTTGCGTGTGCGGATAACCGGCGGCCGCCGGATCAGGAGCTGGCTCACCAGTCCGGGGGTCCCTCGGAAGCTCTCGGTCGGGAAAGCCCCGAGGTGTATTGCAATTGTGAACGAGTACCGGCGTTGCCCCCGCCAGCACATAGTACGTGTGGATGTCGGTGAGAGTCAGGTCGTGGGTGCGCTGGCGTTTGTCGAAGGCGCGGGTCGCTTCGAGGGTGACGGTGGTGCCGTCGGGGGTGCGGAGGGTCATGCCGGGCTTGAGGTCACCGGCGTTGATCCAGTCGTTCTCCGAGACGGACCAGAAGGGGTGCGTCGTGGTGGAGATCAGGGAAGCGGTGTCCTTGCCCTTCCCTGTTGCGATGGTGAGGTCGACGAAGTGCTTGTCGTCCTCGGTGACGATGGTGCCGGCGACTTCGCGGACCGTCGTTCTGCCGGTCTCGGGGTCGGTGACGACGAGCTTGTCGCCGAGTTCGACGTCCTCGATGGGTTTGGTCGTGCCATCGGCGCCGAGGACTTTGGTGCCGGGCAGGAAGCTGTGCTTCTTGCCGATGGAGCAGCTGCCCCCGGAGGGTTCGCTCGATTTGCTCTTGCTGACCGCCGCTTTGGCTTTGGCTTCGGCTGATGCCAGTGCGTCCTTGGCCTTGCCGAGGCTCTTGGACGACTTGTACATGTCCAGGGCGCCGCCGACCAGGTCGTCGACCAGGCCGATGACTCTCTTGACGAGTTTGGCGCCCTTGGCCCAGTCCCAGGGGGCTCCGTATTTGGCGAGGATCTTGCCGGCTATGCCGCCGGCGAAGCTGCCGGCGATGTTGAGGACGGTCTCCCCGCAGGAGCCGAGGTCACCGGTGGCGAGGCAGTCCAGCGCGGCATCGACGCCGAGGATGTCGCGGACGATCTTGACGAGTTCCTTGCCTGCCTGGATCGTGCGCTTCTTGGCGGAGGCGTACTGTCGTTCGGCTTGGTAGACCTCTCCCTGGGCTCTGTTGACCGCCGCGTGCTCCGGGGTGGGCGGGGGGCCGGACCCGCACTTGCTCCACCCGCCCTGGCAGAATCGCTCCCCGTCCAAGGGCGCTCGCATCAGACCGCTGGGGTCCGACAGGGTGACGGGGCTGTTGTCGGCGTAGGCGTAGCCGTTGATCTGCTGGGGGCTGGTGTAGTCGATGAGCGGGTCGGCCGAGATGAACTTGCCGAGCTGCGGATCGTACTCCCGGGCGCCGAGGTGGGTCAGGCCGGTGGAGGCGTCCTGGGTACCGCCGACGAATCCCTTGTCGCCGGGCCAGGTGCCGGTGGCCTTGCCGCGTTCGACGCCGTAGGGGTCGAAGCGGCGCTGGGCGACTGCGCCGGTGGCGGAGTCGATGCTGAGTTCACCGGTGCCGTGGTGATCGGCGGCCAGGAAGGACAGTTTGTTGTCGCTGGTGCGCACGGCGATGGTCTGGCCGGCGAAGGAGTAGTAGCGGGTGGCCTTGACCGTGGTGGTGCCGGTGGCCATGGAGAGCTCCATGCCGGGCAGGTAGACGGTGGTGGCCTTGGGGTCCTTGCGGACCACGCGGTTGCCGCCGGAGTCGTAGAGGAAGGTGGTTTCCCCTGAGGTGTCCTTGATCTTGGTGGGCTTGCCGGTGGCGTCCCACTCGATGGTCTGGGCGTTGCCGCCGATGGTGCGTTGGGTGGTGTTGCCGGAGTCGTCGTACTCGTACGTCGACTGGCGGTCGCCGGTCGGGGTCTTCTCGATGACCTTGGTCACCTGGTGCGGGCCGTCGCCGAGAGCGCCGGCTCCGCCGTAGGTGTAGGTGCGGGTGACGTTCTTGGAGGCGTCCAGGGAGGTGTCGTGGATCGTCTCGGAGGTGCGGTTACCGATCGAGTCGACCGTGTAGGACTTCCAGTACGGGGCCGGGCCGCCCAGTGCGCTCGTGCCGGGGGCGGCGTCGCAGGCCTGAGGCCTGGAGCCTCCTTCATCGGCGCCGACCGTGCCGCTGCCCGCCGCGTCCGTCGTGGTGGAGAACGGTGCCCAGGCCTCCTTCAGGCGTTGTCCGCTGTCGTAGGCGAAGCACTGCACATCCGGTGTCGTGGTGCTCGCGGTGTCCGAGATCGACAGGATGTTGCCGGCCTGGTCGTAGGAGTAGCCGGATCGCTTGACGGGGGTGGTGTTGCCCAGGACGTCGACCGTGGCGGTCTTGAGGCGGTCGGTGCCCTTCTCGTACTCGAAGGTCTGCGTGATCTTCTTGCCCGAGCCACCGTAGAGCTCCAGCTGTTGCAGGTGACTCTTGTTGGAGTAGACGGTGTTGGTGACGTACGGGGTGGTACCCGTCATCGTGGTCGGGCGCTGCAATGCGTCGTAGTCGTAGGTCAGCGCTTCCGCCGGGAGGCCGCCGGCGGCGGGCAGGCCGGTACCGCGGGCGGTACCGTCACGGTTGTAGCTGCTGGTGAAGATGTAGTTCCCGGCCAGGGCGCCCTGGGAGGCCGGTACCGCGTACGCGGTCTTGAGCGGGCGGTAGAACTCGTCCATCGTCTGGGTGACGGTGGCGAAGTACTCGGTGGGGGAGATGTAGCGCAGCGACGCGTAGGCCTGGCCGAGCCAGCCCGCCTTGTCGTAGCGGGTCTCGGTCAGTTTGGTGCCCGTCTCGGGCGCGCCCTCCCAGGTGGTCACCGGGCGGCTGAGGCCGTCGTAGACCGTGGACGTCCGCTTGTTCCGGGCGTCGTAGGCGGTGATGGGGCGGTCGAGTTCGTCGTACTCGGTGAGTGAGGTGCCCGAGTCGGGGTCGATCGACTTGGTCTTCCGGCCGAGCTGGTCGTACTCGTAGCGCCAGACGTTGTTCTTGTCGTCGGTGACGGTCTGCAGCTGGCCGGTAGGGGTGTAGGTGTATTTCGTCTCGTCGTGGCCGAGCAGCATGTCGGGCCGGTCTCCGTGGTAGTGCCACAGGGCGGTGGTGTGTCCCTGGGCGTCGGAGACGGATGTGGTGGCGATGCCGCCGGTGGGCGGGTCGGTATGGGTCTTCTCACCGTCGTAGACGGTCTTGGAGCGCCACTTCTCGAAACCGGAGACCGCGAAGATCTCGGCGGTGGGGCGGCCCAGGCCGTCGTACTCGTACAGGGTCTGGGCGCCGACCTCACCGTCGTGGACGATCAGGAGTTCGCTGCCGGGGCCGCCGGCGGCGTTGTAGGTGGCGTTGGTCTTCTTGACCTTGCCCGCGCCGTCGTACCAGGAGTCGGCGACCATGCGGGTGCCGTTGGGGCCCTCGGTCTGGATCTGGCGGCCACGCAGGAGGCCGTCGAAGAGCTGGTACTCGGTGCCGTAGGAACCGTCGATCTCGACCTTCTCGGTCTTGATCGTGACCGGCTTGTCGCGACGGACGTCGTAGGAGTACTTGATGCTGGGGGTCTGGGCCGTGGTCCGGTCCGGCAGCCAGACGGAGGTGAGGCGGCCGAGTGCGTCGTAGGCGAGGTCCGTGCGCTTGCCGTTGGGGTCGGTCTGGCCCGCCGACAGGCCCCAGGCCGGAGCGTAGTCGGTGGTCGAGACGTGGCCCAGTGCGTTGGTGAACTTGGTGCTGGAGAGAAGGCCGTTGACGTCCGTGTAGTCGGTCGTGGTCTTGGTCTCGGTGCCGATCTGTTTGGCGTCCTGCTGCCAGCTGACACGGCCGAACGCGTCGTAGCCGGTCTTGCCGGTCGCCTGATAGGTGGCGGTGGTGCCGTCGTGTTTGGTGAGGCGTTCGGTGGTGGTGGCGTCGCCCTTGGTGGGTGCGACGTTGTATCCCCCTCCGTCGTAGAAGGTGCGCTCGTCGGCGAGGATCTGCGTCTTGCGGTCGACGGAGGCCGCCGAGCAGAGGACCGAGAGGGATTCGCTGCGCCGAGGCAGGGACAGGATGTTCTTGTCGGTGTTGTCCGCGTACCAGGTGCGCGTGCAGGTGTCGTCGTCGGCCTTGGCCACGTCACCGAGGTCCTCCACCTCCGTGACGCGTCCGGTGCGGGTGGCGGTGTCGTAGGTGGTGGTCGACTTGGTCACTCGCCAGGAGCCGTCGGACAGCAGGCTGAAGCCGCGGTTGATCCGGGGCTTGACGATGGACGCGTAGGTGGTTCCCCAGCTGCGGGTCTGAGTGGCGGTGTAGTGCTTCCAGGGGTGGCTGATGGTCCGGGCGACGGCCTTGGAGCCGTCGTAGACGACGGCTTCGAGCTGGTGTCCGGTGTACTCCTTGGAGTCGGTGAATTCCGTCCCGGTGGAGTCCTTCACCTTCACCACGCGGGCGGTGCCGGAGGAGTCCTTGTCCCCGTCCATACCCTGCAGGTAGGTGTAGTCGACGCGAGTGGTCTGCTTGTCCGCGGTGCCGCTGGTGACTCTGACCTTGTCGTAGCCCTGCCAACTGCCCCAGGTGAGGTACTTGTCCTCGGTGATGCCGTCCGGCTCGGCCTTCCGCCAGGCGGCATTGCCCGTGTAGTCGTAGCGGGTGACGAGCTTGTCGCTGCCGCCGGTGCGGTCGGTCTCGATGACCTCGGCGACGACGTACTTGTGGAACCAGTCAGTGATCGGTTCCAGGTAGCCGGGTGGCGCCCACTTGACCGGGTAGCAACGCTTGGTCGACTCGCCGGGCTTGGGCAGCACGTCCTTGGAACAGTTGGTCGCGGCGTAGTTGATGTCCAGCTGGGCGCCGGTCTCGGTCAGCACCGCACCGAGACGGTAGCGGTAGAACGGGGAGATGTTGTCGCCGATCGCGTCCACCCGGTTGGCGAACTGCTCGCCGTACAGGTCCAGGGAGGGCAGCTTGGTGGCGGTGCCGACCCGACCCTCGTGATCGATCTTGGAGAGCCACAGGGTCTTGGAGTCGTCACCGTTGTCGGTGAACAGGTGAGTGAACGTCCAGGCGTCCACGTCCTGGTAGGTCGTGGCGTCCTTGCGCATCTGGGTGGTGACGCCGGTCAGGCGCTTGGTCGTCCAGAAGGACTGGCCGACGGTGCACTTGGTCCCCGCCTTGCATTCCTGGTCGACCGGGACGTCGGGCCAGTGAGCGGCGTTCGCCTTGGTGCGCTTGGACTCCGCGCAGTCGAAGTCCGAGGTCGGCAGGCAGCGCTCGGCGGTGGTGAAGGTGATACGGGCCGGTGCCTTGGCGGCGTAGACCTGGCCGTCGCGCAGTCCGTAGTCGACCCGCTTGAGGTAGCCGCCACGGTGGTAGGCGGTGCCGTTGACGTCGGTCTTGCCGTTCAGCGCGTAGTGGTTGGTCTCACGCTCGTAGAAGTAGGACATCACATTGCCGTGCGTGTCCTTGACATAGTCCAGGCTCCAGCGCCAGGCCTGCTGGCAGTGGGCGCTGGTGAAGGTGGCGTTGTAGCAGGGCTCGCCGGAGTCGTCGCCGAAGACCGGGACGGTCCAGGCGGAGTTGGTCTCCTCGTTGCCCGCCGCCCAGCCGGGAAGCCGGTTCCGCCCGAAGTGGTACTCCGTCCCCTCACTGGTGGTGACACGCCAGTGCTCGCCGTTGTCGTCACCGTTGGTGGCGCCGGTGAGCTTCTCGACCTTGGAGCCGTCGTCGTTGGACAGCTGCCACTTCCCCGTCGTGTCGTCCTTGACGATCTCCGCGGAACTGCCATTGAGCAGGATGGTGGCGTTGTCGAACGCCCAACACTGTTCACCCGAGCCGGTGTGCCCGTCGTCGGAGCAGGGCTTGTAGCGGCGCTCGATGTAGCCGGGGTCGTAGGAGAAGCCCTCGCCGACCCACGAACCCTGATTGTTGGTCGCCGAGGTGCGGCCGTCGGCCGACTGGGAGGAGTACCCGAGGCCCACAGTGGGCGCCAGACCGCCAGGGGTCGGCACCGCGCGTACAGGGTAGTTCCAGGAGAAGCCCCCCGAAGAGGGGGCGATGGACCAGCTGGCGGACGGGGAGAGGGCTGTCGCCTTGTACGTGCCCTGGGCCGAGGACGGGCCGGACGCGACAGCGAGCAGGGCGGGGGCGTCTGCGGCCATCGTGGAAGCGCCGGCGTCGGCGGGGGCCGCGGTGACGTCGGCCGACAGGGTACCGGCCACGATGTTGTTCTCGGCGGGCAGCACCTTGGGCTGCTGCGGGCACGCCTTGCTGCCGGGGGTGGCCACGGCCGCGCATCCGGGAAGCTCGACCAGACGCAGGCGGGCCCCGTAGTTGCCGCCGAAACCCTCGGCGAAGGAGGAGTAGTCCACCTTCAGGCGGATCTTGGCGGCCTTGTCGGCGTCATCCGCACGCTCCACCTGGAGCAGGGCGCCGGCGCCCAGTGCGCTGGCGCGTTCGGCGTCGAGCACGTCGACGGCGACCCTCGACGGGGCATCGTCCGTTTTCGCGCCGGTCTTCTTGACGACCGCCGTCGCGGAGAGGGGAAGTGTGCCTGCCTTCACCGCGGTGGGAGATTTCGCGCCCGCTTCGCCCACCACGATCTCGGCGCGCCCCTGCTTGGGCCAGGTGGCGGGATCGAGCCTCGTGACCGCGGCTTGGCGGGCCGCGTCCTTGGGCCGCTTCTTGACCTTGCCCTTCGTCCCCTCGACGGGGTCACCCATGTCCTGGACGCCGGGCCGGGAGGACCCCTTGTCGTCGGCGAAGGCCACCTGCTGCACGGTCGACGCCGATAGCGCCAGGGCCAGTCCGAGCGCCGTTGGCGCCCATGATGTGTCTTGGTATGCGGCGGTTGAGCAACCGCCCACGGAACGGCATCGGGAACTCCACAGGTGAAGGGGCGCTGGGCAGCACGAGGCAGCGGCGCGAGACGAGAAGAAGGTTTGAAGACCGGCCCCCTCGACGGCGAGGGGGCCGGCAGCACGGAGCTGTTACATGTCGGGTACGGAGATGAGTTCGGCCATCTGCCGGACCGCGATGGGGTCGGTCGCACCGTCGTAGGCACGCACCTCGTCGATCGCGCCGGCGAAGTACTCCGTCTCATTCGAGAAGATTGAACGGCCTACCTGGAGACCGCTCGTCGTGGTCCACAGCGTGTTCTCGACGCCACGGGCGGAGGAGGCCAGCTGGCCTTCCACGTAGAGACGGATCTCGTTGGCGAAGGCGTCGTAGACGACTGCCAGGTGCTGGCCGGCACCCTCAGGACTGGGCAGCGCCTGGTTGTCGTTGAAGATCTTGACGACTGGGCCTGCTGTATCTGTCTGAGCCACAGCAAGCGTCCACATGGCGGGAGTGTCCGCGTCCACCGCAGGCTGGTAGCGCACGTTGACACGATTGGTGTTACGCCCGGGGATCGAGAACACGGTCTGTGCTTTCTGCGGGTCGAGCGAGGTCAACTGGGCGCGTGCGCTCAGAGTGAAGCTCCCACCTCCGCTGACCGGAGCTGTCGCCGTGGACGCGTAGTCCCCGGTTCCGTCCAGTACCAGGTTCCCGTCGCCGACCAGGGCCGCGGTGTCGAACAGCGGATCCGCGGGCCGGTAGATCGAGGCGTCGCCCGCGAGGGTCAGTGCCTGGCCGCCACCCGTTTCCGCAGTAGTCGTACCGTTCGCCGCGTCCAGCTGCCAGTACCCCTTCCGCTCCGGCTTGACCGTCATGAGCTCCGCCACCTGCGTCTGGGGAAGCACCCGGTCGAATACCCGCACCTCGGCGAGATCACCGACGAAGTTGTCGCGGTAGCCGCTCTTCGCGGTCGACCGGCCGATCTGGAGCGGCCCGTAGGAACGCCACATCGAGCGGCGCAGCGCCGTTCCCTTGGAGTCCTTGTTGAGATACAGCCGCAGTTCGCTCTTCTGCGCGTCGTACACGCCCGTCAGGAGTATCCACTGGTCCTTGACCGGCGTGACCCCGGTGGAGACCGCCTTCCAGGAACCGAGGGAGTCGATGTCATTCACCGGCACCGAGAAGGCCCACGTTCCTGCGGTCGCGTCATAGCCCAGTGTGAAACCAGGCTCTCCCGTACCGTCCTGGCTGACCACCGTCATGTCGCGGTCGAGGGAGGTGGGACGGACCCACGCGCTGACACTGAAGCTCTTGGACGTGTCCAGCACCGTGTCACCGGCGTCGAGGTACGCGCCCGGGGTCCCGTCGAAGGCCGCTGCCGCGTCCACCTTGCCAGCCGGCCCCCTGACACCGAACGTGACCCCGTCCCCCTTGTCGGCGGAGAACGTCTCCCGCTCGTCGTGGGCGGAGGAACTGGCGGCCGCATCAGCGAGATTCCACTGCGCCACGACAGGTTTGCCCTCGGTGACCAGGAACTCGTAACGCGCCAGGGTGCTCGGGTTCTCCACCTTGTCGACCGCGACCACGTCCACCCAGTTACGTCCGGCCCGTGTCGGCGTGAACGTCACGGACGCGGGGCCGCCGGCTGCGGATGCCGTGACCGTGGTGGCCGGCGAAGCATCGCTGTTGAAGCCGTAGCGGTACTTCACGACATCGGTGTCGGGAGTGGAGTCGTTGAGGTTCGGCGAGAACGTGAACGTGCCCGAGGTACCGACACCGTCCTGCCACACCGTGTTCGAGGGGTACTCCTTGGACAGCACGTTCGGCTTGCCCGGCTTCGTGGCGTCGTACATGAACTCGCACCGTTGCGGCGCCCCGTCGGTACTCCAGGGGCCCCAGCCGTCACCGTCGTAGGCCCGCACGCTCCAGTAGATGACCGTGTTCTGCGGGATCGATGTCTTCACCTGATGGGTGAACCGGGTTTCCGAGATCGGTGCCTGGTAGGGAGTGTCGTAGGTGTACGACGTCTCGGCCGAGCTACCGGCCGGTGTCCAAGCCACCTTGAACTGGACCTTCACCTTGTCGGTGTGGCCGTTGCCGTGATCAGGGTCGGAGGCGACGGCACTCAGCACAGGAGGCTTCTCGGCATAAGGGCGGCCACTGCCCCACTTGCACGAGCCACCGGGGTCGGAGGACATCTTGGCCGTCGAGATCTGCCTGGGAAGCGTGTTGTAGCTGATCTCGAGGAAAGCGTTCCCGCAGATGCGCTTCCACTCGGCGAACCGCGACTCGTCAGCGGCCCGCAGGCCCAGAGTCATCGACGACCATCCGCCGTCCGCAGCCGTCTGGACCTCGCTGGTCAGCTCACCGGTCGCGCCGCTCTCGAAGCGCAGGTTGGCGTCGCTGGAGCAAGAGGTCGGAGAGATGGCCTTGTCCACGGTCTGGAGGTAGTCGGTCCAGTCGTCCTTGGTGTTCGACCAGTCGCTCCCGGAAGTGATGGTGTGGTCCTTGCCGCCGATCCGATAGAGCTGGATCGGCTCCGCGGTGGGGGAGGCGCTGTAGATGTGCGCCACCCGGGCCGCGAACGTCGCACCCAGGATCTGCTTCCCCTTGTAGAACGACATCTGCATGGTGAACAACAGCCGGCGCACGCCGACCCCGTTGCACGAGACAGGGTTGTAGTCGGTGGGGCACTTGCCGACACCCGCGTCACCGGAGTACTTCCAGTCCTGCTCACTCGGCATACCGGACATCACTCCGGTCCACGCTGCGCGCGACGTGGTGCGCTGGAGCGGGTCGATCACGACCGGGAAGACGGTGGACTCGTCCGCCAGCAGTTCCTGGTCAGGGATGAGGGTCAGCTTGTCCCGAGACACCTCGATGCCCAGCTCGGCCGACCGGCCACCTCCGCCGGCCCCGTCCAGAGCGGGTTCCGGCAATTCGGCGAGGTCGTCGGCCGCAGCGGCCAGTGCCTTGGCGACCGCCTGAGGGCCCTGGGCCTTCTTCGCCGCCTCCGTCACCGCCGCCGAGTCCCACATGACGGGCTTTCCCGCCTCGAAGACAGTGCCGCCGACGGCCGCGTCCTCTGCCTTGAGCGCTCCGGAAGCATCCTCCCCGACCGTCAGCCCCTGGGCCTTGAGCCCCATAGCGACCTCGTCCAGCCGGGGATCGGCGGCAGCCTCCGGGGTCTTCACCACCAGCAGATGACCGAACCCGTCGGCCTCGGCCCGAACCACCAGGTCGACCCCCGCGATCGCATCCACGTAGGTGGCGCTGTCACCCTCGATCCTCGGTGCGGGCAGATCACCGTAGGGCCAGGTGAGGGACAGCTGACGTCCCGCCCGGTCCATCGTCACGAACGGCTTGCCGGTTCCACCCGCCGAGAACGACAGGTTCACCGTGGCTGCCTTCGGCCCCCAACTGCCGTCGGCGCGCCGGACGAGATTCTCGTCGATCTCGACCCACTTGCCGTTCCGCACGGTCCGGATCGGATCGGTGTACTCACGTGCGACAAACGTCCCGTCCGGTTGAGCGAAGATCTCACGCCGCTCGGAGCGCAGACCTGTGATCTCGACGTCTTTCCCACTCTCCTCGGCTGCCGCGAGCGCCTGTCCCTCAGTCGTAGCCAGTTCACCGGCTGCCACCGGAGCGATGTCCGGGCTCCGTTCCGCCTCGGATGCCTGTGTCCCCGTGAGCACCCCCGCCAGCACAGCGGCGGCAATCGCGCTGCTGAGGACTGCCCCCGAGCGTCTTCTGCGTACGGTCATTCGTTCGTTACCCACCCTGTCGTTCATCTTCCGCTCATCTCCCGCCGGCCGTTCAGCGCACTGCCGCGCCGAAGGCCACCCCACCAGCGGGCAAGCCGCCCTCTCCGGGCTTGAATGTCTGTGTGGGCGCACCGCCGGTGGCGACGTTCCACGAGAATCCGTGAACCGCCTGCCCCGCGGCAGGCCCGTAGGGCACTCCCACGTAGAGCGCTGCCGAGCTCGCTCCCAGGCTGAGACCGGCGTACATCCTCGGACCGACCTCCGCGCCGATCCCGTACCCCGGATCGATCCAGCGATCGGATGCTCCGACCGCACCTACCAGCGGGAAAATCTGCACCCCACCCTTTTCCAGGTGCTCCTTGCTCGATTCCTCGCCGGGAGAAGCGACTGCCAGCCGTGTCGTGGTGGCCGAACTCGTCGTGGAGGGTGAGCTGTTCACTGCCACCAGTTGCTGGCCGAAGAAATCACCCGGTTCGGCCGCTTCTTCGGTGTCCACGGAGTCCTGGTCGATCCACGAGGTCTGGGTGAATGTTCCCGCTGCGGTGATGCGGAAGACCGCGACTCCTCCCGCGTCCTCCGTGGTGACCAGGTCCTCGCCCGGGACTCCGACCGCGAGCAGCGATTCCGTGGTGGAGGTGGCGCCGACGGGACGGTAGGGGACCATGGCCAGCGCGGTGCCGAAACCGTCACCTGCCTCCTCGACCCCACTGATCGCGTCCTGGTCCTGTCCCAGCCCGAGCAACGGCTTCGGAGAACCGGAGACGAGCGTATGACTAAAAACAGCGGTGCCGCCGGCGAAGGCATTCGTTCCCAGGGCCTCGCCGGGTGAGCCCACGGCGAAGTGAGTGGGGGTACCCGCCAGCGAGGAACCGAACCGGTCGTCCTGCTCATTCGTGCCCGACACAGCTCCGGCCGTATCGGTGTCCTGGTGGACTATCACAGCGGTCTGTGCGGTGCCGTGGACATAGAACATGGCGCCGCAGTCCACCACCGTGCCGATGTCCTCGCCAGGAACTCCGATGATCAGGTACGGGGAACCGGTCGCGGTCTTGCCTGCCGCGAGTGAATAGCCCGTCCAGTCGTCCTTCTCGATCCCACTTCCCAGCGGCTTGCCGGTGCCCTGCAAGAACTCCTTGGCCGCCGGGCCGGTGCCGAGCCCGGTCGTCGCTCCGTGGACGACCTGTACCAGCCCGGCGTCGAGGAAGGTCCCCGCCACCGGAGAGGTGACAGTAAGGTCCTCGTACGGAATGCCGATCACGAGGTCACTGCAACCGTCCAGGTTGGCGTCGTAGACCGCCAGTGAGAACCCGAAGCGGTCTCCCGTCTCGGGTGCTCCAGGGACGCCCGCGGAGTCCTGATCGAGGCGCAGGGTGCCTTTGCCTCCGCCGTACACAACCTGTACCGCGCCTGCCTTGGCCTTTCCCGAAACCGTAGCTTCGGGATCGGAGATGGCAACGTCCCGGACACCGTCCCCGTTGAAGTCGTTCTCCACGCCGGAGGGGCACACCACCGCCGCAGTTGCTACGGATGTCAACGACGGGGCCGAGGTGACGGCGAATGCCGCGCTCAGGACTACCGAGGCTGCCACCGCCCTGGCCCATCTCTGTCCCCGTGAGCGGCTCGCTCTGTCTCGACGGCTCTCGCCGTCGGCGAAAGAATTCGGTCTCGCCCGCCTGTACCGCATCTTGTTTTCCTCACCCTGTCACTCGATATTCCTTGACCACCGGACCTGACCGGACACTCAGCGGATCACTGCGCCGAGAGCGCCGTCGCCCACCGGGATCCCGTCCGTGCCGGGCTTCCAGCTCTGAGCTGGTGACATCCCTTCGGCCTCACCTCACGAGAACCGTGTACGGCCCGCACCGACCCGCGGCCGTACGGCGTGCCGACGTAGAGGAGAGTCGACTCGTTCCGAGGCTCAGGCCCGTGTACGTGCGCGCCGCAGGCTCACCTGCACCAGGGCCGATCCATACGTCGGAAGCTCCAGGAGCACCGATCATGGGCAGGTTGTGCACACCGCCCTGTTCAGAGAACTCCCCCATGTCCTCACCAGGCACCCCGACGGCGAGGTGCACCGTGGCACTGGTGCTGACCACATCGGTGGTCGTGTCCGCTGCGGCGAGTCGCTGTCCGGACAGTTCCCCCGCCTCAGGGCTTCCGCCGACATCAGGGGTGTTCTGGTCGATCCAGTTCACCAGCGAGACGGTTCCGGCTGCGGTGATGTGGAAGACGTGGACGGCACTCGCGTCGACAGTGGTCGACAGGTCCTCTCCTGGTACACCCACGGCGAGGAGCGAATCGGTGATGGCGGCCGCCCCTGCGGGACGACACGGCGCCATGGCCAAGGCTGTTGCGTAATGATCGTCAGTCTGCGCGGCCGTGTCCGGGTCCGGCGTGCGTGACTGGCCCATGCCGAAGAGGGGCCTGGGGATGTCGTCGGTGTTGATCGGTGGTGCGAACGCCCGCAGACCACCGGTTCCTGCGACGGTTCCCCTGCTCTCCCTCGGCGCCCCGACGGCGATGTGCCGGTCGGTAGCAGCGGCCGAGGAGCCGAACCGGTCGTACCGTTCTGCTTCCTCCCGGACCCCGACGCTGTCCTGGCTGACAGCGGTGCCCTTGAAGTCGGTTCCGTAGATGTAGCCGAGAGTTCCCGCATCGGGGACGGTGCCGATGTCCTCGCCCGGGATTCCGATGACAAGAAAGGGGTTCCCTGTGATGGACTTGCCTGCTGTCACCGCATAACCGAACCAGTCCTCCTGCTCAGGAGTACCTCCGATGGGATAGGCCGAGCCCTGCAGGAAGCCCTTGCTCGCCTTGTCCCGACCCACTGCCTCCGTCGAACCGAAGATCACCTGAACGTAACCGGCGTCCCGTTCCGGGCCCACGTCCTCGTACGGTGTACCGATCGCGAGATCTGCACACCCGTCGAGGTCGGCGTCGTAGACCGCCAGCGACGTGCCGAAACGGTCACCGGCCTCCGCGCCGTCGGCAACGTCGGGGCTCTCCTGGGATATCTCTACGGCTCCCTTGCCGCCCCCCAGCACGATCCGCATCAGGCCGGCACGCTTCTTGCCCGCGACCGTGGCTTCGGGGGCGGCTGTCGCGACATCCCGGATGCCGTCCCCGTTGAAGACGCTCGCTCCTCCCGCGCAGGCCGCTGCGGCTTGCGCGGGAGCTGCGTACGGCCTGCCATGGGCAAGTGCGAACACCGCCAACAGACCGGCCTTCTTTGCTATGGCGACTCGCCGTGAATGCCCATGCGCGCCCGTCCCCGCGTGGTCACCGTTGTCCGGTTCCTTCGGGACACCACCGTCATGCCTGGTCACGACATCACCAGGTTTACGCACGCCAAAGCGCACCCCCCCCGCCACCCCACCCCTAGGAGCCAGCTCCCGCTGGCGCAACCACCTTGTGCAGCCGCGAACTTAACCTTGGAAAATGTGACCATGTCAAGGATTTTGCGTGGCGATCGCGAAACGAATCGGAATTGCTGCCCAGGCTCGTCCTCCTATCGTCCGATTTTCCCGAACTCGCCTCCCTTTGCCTCGCGATCGGCATATCTCGACGAGTTAGCGATTAGTGAAAGCAAAGCATGATTTCGAGGTGTGTCACTCGCGTCAGGGGCGCGGCGAGGCTTTCGGCGGGACGGCGGGGGGCTCTCGCGTCGAGGGTGTGCGTTGTTGTCTCGCTGGAGTCCGATCGCTTCGCACCCGACCGAAATGGCGAGGTGCGCAAAGGGGTACGGGTGCACGGAGCGGCGGGAGCGGCTGTCTGTCTGAGGGCTGGAGGCGCTGACCGGTCATGGCGAGGGCGGAGGTGGGGGGCCCTCCGGTGATGTCGCCCTGCCTGGACGGGCGTGCGTCGCACTTTGAGGTCGCGAATGAAACTTTGTCCGTACGGTCGGGTGAGCCCGGCAGGCGGCGGCCGCCTCGTGAAGGGTGACCTTCTCGCAGGTGGCGGGGTGCTGCACGTCCCACCTGCGAAAGCTCGAAGAGTGCGCCCAATCGACACGTTCCCCGCTGCTGGATCGACTTCGGTGCCATGTACGGGTCATCTGGTGGAGGCGGCCATCTGTACCGAGACGGCAGTGAGCACTTTTCAACCTGCGTGAGGGGCGGGCTGGTCAGCTAGGCCGGCAACGTGGCGAAGTCTCTGGTGGGTGGGTTGTCGACCAGGAGAGCCGTATCCACCCGAGGCTTCGCATGCTTGTCTGCACATCGGGCGTCGACGTGTCCGGGATCGACTGGCGAGGGGGCAAGGGAACGGCCGCGGTGGACTGAGCCCCGGTCGGCGAGCCAGGTTGTCGAATTCGTCGAAGATCCCATCGTCATCAGGGCGGTCCGCGACTTCAACGCCGGCGCTGAGCAGTCGAAGGATGGCGCACCCACGACTGTGGTGCCGCCCGCTGGGCCTCGGTGCCCGACAACAGCGGGATCTTCGTCCCAGGACGGCTCACACCCGACTGGCGCCGGATCTCGGACTCGGGCCACGAGTCGGTGACTTACGGTTACATGCCGTAGGGCCTGGTCAGAGGCCGAGAGGATGACCACCTCTGCCCCCGCCCGGCGCGCCAAGCGGTACGTGAAACGTTTCGGCCGCGCACCCCGCCAAGATGTCAAGAGGTTCCCGGCCATCGCCCGTCACGCCGGCGCGCGGTACACCCGGCCCGGTGACCTGGGCCTGGACCCGATGCGCGGATCGGCGCCACGCTCGTCGAGGCCGTCCATCCGGGCCGCCCGTACCGAATTGAGCGCTCTGCCGAGTCTGTCCTGACGTAGGGACTCAAGTTCGATCGCGGGGCACCGGTCCATGATCATGTCCAGCCCCGCCGCACGGGTCCGCGCGAAGGCGTCCGGGTCCACGACGCCGAGCTGGAACCAGACCGCCTTCGCGCCCACCGCCACAGCCTCGTCCGCGATGGCGCCGGCCAGCTCGCTGTTGACGAACACGTCCACGACGTCGACCGGGAACGGGATGTCGGCGAGCGAGGCGTATCCCCGCTCCCCGTGCACCGTCTCCGCCTTGGGGTGCACGGGGACGACCCGCTTGCCGAACCGCTGAAGGACCTCCGCCACGCCGAAGGCCGCCCGTGAGCGGTTGCCGGACAGGCCGACCACCGCCCAGGTGTCGCCCGTGTCCTGGAGAATGCGCCTGATCGTCGCGGGGTCCGCGTACCCGCCGTTCGCGTACGTGCTCTCTGCGTCCATGCCGGGACAACCGGCGGGCCCGGCCCGAGCATTCCCGCCGGGGCCCGTCCGCGCGGCGGCGCATAGGGTGGGCGGATGCAGGAGCAGTACCGGACCGTCGCCCGCGCGGGTGTGCACGAGAGCGAGATCAAC
This sequence comes from Streptomyces sp. V2I9, assembly GCF_030817475.1. NCBI lineage: Bacteria > Bacillati > Actinomycetota > Actinomycetes > Kitasatosporales > Streptomycetaceae > Streptomyces > Streptomyces sp. V2I9. Next base: position 524,877 of record NZ_JAUSZJ010000002.1, on the reverse strand, counting down.
CGATCCCGCTTCCTCTGCTCCCTCGCCCCCGCCGCCACCGAGGAGGAGGCGCAGGACTTCGTCGCCCGCGTCCGCAAGGAGCACCCGACCGCCACCCACAACTGCTACGCGTACGTGATCGGCGCCGACGCCTCCGTACAGAAGGCGAGCGACGACGGCGAACCCGGCGGCACCGCGGGCGTTCCGATGCTCCAGATGCTGATGCGGCGGGAGGTGCGGTACGTCGCGACGGTCGTCACCCGTTACTACGGCGGGGTCAAGCTCGGCGCCGGCGGACTGATCCGGGCGTACGGGGGTGTGGTCGGCGAAGCCCTCGATGCCCTCGGGACCCTCACCCGGCAGCGGTTCCGGCTCGCCACGGTCCGGATCGACCACCAGCGCGCCGGGAAGCTGGAGAACGACCTGCGGGCCACCGGGAGGGACGTCCGCGAGGTCCGGTACGCCGAGGCGGTCACCATCGAGATCGGGCTGCCGGACGCCGACGTCGAGGCGTTCACCGGCTGGCTGGCCGACGCCACCGCCGGGTCGGCCACCCTGGAACTGGGCGGCGAGGCGTACGGCGACGTGTGACCGCCACCGCGCCACCGTGAGGCGGGCGCACCCCCTCCCGCAGCCGTACGTCACGGTGCCGAAGCCGGTGGTGAGGGCAATCCCACGCACGCCGGAATCATGATCGATGCGGGTTCGGCGGCCCCGCGGCGTTAGCGTGGTCGCTGCCGGGCGGCATCACGGGCCGCCGGTGCGCGGCCCACGGGGTGGAGGACGAGGACGATGCAGGCCACAACCGGCGGTGTGATCACGTGAGGCTCCTGCACACCTCGGACTGGCACCTGGGCCGGTCCTTCCACCGCGTCCCCCTGCTGGACGCCCAGGCCGCCTACCTGGACCACCTCGTGGCGACCGTCCGGGAGCGCGAGGTGGACGCGGTCCTCGTCGCGGGCGACGTCTACGACCGGGCCGTACCGCCGCTCAGCGCCGTCGAGCTGTTCGACCGGGCGTTGCACCGGCTCGCCGCCGAGGGCGTGCCCACCGTCATGATCTCCGGCAACCACGACTCGGCCCGCCGGCTCGGCGTCGGCGCCGGGCTCTTCGAACGGTCCGGGATCCATCTGCGGACCGACCCCGAGGGCTGCGCCACCCCGGTCGTCCTGGCCGACGACCACGGGGACGTGGCGTTCTACGGGCTGCCCTATCTGGAACCGGCCCTGGTCAAGGATGCCCTGGGGGCCGCCAGGGCCGGTCACGAGGCGGTCCTCACCGCCGCCATGGACAAGGTCCGCGCCGACCTCGCCACCCGCCCCGCCGGCACCCGCTCCGTCGTCCTCGCCCACGCCTTCGTGGCGGGCGGGGAACCCAGCGACAGCGAACGCGACATCACCGTCGGCGGGGTCGCCGCCGTCCCCGCAGGAGTCTTCGACGGCGTCGACTACGCGGCCCTCGGCCACCTCCACGGCTCCCAGCGGGTCACCGCGCGGGTCCGCTACTCCGGCTCGCCGCTCGCCTACTCCTTCTCCGAGGCGGACCACCGCAAGACCATGTGGCTCATCGACCTCGACGGCGCCGGGGGCATCGCCGCCGAGGAACGGATCGACTGCCCCGTGGAGCGGCCCCTCGCCCGCCTCCGCGGCCGCCTCGGCACACTCCTGGAGGACCCCGCCCTGGACCGCCACGAGCACGCCTGGGTCGAGGCCACCCTCACCGACCCGGTCCGCCCCGCCGACCCGATGGCCCGGCTCGCCCGGCGCTTCCCGCACACCCTCAGCCTCGTCTTCGACCCGGAGCGGCCCCCCGAGGAGCCGGGGGCCACCTACGCCCAGCGGCTGAAGGGCCGCGACGACCACCAGATCGCCGAGGACTTCGTCGCCCACGTCCGCGGCGGCAGCGGACCGAGCGACCTCGAACGCACCGTGCTGCGCGCCGCGTTCGACGACGTCCGGGTGGACGGGACCGTGCGCGAGGTGTCCCGGTGAGACTGCACCGCCTGAGCGTCACCGCCTTCGGCCCGTTCGCCGCCACCCAGGAGGTCGACTTCGACGCCCTCTCCTCCGCCGGCCTCTTCCTCCTCCACGGGCCCACCGGCGCCGGCAAGACCTCCGTCCTGGACGCCGTCTGCTTCGCCCTGTACGGAGCCGTCCCCGGCGCCCGCCAGAGCCCCGGCGCCTCCCTGCGCAGCGACCACGCGCCCGTGGACCTGCCCACCGAGGTCCAGCTGGAACTGACCGTCGGCGGCCGCCGCCTGGAAGTCACCCGCAGGCCCTCCCAGCCCCGCCCCAAGAAGCGGGGCGAGGGCTTCACCATGGAGAAGGCCCAGAGCCGGCTGCGCGCCTACGACCCCGAGCGCGGCTGGCAGTCCCTGAGCAGGTCGCACCAGGAGATCGGCGAGGAGCTGACCCAGCTCATCGGCATGAGCCGCGACCAGTTCTGCCAGGTCGTGCTGTTGCCGCAGGGCGACTTCGCCCGCTTCCTGCGCTCGGACGCCGAGGCGCGGGGCAAGCTCCTCGGCCGCCTCTTCGACACCCGCCGCTTCGCCGCCGTCGAGGAACGCCTCGCCGAACTGCGCCGGGGCGCCGAGGCCAAGGTCACCGCCGCCGACGAACGGATTCTCGCCCTCGCCCAGCGCACCGCCCAGGCGGCCGGGCCCGCCGGGGCCGAGGCCGCCCCGGTCACCGCCCGGCCCGGCGAACCGGGCCTGGCCGAAGCCGTGCTGGAGTGGGCCGCGATCGCCCGCTCCACCGCCCGCGAACGGCTCGACATCGCCCGCAGCGCCGTCGCCGCCGCCGAGGACCGGCAGCGCGCGGCCCGCCAGGCCCTGGACGCCGAACGGGAACTCGCCCGCCTCCAGCAGCGGTACGAGGAGACCCGGCGGCGCTCGGCCGCGCTGGAGGAAGGGCGGCCCGAACACGACCGCGCCCGGAGGCGGTTGGAGCGCGCCCGCAAGGCCGACCGGGTCGCCCCCGCCCTGGAACTGCGCGACGAGGCCGAGGGCGCCCACCGACGCGCGGCCGACGCGCTCGACCGGGCCAGGACGCAGCTGCCCCCCGACCTCGCGGACGCGGGGCCCGACCGGCTCGCCGAGCTGGAGCGCCGGTTCCGGCAGGAGCTGGGCGGCCTGGAGGCGGCCCGCCGGGCGGAGGCCCGCAGCCTCGCCATCGACGAGGAGCGGGAGTCGCTGGAGCGGGAGTCCCGTGCCGACGAGGCGACCGTACGCGACGCCGACGCCTGGCTGGCGGGCTGGGACACCGTCCATGCCGGACTCCGCGAACGCATCGAGACCGCGCAGGAGGCCGCCACACGGGCCGAACAGCTCGCCGGACTCCTCGCCCCGGCCCGCCGCCGCCTGGAGGCCGCCCGCCGCCGCGACGCCCTGGCCGCCGAGGCCGGGGCCGCCCGGCAGGCGTTCGCGGAGGCCCGCGAACGCGCCCTGGCCGCCCGCGAGAACTGGCTCGGGCTGCGGGAGAGGCGGCTGCGGGACATCGCGGCCGAGCTGGCCGCCGGGCTCGTCGACGGCGAACCCTGCACCGTCTGCGGCTCCGCCGACCACCCGGCCCCCGCCACCGAGGGCGACGGCCATGTGGACCGGGCCACCGAGGAGGCCGCCCTCGCCGCCCACCGCCACGCCGAGGAGGGACGCGCCCGGGCGGAGCAGGCCCTCGGACTCGTCCGCGAACGCCACGCCGCCGCCCGCGCGGAGGCCCGCGACACGGACCCGGACACCGGCCCCGAGACGGGCGAGGACCTCGATCCCGGCCCGTCCGTCGACGAACTCCGCTCCACCGTCGACCGGTTGTCCGCCGAGCATGCCGACGCGCACCGCACCGCCGCCGGTACCCACGCCGCCCGCGAGGCGCTCGCCACCGCCGAGCGCGAGCACGGTGAGCGCCTCGGACTCCGGCAGGAGGCCGAACGGCGGGCCGCCGCCCGCACCTCCCGGCGCGAGGCGCTCGACCGCGAGCGGACGGCGCTGTGCGCCGAACTCGACGCCGTGCGGGGCGATTCGGAGTCCGTCGCCGCGTACGCGGATCGCCTCACCCGCCGGGTGGCCCGGCTCGCGGAGGCCGCCGAGGCGGTACGTGCCGAACAGGACGCGTCCCAGCGGCGCAAGGAGGCCGACGACCGGCTCTCCGACGCGGCGTACCGGGCGGGCTTCGACACCCCGGAAGCCGCCGCCTCGACCCTCCTGGACGCGGCGGCCCAACGCGACCTCCAGCACCGCGTCGACGCCTGGCAGGCCGAGGCCGCCGCGGTCGCCGACCGCCGCGCCGAATGCGACGCCCGCGAGGCCGCCGAGCGGGCCCCCGCCCGACCGGAGGCCGCCCGGAGCGCGTTCGAGGCGGCGGAACGGTCGCTGCGCGAGGCGTCCGCCTCCCGCTCCGCCGCCGACGAACGCTGCGCCGAGCTGACCCGGCTCTCCCGGCAGGCCGCCGCCGAGGTGCGCGGGCTCGGCCCGGTGCGCCAGGAGTACGAGCGGATCGCCCGGCTCGCGGGCCTGGCGGCGGGCACCTCCGCCGACAACGAGCGCAAGATGCGCCTGGAGTCGTACGTCCTGGCCGCCCGCCTGGAACAGGTGGCGGTCGCCGCGACCGCGCGGCTGCGGCGGATGTCCTCCGGCCGCTACACGCTGGTCCACTCCGACGCCCGCACCGGCGGCCGCCGGGCCGGGCTGGGGCTGCATGTGGTCGACGCCTGGACCGGTGGCGAACGGGACACCGCGACGCTGTCCGGCGGGGAGACGTTCTTCGTCTCGCTGGCCCTCGCGCTGGGCCTCGCCGACGTGGTGACCGAGGAGGCCGGCGGCGTACGCCTGGACACCCTCTTCATCGACGAGGGGTTCGGCAGCCTGGACGACCAGACCCTGGACGAGGTGCTCGACGTGCTGGACTCCCTCCGGGAACGGGACCGCAGCGTGGGCATCGTCAGCCATGTGGCCGACCTGCGCCGCCGTATCCCGGCCCGGCTCGAAGTGGTGAAGGGGCGTCAGGGGTCGTCCGTCCACCACCGCCTGTGACCGGGCCGCGCGGCCCGGCCCTCGGGGCGGCCCGGCGGTCCGGCGGCGCGCCCCGCCCTCGGGCCCGTCCGGCCCCGGAGGTCAGCGGAGCGCGGCGGCGGCCAGCGCGGTGAACAGGCCCTCGGCGTCCGCCCCGGCGGGAAGGCCGCTGACCTGACCGTCGCCGACCTCCACCACCCGCCACACCCCGTCCTCGCGCAGTGCGAGGTCGGTGGTGATCCAGCGCGGCCCGAGACGGCCCACCGCCTCCCGCACGGCGGAGAGTTCGGGCGTGGGAGCCCGGTCGGGGGTGTCCGGGTGGGCGGTGATGAGCACCGCCCGCCCGTCCACCCACCACACCCGCGCCTCGCCGCCCTCGACGAACGGCTCGAAGGACCGCAGCACCACACCCCCCGCGAGGAAACCGCCCTGCAGCTCGACGAACCGGCTCACCACGGCGGCCAAGCGGTCCCGGTCGGCCAGCTCCGGGACGTAACAGGCCTCGTGCCACTCGTGCTTCCGGGACTTCACATAGTCCTTCACGATGCCCGGCCCCGGCCCCAGGGGCGCCGCGAGCCCGGCCGCCTCGCCGACGGTGGGCGCAGGAGCCCCCGGCGCCATGGCGGACCAGACGCTGCGCGGGGTGAGCTCGCGGAACTCCTCGTACCAGCAGGGGAGTTCATGCGCCCGCCGGTAGTCCGCGGCACCGGTCAGCAGGGCGCAGCCCCGCGCGCCGAGCGCCGACTCCAGCTCCGCGTACCGGTCGGAGGGGATCATCCAGCCCCGGTACCAGTACGGTCCGGAGTCCCGCGCGACCCGCGCCACCGCACCGGCCGCGTCCCCGGCGAGCAGCGCGTCATGATCGACCAGCGCGATCCGGCCGCCGGCCGCACGCGCCGCCGCGGCCTCGGCGGCGAACTGCGGATCGGGCCGTGACGCCCTCAACGGGTCGGCGCAGAACAGGAATCCGCTCCGCTCACTCATGACGACCGCCTCACTTCGTTTCCCTGCTTCCCCCGACGGGACCCGCGGACCGTTCCGGCCGGGTCAGAGCCGTGACAGCTCGTCCACCAGATCGTCCAGACCGAGCGAGCCCTGGGAGAGCGCCGCCATGTGCCAGGACTTGAGGTCGAACGCGTCACCGTGCGCGGCGCGCGCGTTCTCCCGGCCGAGCAGCCAGGCCCGCTCCCCGAGCTTGTAGCCGATGGCCTGCCCCGGCATCGACAGATAGCGGGTCAGCTCGCTCTCCACGAAGTCGGCGGGGCGGCCGCTGTGGTTACCGAAGAACTCCTGTGCCAGCTCGGGCGTCCAGCGCTCGCCCGGATGGAAGGGGGAGTCCGCCGGGATCTCCAGCTCCAGGTGCATCCCGATGTCCACGATCACCCGGCAGGCGCGCATCATCTGGGCGTCCAGATAGCCGAGCCGCCGCTCCGGGTCGGGCAGGAAGCCCAGCTCGTCCATCAGCCGCTCCGCGTACAGCGCCCAGCCCTCGGCGTTCGCGCTGACCATGCCGACCGACGCCTGGTAGCGGGAGAGGCTGTCGGCCACGTGCGTCCACTGCGCGATCTGCAGATGGTGGCCGGGCACCCCCTCGTGGTACCAGGTGGAGACCAGGTCGTACACCGGGAAGCGGGTCTCGCCCATGGTCGGCAGCCAGGTGCGGCCGGGGCGGGAGAAGTCCTCGGACGGGCCGGTGTAGTACGGCGCGGCGGCCCCGCCGGGCGGCGCGATACGGGACTCCACCTTCCGTACCCGCTCGGCGAGGTCGAAGTGCGTGCCGTCCAGCGCCTCGATCGCCTCGTCCATCAGGCCCTGCAGCCACGCGCGGACCTCGTCCACCCCCTCGATGTGCCGGCCGTGCACATCGAGGTGGGCGAGCGCCTCCCACGGGCCCGCGCCGGGCAGGATCTTCCCGGCCTCGGTCCTCATCTCGGCGAGCAGCCGGTGGTACTCCGACCAGCCGTACGCGTACGCCTCGTCGAGATCCAGGTCGGTGCCGTTGTACAGCCGCGACCAGCGGGCGTAGCGCTCCCGGCCGACCGGGTCCGGTGCCCCCTCCACCGCCGGGGCGTACACGTCGCGCATCCAGTCCCGCAGCGCCAGGACCGAGGCCGTCGCCCGCCCGGCGGCCTCGTCCAGCTCCGCGCGCAGCGACGCGGGCCCCGGAGCGACGAACTCCGCGAAGAACGCCCCGCCCTCGCCCTCGCCGCCCCACTCCGTGAGCTGCCCGACGAACGTGGCGGTCGCGCGCGGCCCGCCGTACAGCTTGCGCTCCAGGCCGAGCTCCAGCGAGGCGCGGTACCCCTCGTGCGCGGCGGGCACCGCGCGCAGCCGCTCCACGACCGCCGCCCAGTCCTCGTCCGTCGCGGTGGGTGTGAGCGTGAAGACCTCGGTGATGCTGTGGGCGGGCGACTGCAGGTTGGAGACGGTCCGCAGCCCCTCCTCGGCCTCGTGCACGGCGAGTTCCGCCGTCAGCCGCTCCCGCAGGAGCCGGCCGCAGCGACGCTCGGCGTCGCTGTCCGCTCCGGGACGCTGTTCGGCGGCGTCCAGCTCGCGCAGCGTCGCGCGGATGAGGTCGGCGGTGGCGGCCTGGCCGGCCGGAGAGAAGTCGGGCAGCCGGCGCGAGCTTTCGGCCACACCCAGATAGGTGCCGGTGATGGGGTCGAGTTCGATGATCGCGTCGACGTAGGCGTCGGCGACCTGACGGGGCAGCGGGCTGCTCGAAGTGTCTGACATGCGGACATCCTCGTACGGCGGCGGCCCTCCCGTCACCACCGGTGGTGTCCGGTGTCCGAACTCCGCCCCCCCGGCCCGGTGCCCGGACCCGGCCGGTCAGCTCGCGGCGGGCGGCAGCAGCGGACCGCACTCCCACTGCTGGAAGATCAGCCGGGTGTCCACGCGGGCCACCTCCCGGCGCGCGGTGAATTCGTCCAGGACCAGCCGTTGCAGGTCCGCCGCGTCCGCCACCGCCACCTGCACCAGGTAGTCGTCGGGGCCGGTGAGATGGAACAGCGCACGCGACTCCGGCAGCGCCCTGATCCGGTCGACGAACGGCCCGATGAGCTCCCGGCGGTGCGGCCTGACCTGGACCAGCAGCAGCGCCTGGAGCCCCCGGCCGAGCTTTGCCGGATCGAGGCGCAGCTGGTCCCCGAGGATCACCCCGCTGCGGCGCAACCGGGCCACCCGGTCCAGGCACGTCGAAGCGGCCACGCCGACCTCGGCCGCGAGCTCGCGGTACGTGGTCCGGGCATCGTTCTGCAACAGCCGCAGAATCTGGAGGTCCACCGGATCGAGAGCGACGGAATCGGGCATGTGGCGAACGTAACACGGGAGTTTGTCGCTACGGGCCGGTAACTGTTCAGGCTGGCGGCATGGACAACGACGTCTCGACGACACCCCCTGCCGCCATCCCGTCCAGGGCCTTCGCCACCGAAGCCGTGCACGCCGGACGCGACGACCTCGCCTCCCTCGGCCTGCACGCGGCGCCGATCGACCTGTCCACCACCTACCCGTCCTACGACGCCCGCGCCGAGGCCGAGCGGATCGACGCCTTCGCCACCACCGGGGCCCTCCCCGACGGGCTGCCGGTCTACGCCCGGCTCGACAACCCCACCACGGGCCGCTTCGAGACGGCGCTGGCCCGGCTGGAGGGCGCCGGGAGCGCGGTCGCCTTCGCCAGCGGCATGGCCGCGCTGTCGGCGGTGCTGCTCGCCCGGGCGAGCCAGGGGCTGCGCCACGTCGTCGCGGTCCGGCCGCTCTACGGGTGCAGCGACCACCTGCTCGGCGCCGGGCTGCTGGGCACCGAGGTGACCTGGACCGATCCGGCGGGCATCGCGGACGCCATCCGCCCGGACACCGGCCTGGTGATGATCGAGACCCCGGCTAACCCGACGCTGGCCGAGATCGACATCCGGGCCGTCGCCCACGCCTGCGGTTCCGTGCCGCTGCTGGTCGACAACACCTTCGCCACCCCCGTCCTGCAGCGCCCCCTCGACGAGGGGGCGCGGATCGTCCTGCACAGCGCCACCAAGTACCTCGGCGGCCACGGCGACGTCATGGGCGGCGTGGTCGCCTGCGACGAGGAGTTCGCCGCCGTGCTGCGGCAGGTGCGGTTCGCCACCGGCGGGGTGCTGCACCCGCTGGCGGGCTATCTGCTCCTGCGCGGCCTGTCCACCCTTCCGGTACGCGTCCGGGCGGCCTCGGTGAGCGCCGCCGAACTCGTGCGCAGGCTCACCGCCGATCCGCGGGTCGCCCGCGTGCACTACCCGCGGATCGGGGGCGCGATGGTCTCCTTCGAGGTGTACGGGGACCCGCACCGGGTGATCTCCGGGGTGCGGCTCATCACCCCGGCCGTCAGCCTCGGCAGCGTCGACTCGCTGATCCAGCACCCCGGCCTCCATCAGCCACCGCATCGTGGAGGAGGGAGACCGGCGGGCGTCCGGCGTCAGCGACCGGCTGCTGCGGATGTCGGTCGGCCTGGAGGACGTCGAGGACCTGTGGGCGGACCTGTGCCAGGCGCTCAGCGACGGGCCCGTTCCGCCGGCGCGGAAGGCCGAGGAGCCTCTTCGGGCGTCAGCCGGGCGGTGATGACGAGCGTGCCCTCCTCGATCTGGTAGTCGAGGGGCAGCTCCAGCGCGCGCATCGCCGCCACCATGCCGGTGTTGCGGGACTGCGTCACCGCGTACACGCTGTCGCAGCCCGCTTCCCCGGCCATCGTCACCAGGCGGGCGAGCAGTTCGGAGCCGATGCCCCGGCGCTGCCAGGCGTCCTCGACGAGGAGGGCGACCTCGGTCTCGTCGCCGTCCCACAGGAGGTGGCCCAGCGCCACGACCTTGCCGGAGGTCGTCCGCACGGCCAGGGTGCGGCCGAAACGGGGGCTCAGCAGGTGGTCGAGGTAGCGGTCGGCGTCCTTGACGGGGCCGTGGTAGCGCAGGCCCAGGGTGCTCTGCGAGCAGCGGTCGTGCATGGCGCGGGCGGCGGCGAGGTCGCCGCGGTCCGCGCGGCGCACGGTGATCTCGTCGCCCTCGGGCAGGGTGAGCACGTCCGTGCCGCGCGGCACCCGCGGGCCGAGCCGGGCGTCCAACTCGACCAGGGCGCGGGCACGGGCGAACTCGGTCGGGGTGAACGGCAGGTACGGCCGCTCGACGGAGATGACGCCGCCCGACGGGTCCCGCAGCCGCATCACCGTCTCCTCCAGCACCCCTTCGACCGGCGCGCTCTGCCCGGTCTCCCGGCCGGTGACGGAGACGGCCGGCAGCGAGTGGATCGTGCATCGGCCGAGCAGCTGACGCAGGCTCAGTGGGAGCTCGGCCGCGTCCAGCGCCGTCCTCGTGGCCAGCGACAGCACTCGGGTCGGGGTGTCGACCAGATCGTGGGCGTCCGCCCGCTCGATCCAGGTGGACGTGCCCCCCGCGGCGGCGATCCCGCGGGACAGCTCCTGAGCCTGGAGCGGGGCCGGGGCCCGCAGCAGGAACTCGTCCACGGTGCCCCGCGCCAGCGGGTGCGTCTGGAGGGTGAGGATGTCCACCCGCAGCCCGGACAGGGCCAGGCACAGCGCGGCCAGGCTGCCGGGGGCGTCGTGCACCGTCGTCCGGAGCCGCCACAGCACGGTCTCCTCGGAGCCGGCGAGCCCGTCGGCCCGGCCGCTCACCGCGTCGCTCAGGCCCCCGGCCCCGGCCGGCGCTTCTCCTCCGCCGGGACCGGGGCCCGCCGGATCCGGCGGAGGAGCGTGACCGTGGCGCCGGGCCCACCACGTGTGGAACGCGGCCGTGGCCACCAGGGCCACGGCCGACGCCATGAGCAGGAAAGGCCCGTCCGGCTGGTGCCCGATCAGATTAGCGATCGCGTCGGCCACGGCCACGGCGGTGAACAGGGCGGCCAGTTCGATCAGGTCCCGCCGCCAGTGGTGCGGACGGCGGGCGCTCTTCGCGGAGGTCACATCAGTCATGTCCTCACTGTGAAGGAGCGGTGTTGCCTGATCACGAACGCCTTGTGACCGATGGGTTACGGGTCGATCTGGTCGCCTATCGCCAGTTTCGGTCAGATTCGGATGCGGTCAGATCTCGATGCGGTCGGATCCCGTTTCAGGCGGACCGTCCGGGAACGGGCGAGCGGCCGGGCCGCCCGGCGACGGTCCGGGGCGGACCCTCGCACCCCGGAGCACCGGATCGATCCCTTCGCCGTCGTTCACTGGCCGACGAGACCCGGCCGGAGTACCCGGGTGAACAGCACCGATCCGCCCTCGGCGCGCAGACGTACGGTCAACTCCGCGCTGTCGCCGTCGATCTCCACCTCCCCGAAGTACTGCGGCGACTCCATCGGCGAGACGTTCGCCCGGTCCGGGGCGCGCACGAAGACCCGGTCCGGCCCGAAGGTGCCGTCCAGTGCGTTGGCCGGGAAGCCGCCGGCCGCGAGCGGGCCCGACACGAACTCCCAGAACGGCGCGAAGTCCTTGAACGCGGCCCGCTCCGGCGCGTAGTGCTGGGCCGAGGTGTAGTGCACATCGGCCGTCAGCCACACGGTGCCGGTGATCCTGCGGTGCTTGATGAACCGGAGCAGTTCGGCGATCTGGAGCTCCCGCCCCAGCGGCGCGCCGGGATCGCCCTGCGCGACCGCCTCGAAGTCCGTCGCCCCGTCCGGGACCACGAGCCCGAGCGGCATGTCGGCGGCGATCACCTTCCACTCCGCCCGGGAGGCGGCGAGCTCCCGCTTCAGCCACCGCGCCTGCTCGGCCCCCAGAATGCCCGTCGTGTCGTCCGCCTGGCGGCCGGGGGAGTTGGCGTTGCGGTACGAGCGCATGTCGAGCACGAACACGTCGAGCAGCGGCCCGTGACGGACCACCCGGTACATGCGCGAACGCCGCCCGGAACCGTACGAGGGCGCGAGCGGCACGTACTCGTGGAAGGCGCGCGCCGACCGCGCCGCGAGGATGTCCACGTTCTTCTCGGTGTAGCGGGCATCCTCCAGGATCTGCCCCGGATACCAGTTGTTGCGTACCTCGTGGTCGTCCCACTGCACGACGGAGGGCACCTGCGCGTTGAAGCGGCGGACGTTGTGGTCGAGCAGGTTGTAGCGGAAGTTGCCCCGGTACTCGTCCAGCGTTTCGGCGACCTTCGCCTTCTCCTCGGTCATCACGTTGCGCCAGATTCGGCCGTCCGGCAGGGTGACGCTCTCCTGCAGCGGACCGTCCGCGTAGATGCTGTCACCGCTGCACAGGAAGAAGTCCGGGTCCAGGCGGCGCATCTCCTCGTACACCCGGTAGCCGCCGGTATCCGGGTTGATGCCCCAGCCCTGCCCGGCGATGTCGCCCGACCACAGGAACCGCACCCCGGAGCGGCGGCGGGCCGGAGCCGTGCGGAACGTTCCGTACACCGGTTTGCCCGTCCGGCGCGGATCGGCGGGATCGGCGAGCGTCACGCGGTAGTGCACCTGCTCGCCCGGCGGCAGGCCGTACAGCGGGGTGGTGCCGGTGAAGTCCGTGCCGGGGCCGAGCGCGGGCCCGTGCCACCGGCGCACCCGCCGGAACGACTCCGTCGCCGAGGTCTCCACCAGCATCCGCGCCGGCCGGTCCGAGCGCACCCACAGCAGCGCCGACGACGAGGTGACACCGCCCACCTGCACACCCCAGGACGCCTCGGGACGCCCCGCCAGGTGCAGCGCGGGGGCCGCCGCGGCGGTCGCGGGGGTGAGGGCCATGGCCGCCGGGGCGATCAGCGAGCCGCGCAGGACGGCACGGCGGCCGGGCGAGGGGACACGCGGGCGGTGCGGACGGTAGGACATCGAAGCGCCTCCAGGGAGAAGGTCGGGCGGAGCGCCGTCCGCGGGAGGACCCGGGGACCGGCGCCGGTCTCGGCCCATGCCTAGCGTCCCGCGGAGGCCGGAGCCCCAACCTCGGGTGAACGGCGCCCGTCGTCAGGGCCCGTCCGGCCGGCCGGGGCCGGACCGGCCGGAGCGCACCGCCGCCGCCAGCGCGGCGACTCCCCGCGCGATGGCGGCGGGGGCGAGATGGGCGTATCCCAGGACGAGCGGCAGCGTGCCGTCCTCCGCGCCGGCCGTTCCGCAGTCGCGCAGCGGCCGCAGCGCGATGCCCGCCGAGGCCGCCCGCTCCAGGAAGACGTCTTCGGGGCCGTACCGCGCGGGCAGCCGGGCGATGACGTGCAGCCCCGCCGCGATACCGCTGACCGCTGTGCCGGGGAAGTGCTCGTCGAGCGCGGCCACCATCGCGTCCCGACGCTCCCGGTAGGCCCGCTGACAGCGCCGCAACTGCCGGTCGTAGCCGCCGCGCGCGACGAGATCGGCCAGAACCGCCTGGTCGAGCACCGGGTTGCCGAGGTCCATGGTCCGTTTGCGGGCGACGACGCGCTCGGTGAGCGCGGCAGGGGCGACCAGCCAGCCGAGCCGCAGACCGGGTGCCAGCGACTTGCTCACCGAACCGGTGTACACGACCCGCTCGGGATCCAGCCCCTGGAGGGCTCCCACCGGTTCCCGGTCGTACCGGAAGTCCCCGTCGTAGTCGTCCTCCATGATCACGGCGTCCGCCCGCCGCGCCCAGTCCAGCAGCTCACCGCGACGCCGCGCGGAGTAGCCGATTCCGGTGGGGAACTGGTGCGCGGGCGTGGTCACCACCGCCCCCACGCCGGAGCGCTCCAGGGGTGCGAGGGCGAGACCCTCGTCGTCGAGGGGGAGCGGGACCGCGTCCAGACCGGTCGCCGCGAACAGCGCCGCATGCTCCGGGCTGCCCGGATCCTCCACCCCGACCGCGACCACGCCCTCGTCCCGGAGCACGAAGCCGAGCAGCGTCGTCGCCTGCGCCACCCCCGAGCAGACCACCACACGCTCCGGATCGGCCACCACGCCCCGACGCCGGGCGAGCAGATCTGCCAGCGCTTCGCGCAGCTCCGGCAGTCCGCGCGGGTCGGGGTAGCCCAGCGCTCCGTGCGGCATGCGGCCGAGCACCGACCGCTGCGCGGCGTTCCACGCGCCGCGCGGGAAGAGGGACAGGTCGGGGGTGCCGGGCCGGAAGTCGTACCGCGCGCCCGCCGTGCGCGGCGCACGGTCGCGCACGGGCCGCTCCGCCGCGCGTACCCCCTCGCTCACCCAGGTGCCCGCCCCGCGCCCGCTGCGCAGGTACCCCTCGGCGGTCAGCTGCTCGTACGCCTCGGTGACCAGCCCGCGCGACACCCCCAGATCGGCGGCGAGTTCACGGCTGGCGGGCAGTCGGGTGCCGGCCGCCAGGCGGCCGGAGCGGACCGCGTCCCGGAGCGCGGCCCTGAGCGCCCGCCCCCGCCCGCGCGCCGGTGCGGCAGCGGCGGGGAGCAGCAACTCCCAGGCCGGAGAGAGACGTTCCGCCGGTGGGCGCGGCGGATTGGTCCCCGAAGACGTCATGGAAGTGGACCTTAAACCGGTCCGCGGGCGACCCTAGCGTCGGCCCCATGAACGCAACCTCTCTGCGCGGGGCTCTCCTCGCGGCCTTCGCGTGCGTGCTGGTGGGGGCATCCTTCACCGCCAACAGCGTCCTCGGCGACTACCCGTTCGCGGGCGGCCAGGCCCTCCGCTACGGTCTCGCCGCACTCCTGCTCGTCCCGCTGCTGCGGGGCGCCGCCGACCCCGCCGTCGAGCGGCTCCGGCGCCTCACCCGCCGTCAGCGGGGGCGGATCGCGCTGCTCGCCGCCGTGGGCATGGTCGGGTTCAACCTGGCGGTCCTGGCCGCCGAGCGGTCGGCGGAGCCTGCCGTTCCAGGGGTGTTCGTCGGCTGTGCGCCGATCGTGGTCGGTGTGCTCGTCCCGCTGCTGGAACGCCGTCGCCCGTCCCGCGTCACGCTGTACGCGGCCGGCCTCGTCGCCGCCGGGGCGTTCACCGTCCAGGGCTGGGGCCGTACCGACCCGGCGGGCGTGCTGTTCTCGGTCGGCGCGCTCGCCGGCGAGGTCGGCTTCGCGGTCCTCGCCGTCCCCGTGCTGCGCCCGCTCGGCCCGAAACTGCTCTCCGCGACGGTGTGCGGCGTGGCCGCCGCCGAGTCGGCGCTCCTCGGTCTGCTGATGGACGGCGGCTCATTCCTGCGGGTCCCGACCGGAGGTGAGGCGGCGGCGCTGCTGTGGCAGGCCGCCGTCGTCACCGTGATCGGATTCGTCTGCTGGTACAGCGGCATCCAGCGCGTCGGGGCGGAGCGCGCCACGCTCTTCTCCGGCTTGATCCCGGTCTCCGCAGCCCTCACCGCACCCCTGGTCGGGGCCGGGACGTACGGCCTCGCCCAGGGCGCGGGAAGCCTTCTGGTCGGCGCCGGGGTGGCGTACGGTTCCGGTGTCCTCGGCCGCAGGCCGACCCCCGGAAACCCGCGCTCCGGCCGGTCCTCCCGGCGGCTCGGGTCAGCGGCTGGTGTCCAGGATGACGCGGGACACCAGCGCCGGGTCGTCGTTCATCGGGACGTGTCCGCAGCCGGGCAGCCGGACGAGCCGGGCGTCGGGCAGCGCCCGCTTGGCGCGGATCCCCTGCCTGCGCAGCAGGATGCGGTCGCCGGTGCCCCAGGCGACGGTGACGGGGACGCCCTTCACGCCGAGGTCGAAGGACACGCCCCGGCCGGCCGCCATGGTGGCGTGGAAGCCGGTCGCCTCGCGCAGGGCGAGCGTCTCGGCGACGACGGCCTCCGGTGAACGCCTGCCGGGCCGGGCGTAGATGGTGCTGGTGAGAACCGCCCGGCCGGCCGCGCTGCGCGACAGGCGCTCGATCACCGGCAGCGGCATCGCCAGCGCGGCCCGGCGCATCGCCCGCAGCGTGCCGAAGGCATAGCGGCGCTCGGGCTCGTTCCAGAAGCCCGCCGGGGAGAGCGCGGTCACCGACCGCACCACTCCGGTACGGCCGAGCTCCAGCGCGAGCAGGCCGCCCAGCGAGTTGCCCGCCACATGGGGGCGGTCCAGGCCGAGTTCGGCGCAGAACGCCCCGAGCACCGAGGCGACGGTCGGGAGGTCGTACGGGACTCCGTCCGGCAGGGCGGGGGAGGCGCCGAAGCCGGGCAGGTCGACGGCTATCACCTCGCGGTCGGCGGCCAGGATGCGGGTGACCGGGTCCCACGCCTGAAGGTGGTGCCCGATGCCGTGGATGAGCAGCAGCGGTTCACCGGAGCCGGTCCGTTCGTACGCGACCGAGACCTCGCGGGGGCCGACGGCCGTCGCGGCGGTGAAGGAGACCGTGGTCGTCATGGTGCTGCTCCCTGGGGTGGGTAGACATCTTGTCAACAAGAATTACCGCCGGGTAGCGCGGAGTTCAAGAGGCAGGGCGATACCGGCTGGACAGCGTGGGGCGCGTGGGCTGGGATGGAGCGATGACCGCCGACGCCGCGACCGAGCTCTTCGAGGAACACCGTCCTGTTCTCACCGGGGTCGCCTACCGCATGCTGGGCCGGGTCGCCGACGCCGAGGACGTGGTCCAGGAGGCGTGGCTGAGGTGGTCGGCGGCGGCCCGTGAGGACGTCCGGGAGCCGCGGGCGTACCTGGTGCGGATCACCACCCGGCTGGCCCTCGACCGGCTCCGGCACCTCGCGTCGCGCCGGGAGTCGTACCCAGGGCCCTGGCTGCCGGAGCCGCTGGTCACGGACTTCGGCCCCGCCGTGCCCGACACCGCGGAACGCGCCGTCCTCGCCGACTCCGTCTCGTTCGCCGTCCTGGTCGTCCTCGAATCGCTCTCCCCGCTGGAGCGCGCGGTGTTCGTGCTCCGGGAGGCGTTCGGATTCCCGTACTCCGAGATCGCCGCCGCCCTGGACCGCACCGAAGCGGCCGTCCGGCAGCTCGGCGGCCGGGCGCGGCGGCATGTGGAGGAGCGCAGGCCGCGCTACGACGTGGACCCCGCCGAGCGGCGCGACCTGACCGAACGCTTCCTGGCCGCCGCCTCCGGAGGCGCCATCGGGCCGCTGCTCGAACTGCTGGCGCCGGACGTCCGGCTCGTCAGTGACAGCGGCGGCAAGGCGAAGGCCCCGCGGCGGATCATCGAGACCGCCGACAAGGTGGGCCGCTTCCTCTTCGCGGTGATGGGGGAACTCGGCCCCGGCGGGGAGATCCGCATCGTGGAGCTCAACGGCGGGCCCGCCGTGGTCTACCTCGTCGGAGGCAAGCCCGACGCCGTTTTTCAGATCGAAGTCGGCCAAGGTGTCATTCAATGCGCCTATATCATTCGCAATCCGGACAAGCTTGCCGGATTGCCCATCGGATAACCGTCGGCCTCCCCGCGCCCTCACGGCCCCCGCAGGTCGCCGAGTCCCTGGTCGGAGCCCCGTCGTCCACCGTGGCGCCGGGGCTCCGTGCTGCTTCCGCCTCACGGCGGCGCGAACGTCGTGTGAACGCTCTGCGCCAGAGTTCCGTTTCGTTCCGTTACGGAATAAGTATTGGTCTTGACCAAGGGGGTATGCCGTCCTAGGGTCTCCACTTAAGGCAGGAACCTTTAATAAATAACGTCGCGGAAAAGACGCTGGGCGATTGCGGAGGACAGGGTGGGGACCACGCAGCTGGAATCGGTACAGGAGCCGAAGTACTGGCACCTCAAGACCGTGCTCAGTGAGGCACTCGACTCGGACTTTGCGGTGGGGGAGATCCTGCCCAACGAGCGGGACCTCGCCGCTCGGTTCGGTGTCGCGCGCGCCACGCTCCGGCAGGCCCTGGAGCAGCTCGAACTGGAAGGCAGGCTGCAGCGCCGCCGCGGCGTCGGGACGACCGTCGCCCCGCCGCGCGTGGGCGTCGCCGTCTCCACCGCCCAGCGCGAGTGGGTCGGCGGCGTCGGCGGCGAGGCCTGGCAGCCCGTCGACAGCACCATGGCCAAGGCCCCGGCGGCGGTCGCGGTGATGCTCGGGACGGACCCCGCCGAACCGGTGCACGTGGTGCGCCGCATCCGTGAGACCCAGGGCCAGGTGGTCGCGGCGGAGCTGCTCTACATCCCCGCCTCCTCCGTGCCCGACCTCTCCGCCATCGAGGCCCCGACCGGCCCGGTGCGGGCCCGGAGCGTGCTGCGCGAGCTGCACCGGCTCGGCCTGCGGGGCCAGGACCGCTCCGTGGAACTCGGCTCCGCGCGGGCGGACGACGCCAAGGAGCTGGACCGGCTCCCCGGCGCCCCCGTCCTCGTCGTCACCACGCGCTACCTCACCGCGGACGGGACGGCGGCCGTCTCCGTCGCCACCTACCGCGCGGACACCTGCCGGCTCACCTTCGGGGACTCCGGCGCGCTGGAGATCAGCCACGACGAGCAGCCCGAGCGCCAGGCTTCCTGACGCACCGGCCCACCCGGCCCCGCACGCCCGCCGCCCACCGACGACTCCGGCCGTCGAACAGCGGTGGGCGTGCGCGTTCCGCCCCGCGTGGCTCCCGTGCTCGACCGGGTACGGCCGCTCAACGGCGGGCGGTCACGGCCCCCTCGACGGCGAACAGTTCCTCCTCGACGTGGTCGAGGGCGAGCCGCAGCGCACCCGTCGCCACGGCGGCCTCCCCGAGCAGCGACAGCGTCACGCGGGGCGGGCGCAGGCAGTAGCGGGCCAGCTCCCTGCGGAGGGGCTCCAGCACCCCGTCCAGCCCGGCGGCCCAGCCGCCGACCACGACCAGCTCCGGGTCGAGCGCCAGCACCAGCGCCGCCACATCGTGCACCAGCCGCTGGAGGAACCGGTCGACCGCCGCCCGGGCTCCCGCGTCACCCTGCTTGGCCTCGGCGAACACCGCGGCCACGGCCTGCTCGTCCAGCGGGTGCAGCGGTGTGTCCGTCGTCGACAGCAGATGCTCCGGCGTCACCTCCCGGCCCAGCAGGTGCAGAGCGCCGATCTCCCCGGCGGCCCCGCCGAACCCCCGGTGCAGCCGCCCGCCGATCAGGGACCCCGCGCCGGGGCTCAGCCCCGCCAGCACGAAGACCACGTCGTCGGTCCCGGTGGCCGCACCCTTCCAGTGCTCCGCCACGGCGGCCGCGTTGGCGTCGTTCTCCACGAGTACGGGGCAGCGGAACGAACGGCGCAGCCGCTCCCCGAGCGCGAGGCCGGTCCAGTCCGGCAGCGCCGTGCCCAGCCGTACGGTGCCGTCGGCCTCCACGATGCCGGGGCTGCCGACACCGACCGCGCGCAGACTGCTCCGGGCCACCCCGGTGCGGCGCAGCACGTCCGCGACGACGGCCCGTACCTGGTCGAGCCGGTCGTCCGCGCCCGCCGTCTCCGACACCAGCCGGGAGGCGGCCCCGACGATCCGCCCGTCGAGCCCCGAGATGAGCGCCGACACCCGGTGGGGGCCGATCTCCACCCCGAGGAGATGCCCCGCCTCGGACCGGAAGCGGAACCTCCGGGCAGGGCGTCCCTGACGCCGTGCCTCGCTCTCGTCGGCCGCGGCCTCGACCACGAGACCCGCTTCGAACAACCCCTCGATGACCCCTTCGACCGTCGGCCGCGACAGCCCGGTGATCCGCGTGAGGTCCGTCAGCGTCGGCGCGCCGGCCTCCCGGAGAGCGTGCAGCACCACCGCGGAATTGATCCGCCGCAACAGGGACGGGTCCCCACCGGTCAGCCGACCCACGGTATGTCCTCCCAGCTCGTGCGCATGTCTGCCGGATCGTACTCGCTGGCCGTGTGCCCTGCGATCCAGCGATCAAAGCCGGTATGGAGCCGCAACCTGGGGCGCTTCGGAGCACCCGGACCCGACCGGGTGAGGTGCACGGGGCCGGCCAAGGGCTCAGCCGGTGCGGTCCGGGTCGCCGGTGCGCGGGCCGGCGGGGGAGGGGGCGGGCGCGGGGTCGTCGAGTACGGCGTTCCGGAGGCGGCCGTACTCCTCGGCCATGGCCGCGACCGTCCAGTGGGCGTTGAGGCCGCTGGGGTTGGGGAGCGCCCACACGCGGGCACCGCCGACCGTGCGGTCCCGGGGGCCGATCCGGGCCCGTGGCTCTCCGAACGCAGCGCGGTAGGCGGTGATGCCGACCACCGCGAGCCACTGCGGCGCGAGCCGTTCGACCTTCGCCGTCAGGGCGACTCCACCCTGGCGGAACTCCTCCGCGTCCAGTTCGTCGGCGCGGGCCGTGGCCCGCGCCACGACGTTGGTGATGCCGATACCGAGGCCGGGCAGCTCGGCCTGCTCCGACGGCCGCAGCTGCCGTGGCGTGAAACCCGAGCGGTGCAGGACCGGCCAGAACCGGTTTCCGGGGTGGGCGAAGTGATGGCCCGTCACGGCGGTCGTCAGGCTCGGGTTGATGCCGCAGAAGAGCACGCGCAGACCGCCCGCGACCACATCGGGGACGATGCGGCCGCGGGCGGCGCTCAGCTCTTCGGGCGTCATGCTGCCTCGGGGCTCAGGCGTCGCGGGCGGTGCCGGTCAGAGGATCGAGCCGGGAGCGTAGCCCGCGGCCTCCGGGTGCTGCTCGGCGATCTTCTCGATCCGGGCGATCAGCGAGGTCACCTGGTCGCCGGCCGCACCCGTGAACGAGAGCTTGTCGGCCATCAGCTCGTCCAACTGCGCCCGGTCCAGCGGAATCCGCTCGTCCGCGGCGAGCCTGTCCAGCAGCTCGTTCCGCTCGGCGCCCTGCTCCCGCATCGCGAGGGCGGAGGCGACCGCGTTCTCCTTGATCGCCTCGTGCGCGACCTCGCGGCCCACTCCGGCCCGCACCGCGCCCATCAGGACCTTGGTGGTCGCCAGGAACGGGAGGTAACGGTCCAGCTCGCGCGCCACGACGGCGGGGAACGCGCCGAACTCGTCCAGCACCGTCAGGAAGGTCTCCAGCAGGCCGTCGAAGGCGAAGAACGCGTCCGGGAGCGCCACCCGGCGGACCACGGAGCAGGACACGTCGCCCTCGTTCCACTGGTCGCCCGCCAGCTCGCCCGTCATCGAGGCGTAGCCGCGCAGGATCACCATCAGGCCGTTCACCCGCTCGCAGGAGCGCGTGTTCATCTTGTGCGGCATCGCGGACGAGCCGACCTGGCCGGGCTTGAAGCCCTCGGTCACCAGCTCGTGGCCGGCCATCAGCCGGATGGTCTTGGCCACCGAGGAGGGAGCCGCGGCGAGCTGCACCAGGGCGGTGACCACGTCGTAGTCGAGCGACCGGGGGTAGACCTGGCCGACCGAGGTGAAGGCCTCGGAGAAGCCGAGGTGGGCGGCGATGCGCTGCTCCAGGTCGGCGAGCTTGTCCGCGTCGCCGCCCAGCAGGTCCAGCATGTCCTGCGCCGTGCCGACCGGGCCCTTGATCCCGCGCAGCGGGTAGCGCGAGAGCAGGTCCTCCAGGCGGCCGTAGGCGACCAGCAGTTCGTCGGCCGCGGTCGCGAACCGCTTGCCCAGCGTCGTGGCCTGCGCGGCGACGTTGTGCGAGCGTCCGGCGATCACCAGCTCGCGGTACTCCGCGGCGAGCTTGCCGAGCCGGGCGAGCACGGCGACCGTGCGGTCGCGCATCAGCTCCAGCGAGAGGCGGATCTGCAGCTGCTCGACGTTCTCCGTCAGGTCCCGTGAGGTCATGCCCTTGTGGACCTGCTCATGGCCGGCGAGGGCGTTGAACTCCTCGATCCGGGCCTTCACGTCGTGCCGGGTGATCTTCTCGCGCTCGGCGATGGAGGCCAGGTCCACCTGGTCGAGCACGCGCTCGTAGTCGGCCGGCGCCCCGTCGGGCACCTCGATCCCGAGGTCCTTCTGAGCGCGCAGCACCGCCAGCCACAGCTGACGCTCCAGCTTCACCTTCTGCTCGGGGGACCAGAGGACGGCCAGCTCCGCGGAGGCGTAGCGGCCGGCCAGGACATTGGGGATGCGAGGCTTCGCAGACACGGCGTTCACGTAGACGGATTCTACTGGCGGTTCGTGCAGGCCGACGCCGCACCCCGGTTCGTGGTTTGCTACGAAGGCATCGGGCGAGGAGCCGGGGACGAGCTCTGACCTGCACACCTCGGCCAGTCCGTCGCCGCGGTGCCCCCGCGTCAGCCGGTCTCCGCGGTGCCCATCGCGGCGTCGGGCGTCACGGCACGCCGCCATCCCGTCACCGGACCCGGATTCTCCGCGTCCGCGGGGGTGATCCAGAAGGCCCGGCCCGTCGCGGCGTCGAACTGCGCGCCCCGGCGTCCGTCGCCGGAGGAACGGCCGGTGAGCCGCCGCCCGATCCAGGGGGCCAGGTGCCGCCGCGCGAAGCGGATGTCCTCGGTGCGCCGGGCCGCCCAGCGCGGCGGCGCGGTCGCGGGCATCCGCGCACGCCAGTCCAGCTCGGCGGGCAGCCCCAGGGCCTGCCAGACGGCCTCGGCGACGCGCCGGTGCCCTTCGCCGGTGAGGTGCAGCCGGTCGACGTCCCACATCCGGGGGTCGGCGAGCGAGGGCGCCGAGTAGAGGTCCACCACGACGGCCCCGTGCTGCCCGGCCAGATCGTCGATCAGGGCGAACAGCGCCTCGATCCGGGGACGGAACCGGTCGAACACCGGCCCGCTGCGGCCGGGGCTGCGCATCAGCACCAGCTGCTCGCAGGAGGGTGCGAGACGCTCCACGGCCTCCTCCAGCCGCCCCCGGACCATCCCCATGTCGCACTTCGGGCGCAGGGTGTCGTTGAGCCCACCGACGAGCGTGACGACATCGGGCCGGAGGGCGGCCGCCGGCTCCACCTGCTCGTCCACGATCTGGCCGATGAGCTTTCCGCGTACGGCGAGATTCGCGTACCGGAAACCGGGGGAGCGGGCCGCCAGCCGGGAGGCGAGAACATCGGCCCAGCCCCGGTACGAGCCGTCGGGCAGCAGGTCCGACATGCCCTCGGTGAACGAGTCGCCGACCGCGACGAGACTGCTGTAGGAGGCATTCGATTCCATGGCCCGGCGATCCTATCGCGCACCCTTTCGGCCCGCCCGTGCCGGAGCGGGCCGAAAGGGTGGGGGACGGCGTCAGCGGGATCCCGGTCGCCCGACGAGTTCGCGGAGGACGTCCTCCATCGTGACCATGCCGGCCAGCCGCCCGTCCTCGTCGAGCACGGCCGCCAGATGGGTCCGGCTGCGGCGCAGTGCGGTCAGCACGTCGTCCAGCGGGGTCGCCGCCCGTACCCGCGCGATCGGCCGCATCGCCGAGACCGGGAAGGGGAGGTCGCGGGGCGTCGCGTCCAGGGCGTCCTTCACGTGGAGGTAGCCGAGGATGCGCTGCTCGCCGTCCATGACGGGGAAGCGGGAGAAGCCGGACTCGGACGACAGCCGCTCCAGTTCCTCCGGGGTCGTGCCGACCCGGGCGTACAGCACCCGGTCGACCGGCATGACCACGTCCCGTACCGGACGGCGGCCCAGCTCCAGAGCGTGGTGGAGCCGTTGCGCCGAGCGGTCGTCCACCAGTCCCGCGTCACCGGCGTCCTGCACCATCCGGGCCAGTTCGTCGTCGGAGAACGTCGCGGAGACCTCGTCCTTCGTCTCCACCCGCAACAGCTTGAGCAGGGCGTTGGCGAACGCGTTGATGGTGAAGATCACGGGCCGCAGGGCACGGGCCATGGCCACCAGTGGCGGTCCCAGCAGCAGAGCGGAACGCGCCGGTTCGGCCAGGGCGATGTTCTTCGGGACCATCTCGCCGAGCAGCATGTGCAGATAGGTCGCCACGCTCAGCGCGATGACGAACGACAGCGGGTGCACCAGCCCGTGCGGCACCCCGACCGCGTCGAAGACCGGCTCCAGCAGGTGCGCGATGGCCGGTTCGGCGACGATGCCCAGCACCAGGGTGCAGAGGGTGATGCCGAGCTGGGCGGCGGCGAGGAGCGCGGAGACGTGTTCCAGGCCCCAGATGACACTGCGGGCCCGCCGGTTTCCGGCCTCGGCCTCCGGCTCGATCTGACTGCGGCGCACCGAGATCAGGGCGAACTCGGCGCCGACGAAGAAGGCATTGGCGACCAGCGTGAGCAGGCCGATGAAGAGCTGGAGAACGATCACCGCTCGTCCTCCGTTCCGTCCTCGGACCCCGGCAGCGGGGCGTGCAGCATGGCCCGCGCGGCACGGCGTCCCGACGCGTCCACCACGTCGATCCGCCACCCCTCCAGCTCGATGCTGTCGTCCACCGTGGGGATCCGGCCCAGCTCGGCGGCGATGAGCCCCGCCAGGGTCTCGTAGGGCCCGTCCGGCACCCGCAGTCCGATCCGGCGGAGCTGATCGGTGCGCGCCGCCCCGTCGGCCGACCACAGGGCGCGGCCGTCGGCGTCCTCACCGGCGGCGGCGAGGTCGGGCGTCTCGTGCGGATCGTGCTCGTCGCGGACCTCGCCGACGACTTCCTCCACGATGTCCTCCAGCGTCGCGACCCCGGCCGTACCGCCGTACTCGTCGATCACCACGGCCATGGCGAGCTTGCCGGACAACCGGTCCAGCAGCTTGTCCACGGTGAGCGTCTCCGGTACGAGCAGGGGCTCACGCAGCAGCTCCGAGACGCGGGTACGGGGGCGGCGGTCGGCGGGGATCGCCAGGACGTCCTTGATGTGGGCCACGCCGACCACCGTGTCCAGGCTGCCCCGGTAGACGGGGAAGCGGGACAGACCGGTCGCGCGGGTGGCGTTGGCGACGTCCTCGGCCGTCGCGTGCACCTCCAGCGCGGTCACCTGGACGCGCGGGGTCATCACGTTCTCCGCGGTCAGCTCCGAGAGGTTCAGGGTGCGGACGAACAGCTCCGCCGTGTCCGCCTCCAGCGCCCCCTCCTTCGCCGAGTGCCGGGCCAGCGCCACCAGCTCCTGCGGGCTGCGGGCGGAGGCCAGCTCCTCGGTCGGCTCCAGGCCGAAGCGGCGCACGATCCGGTTGGCGGTGTTGTTGAGGTGGCTGATGAAGGGCCGGAACACCGCGGTGAACACCCGCTGCGGAGTGGCCACCGCCTTGGCCACGGCCAGCTGGGAGGAGATCGCCCAGTTCTTCGGGACCAGCTCGCCGACGACCATCAGGACCACCGTGGACAGCGCCGTACCGATGACGAGCGCCAGGGTGGACGCCGCCGCCGGAGGCAGCCCCGCCGCCTCGACCGGACCCCGGATGAGTGCGGCGATGGACGGTTCGGAGAGCATGCCGATCACCAGGTTGGTGACGGTGATGCCGAGCTGGGCCCCCGAGAGCTGGAAGGTGAGGCCGCGGACGGCCTTGAGCGCGCTCGAAGCGCCCCGGTCCCCCCGCTCGACGGCCCGTTCGAGCTCGCTGCGCTCCACCGTGGTCAGCGAGAACTCCGCCGCGACGAACGCGCCGCAGGCGAGGCAGAGCAGCAGGGCGATGAACAGCAGAAGGACTTCGATCATCGGTTCACCTCCGTCCCATGATCGGGCAGAGGCGCGGGGGCCGCGCGGTGTCGGCGGCATCGGGGGAATCGGCTGCTGGGAGGCTCGCCCATGGGCGGACGTTCACACCTTTCGGCGGGGGAAGCGACGGAGGGGCATGTCATCGTAGGCGTCTGCCCGGCGAAACCCCGGCCTACCGCGTCCGGGCCGGGCAACGGTCACGGGCCCGCCAGAGGCTTCACCCAGCGGCTCCACTGCGGCTCGGGCCCGTAGCCCGCCGCGCGCCAGGCGTGGTGGGCCAGGGCGTTGCGGTCGAGGACCATGGCGTCCGCGCGCCGCCCGCCCAGCGCGGTGAACCGCTCCTCCGCCGCCGCCAGGAGGGCGCCGGCCACACCCTCACGCCGCCGGCCGGGATGGACGGCGAGCCGGTAGAGGTGGCACCGCCAGCCGTCGAAGCCCGCGATCACCGTCCCGACCAGCTCCCCGTCCCGCTCGGCGAGGATCAACGCCTCCGGGTCCCGCTCCACCAAGCGGGCGATCCCGCCGTCGTCGTCGCTGATGCTGACGCCTTCGGCGGCCACCTTCCAGAACGCGAGGATCTTGTCCAGGTCGGCGGCGGTCGCGGACCGTACGGTTGTCGAAAGATCGTTCATGGCGGTCATCCCACCACCCGCCCCGGCACGGCCTCGACCGCATTTCACGATGCGGCCACCCGGAGCCGGTCCGGGCCCGGCCCCCCGGAAACCCGCCCGGCCCCGGACCGACGCCGCCCGGCACCCGGATCCGGTGTCGTCAGGTGCCCGCCAGTTCCTCCAGCACCGGCGCGAAGGCCTCCATCGCCGGTTCGAGGACGGTCAGGTACGAGAACCCGAACCGCTCGCGCTGCTCCCGCAGCTGGTCGGCGATCCGGCGCGCGCTGCCGACCGCGACGATCGGCAGCTCCAGCACCTCGTCCTCGCTCAGGTGGGGCATGTGCTCCAGGAGCGGCCGGACGGCGGACCGCCGGTCGTCGGTGACCGCGACCAGCTGGAGCAGCAGGTTCAGCTCCGCCGGGCTCTCCCGCCGTGCGGAGAAGCCCCGGTAGGCGTCGACCCGCGCTTCGAGCTGGTCCGCGGTCAGGGCCGAGAGCGTCCCGTCCTTGTTGCCCGCCGCCCCCGTGAAGGCCACGGTGTCCGCGTACTCGGCGGCCAGCCGCAGCACCCGGTCTCCGTTGCCGCCGATGAGCAGCGGGACGCGGGGCCGCTGCGCGGGCGCGGGCAGGTACGCCTCGTCGCGCAGCGCCCGGTCCAGCTCCTCCACCGTGCGGCGCAGATGGTCCACGCGCCCACCGGGCGTCAGGAACGGGATGGCCGCCCGCTCGTGTTCCGCGCGGACGTATCCGGCCCCGATGCCCAGCTCCAGACGGCCCGAGGCGAGCGCGTCGGTACCGGCCGTCTCGCGGGCGAGGAGGGTCGGGTTCCAGAACCCCGCGTTCAGGACGAAGGTGCCGACGCGGGGCCGCTCCGTGGCCTCGGCCGCGGCGACCAGGGAAGGGAAGGGAGCAGGCATGTCCAGGTGGTCCGGGACCAGGATCACGTCGTAGCCGAGTTGCTCCGCCTGGCGGCAGCGGGCCCGCCACCCGGCCCCGTCGGTGGGGGCCATCAGGTTGACGCCGAAGCGGAACGGCCTGGTCATGAGATGCCTCCGTAGGAGAAGAACGAACTAGGTGCTCCAGCCATCCACCATGCCAAGAAGGCGGTCCGTCGTCCGGCGAACGCGTGTCTTCGCCCCGGTCCGCCCCCTTGCCGGTGCTAGCGCGCCCGCGCTAGCGTGGGAGCGTGCCGAAGACTCAGCTGAACGTTCGAGTGGACGAGGCCACCGCCGAGGCGGCGCGGCAGCGCGCGCTGCAGAGGGGGGTGAGCGTGAACCGCTACATAGAGGAACTCGTCAAGCAGGACGCGGGCGAGGTGGGCCATACGTTCGTCGAGGCCGCGGCCGATTTCATGAAGCAGTACGAGTCGGTGTTCGCCGAGGAGTTCGGCCCGGAGCGCGAAGGCACCCGTTGAACCTCCGGATCGACCTTTCCTGGCTGCTGATGGTGGCCGAGCACAAGACGCCCGGTGACCCGCAGGTCGTGGACTGGGGTGCGCTCGTCGCCGCCGTCGCACGGCACGACGCGGAGATCTTCGGCAGCGCCGTCTACACCGATCCGCACGCACGGGCGGCCGCCCTGTTGCAGTTGCTGCTGCATGTGCCCGCCCTCGAACACTCCAACGCGATGTTCGCCTCGGCCGTCGCGTACGGCTATCTGGTCGCCTCCGGGCTCAAGGTCATCACCTCGCCCGAGCAGGTCCGCGATCTCGCCCTGTTGGTCAAACAGGGCAAGGCGGACGTCCGGGCCATCGCCGACGAACTGCGGCAGTGGAGCGTCTGAGAGAGCGCGAAACCCCGGCCGTCGACGGCCCGTAACCCCGGGGCCCGCGGCGGTGCGCCCCCCGGCCGGAGGGAGTGCCGGTCCCGGCCGGCGGTTCACCCCTCCGTGAACGGCTTCCGGGCCACCCCCGGCACGCACGGCGGCGACGGCAGTCGCGGGCCTGTCTCCGGAATCCGCAGTCCGCGGTACGTGCCCAGCTCGAAGCCCGCCGCCTCGATCGCGGCCGGCGGGTCCCGTGCCGTGTGGCAGCCGCCGAAGAGCAGCGGCCACAGGGTCCGGTCGGCCGCCCGCCGCACCATGACCGCCATCCGGCCCGGAGCCGATCCGTGTTCGAGGAAACGCAGTTCGCCGCCCGGCCGCAGGACGCGCCTGATCTCGGCGAGCGTCCGGGGCCGATCCCGTACGGTGCACAGCACCAGGCACGCGACGGCGGCGTCGAAGCCCTCGCTCTTCACCGGGATCGCCTCCGCCACGCCCGGCACCACATCCACCGGCACTTCGGCGCGCAGCGCGGCGCGGACGGCGAGCTGCCGCAGCGAGTGTTCCGGCTCCAGCGCCACGACCTCGGAGACGGCGCCGGGGTAGTGGGCGAAGTTCAGCCCGTTCCCCGCCCCGATCTCGATGACCCGGCCGGAGAGCCCCGACAGCAGCTCCTCGCGGTACGCGGCGACGCCGGCCTTGAGTCGGCGGTCACGCCGAACCGGGCGTGGAAGCGGGCGAAGACCGGGTGGTGCACGGCGTCCCGCGGGAGCTTCCCGCTGCGCAGGTGCATGACGGACCTCCGTGAGGAGTGGACGTGCGGCTCCTCGTCCGTTCTCCCCCGGACCGCCGGCCGCCGACCCTCGAAGGACCGGTCCGGAAACCGCGCGCTCAGTACCGGGCCGGGGCCCAGGTCCCGCCCAGCGCCGGAGCGAGCCACTCCGGCGCGCGCGCCGCGAACTCCGCCGCCGGCAGCGCGCCCGCACCGGCCGGCACCGCGCCCAGCAGGGGTGCGCCGGCCGCCGCCGGCAGGTCCTCGACGTTGCACCGGGCCGCGAGGTCCGGCTCCGCCGGCATGCTGCCGATCACCACGCCCCGGCAGTCCAGGCCCCGGTTCCGCAACGCCTCCGCCGTCAGCGCGGTGGCGTTCAACGTGCCCAGGCCCGCGGGGGCCACCACCAGCACGGGGGCGGACAGCAGCCGGGCCGCGTCCGCGAGCGTGCCGCCCTCGTCGTCGAACCGTACGAGCAGCCCGCCCGCACCCTCCACCAGCACGAGATCGTGCTCGGTGGCCAGCTTCTGCGCCGCCTCGGCCACCTCGATGGGCCGCACGGGCTT
This sequence comes from Streptomyces sp. V2I9, assembly GCF_030817475.1. Taxonomy (NCBI): domain Bacteria; kingdom Bacillati; phylum Actinomycetota; class Actinomycetes; order Kitasatosporales; family Streptomycetaceae; genus Streptomyces; species Streptomyces sp. V2I9. The sequence continues at coordinate 495,994 of NZ_JAUSZJ010000002.1, read as the reverse complement.
CAGCCCGGCCCGTCGGGCGGCGGTGGCCGGGGCCAACGGCTCCGGGAAGCGGGCCAGTTCGACCGCCGTCACCTCGGCCCCGGCCAGGCGCGCGACCTCGGCCGCGTCACCCGGCTCACCGGGGGCCAGCCCGGTCTGCGCGGGCTTGAGCACCGCGACCCGGCGGCCCCGCGCGGCGGCCGCCACAGCGGCGGTCACCACCGTCTTGCCGATCTCCGTGCCCGTACCGGACACCACCAGAATCGTCGACATATCGCTTCAGCCCTCCCGTGCCGCGGCGCACACGGCCCGGCAGATCCGCGCGACGTCCTCGTCGCCCGTGACGTACGGCGGCATCGTGTAGAGGAGATCGCGGAACGGCCGCAGCCACACGCCCTCGCGCACGGCCGCGCGGGTGGCCGCCGCCATGTCCACCTCGTGGTCGAGCTGGACGACCCCGATCGCCCCCAGAACGCGTACGTCCACCACACCGGCGATCTCCGCGGCGGGCGTGAGACCGGCGCGCAGGCCCGCGCCGATCCGGGCCACCTCGCCCTCCCAGTCCTGTCCGAGGAGCAGGTCCACGGAGGCCGAGGCCACCGAGGCGGCGAGCGGATTGCCCATGAACGTCGGGCCGTGCGCCAGCACCGGCACCTCGCCACCGGAGATGCCCTCGGCCACCCGTGTCGTGCACAGGGTCGCCGCCATCGTGAGATAGCCGCCGGTCAACGCCTTGCCGACACACATGACGTCGGGCGAGATCCCGGCGTGCCCGGCGGCGAACAGCTTGCCGGTACGGCCGAAACCGGTTGCGATCTCGTCCAGCACCAGCAGTACGTCGTGCTCGTCGCACGCCTCGCGCAGCACCCGCAGATAGGCGGGGGAGTGGAACCGCATCCCCCCGGCTCCCTGCACCACCGGCTCCACGACGACCGCCGCCAACTCCTCGGCGTGCGCGGCGATCAGCTCGCGCAGATGGGCCGCGTACGCGGGGTCCGGTTCCGCGTCGAAGCCGTCCGGCGGGGCGTCCGCGAAGACCTGTCGGGGCAGGGAGCCCGACCACAGCTCGTGCATCCCGCCCTCCGGGTCGCACACCGACATCGGCTGCCAGGTGTCCCCGTGGTAGCCCCCGCGCCAGGTCAGCAGCCGCCGCTTGGCCGGACGCCCGGCCGAACGCCAGAACTGCAGACACATCTTGACCGCGACCTCGACGGAGACGGACCCCGAGTCGGCGAGGAAGACGTGCTGGAGCGGTCCGGGCGTGATCTCCACCAGCCGGGCCGCCAGCCGCACGGCGGGCTCATGGGTGAGCCCGCCGAACATCACATGGCTCATGCGGTCCAGCTGGCCGCGTGCGGCCTCGTTGAGGACCGGGTGGTTGTAGCCGTGCACCGCCGACCACCAGGAGGACATGCCGTCCACCAACTCGCGCCGTCCCTCGACGGGTTCGGCGAGCCGGAGCCGTACGCCGGAGGCCGACTCCACGATCAGCGGCTCCTGGCGGCCCGGCATCGGACCGTACGGGTGCCACACATGGGCGCGGTCCAGCGCCCGCAGCTCGTCCGGGGTGTAGGGCTTCGGGGTGGCGGACCGGGGGAGCGCGGAGGCGTACGGCTCAGGCATTGGGGGCGAGATCCGTCCCCGCGCCGCGCCGGCGCACCGCCACCAGGTCCGTACGCGCCACGCCGTTGCCGTCGGTACGCGGCGCGTCCTCCGTGCCCTCACGCGCCCCCGGCACGGCCTGCCCCGCACCGCCGCTCTCGGCGACCGCGGGCTCCCCGTGGCCGCCGCAGGGACCACAGCCCCCGCCGGCCCCGGAGTCCGGGTGCGAACCGCAGCCCGCGGACCCCTGCGTTCCGCACCCCGCCCGCTCCGCCGACGTACCGCAGCCGCTCAGGGCGTCGGCCCGGTGGCGCGGCAGCGTCGTCGTGCCCGCGCCCTCCACCTCGAAACCGGCGTCCGCGATCATGTCCAGGTCGGCCTGGCCGGCCTGGCCCTCGCTCGTGAGGTAGTCGCCCAGGAAGATGGAGTTGACCAGGTGGAGTGCCAGCGGCTGCATCGAGCGCAGGTGCACCTCACGGCCGCCCGCGAGCCGCACCTCCACATCGGGGCAGACGAAGCGGACCATCGCCAGGATGCGCAGGCAGCGCTGCGGGGTGAGGTTCCACTCCTTGGCGAGCGGGGTCCCCTCGAACGGGATCAGGAAGTTCACCGGCACCGAGTCGGGGTCCAGGTCGCGCAGCGCGTAGACCACGTCGACCAGGTCCTTGTCGCTCTCGCCCATCCCGGCGATCAGACCGGAACACGCCGACAGCCCGGCGGCCTGCGCCTGCTGCACGGTCTCCACCCGGTCCGCGTACGTGTGGGTGGTGGTGATCGCCCCGTACGTCTCCTCGGACGTGTTGAGGTTGTGGTTGTACGCGTCGGCGCCCGCCGAACGCAGCCGGTCGGCCTGTCCGTCCGAGAGGAGGCCGAGGCAGGCGCACACCTCGACGCCCTCGTTCTCCTCCTTGATCGCCTCGATGGTCCTGGTGACGCGATCGACGTCCCGGTCGGTGGGCCCGCGTCCGCTCGCCACCAGACAGACCCGCTTCGCGCCGCCCGCCACCCCGGCGGCGGCGGCCCTGGACGCCTCCTCCGGCTTCAGCCAGGTGTACTTGAGGATGCCGGCCTTCGAACCGAGCCGCTGCGAGCAGTACGAGCAGTCCTCGGGGCAGAGACCCGACTTGAGGTTGACCAGGTAGTTGAGTTTGACGCGTCGCCCGAACCACTGACGGCGCACCTTCCCGGCGGCGGCCACCACGTCGAGCAGGTCGTCGTCGGAGGTCGCCAGCACGGCGAGCGCTTCTTCGCGGGTCGGCAGTTCGCGCCGCAGCCCCTTGTCCACCAGCGTGTTCAGCAGGTCCATGGAAGCTGATCCTGACGTACGGCACCGCCTCCAGCCAAGGAGGAACCGGACAGGAGAGCCGGGGGAGGGTGTGTGTATGGCCACACCCTGACCTGCCGCATGCCCCGCTAGGGTCTGTGGGCTGCCTACAAACGGGCCCGTTCGCACCGGGCCGTCCGCACGGGCCCGCTCGCACGGAATCACGCGCAGGTGGTGCCGTCCGCGCCGGACCGTGCGGACGGACCGTCCACCCCGGCCCGTCCGCCCGCCGCCGCACCGCCGAGGCCCGCCTACCCAAGGGACCGCCCCATGTCCTCCGCCCCGTTCGACTGGATCGACGCCGAGGCCCGCGGCCGGGCCGCCGCCGGGCTCGTCCGCACCCTGCGCCCGCGCGGCGCGGTGCCGGAGCTGCTGGACCTTGCGAGCAACGACTACCTGGGCCTCACCCGGCACCCGGAGGTCACCGCGGCGGCGGCCGACGCCGCCCACCGCTGGGGAGCGGGGGCCACCGGGTCCCGGCTGGTCACCGGCTCCACCGCCCTGCACGCCGAACTCGAACGCGAACTGGCCGCGTTCTGCGGCTTCGACGCGGCCCTCGTGCTCTCCTCCGGATACGCGGCCAACCTCGCCGCGCTGACCGCGCTGTCCGGGCGCGGTTCGCTCATCGTCTCCGACGCGGGCAACCACGCCTCGATCGTGGACGGCTGCCGGCTCTCGCGCGCCGAGACCGCCGTCGTCCCCCACGCCGACCCGGACGCGGTCGCCAAGGCGCTCGGGGCGCACGACGGGCGGGCCCTCGCCGTCACCGACTCGGTCTTCTCCGTCGACGGAGACGCCGCCCCGCTCCCCGCGCTGGCCGAGGTCTGCCGCGCCGCGAACGCCGCCCTGCTGGTCGACGACGCCCACGGGCTCGGCGTCCTGGGCGACGGCGGTCGCGGTGCGCTCGCGGCGACCGGGCTGGCCGGGGGAGACGGCGTGGTGGCCACGCTCACCCTCTCCAAGTCCCTGGGCAGCCAGGGCGGCGCGGTCCTGGGGCCCGCGCGGGTCATCGACCACCTGGTCAACACGGCCCGTACGTTCATCTTCGACACCGGGCTCGCCCCGGCGGCGGCCGGCGGCGCGCTCGGTGCGCTCGGGGTGCTGCGCCGGGAGCCCCGACGCGCGGCCCGCGCACGGGAGGTGGCCACCGCGCTGTACACGCGCCTCACCGCCGCCGGGCTGACGGCCGTACGGCCCGACGCGGCCGTCGTCTCCGTCCGCGCGCCCTCGGCGGAGGCGGCGGTGCGCTGGGCGGCCGACTGCCGCGCGGCCGGGATGGCGGTCGGCTGCTTCCGCCCGCCGTCGGTACCGGACGGCATCTCCCGGCTGCGGCTCACCGCGCGGGCCGATCTGACCGAGGAGCAGATCACGACCGCCGTGGCCACGATCGTCGCCACCGCTCCCCGCCGGGCGGCCGCTCCGGTCAGCTGAAGCGCCGCGGCTCGGCCACCCTCGTGCCGAGCCCGGCCACGAACGCGCTCCACGCCGCCGTCGAGAAGCGCAGCGGCGGGCGGTCCACGTCCTTGGAATCGCGTACGGCGAGGGTCCCTCCGCCCGGCAGCGCGGTCTCCACGCAGTTGTTCATGCCGGTCGAGCGGCTGCTGCGCCGCCATCGCGGGGCGGGCGGTGCGGTGGGCGGCGGCGGTGCGGCGGACAGCGCGAGACGGTCTGACATGGCGGCCCCTAACTGCGTCCGATCTCGGAGATGAGGTCCAGCGAGCGTTCCGGCGACAGCGCGTGCGCCTGCAGCGTGCGGAAGGCCGAGCTGTACGCGTCGAGGTCTTCTTTCTGCTCCAGATAGAGGCTACTCGTCAAATGATCGAGGACGACCACGTCCAGATCGGAAATGTTCGGAAAGGAGAAAATGACGAAAGGGCCGGTGAGCCCGATGTACGCGCCCGCCGAGAAGGGAAGCAACTGTAGGCACACATGCGGCAGTTGAGACATCTGCATGAGGTGCTGCACCTGGTCCCGCATCACCTCCGGACCGCCCACCTCGCGATGGAGCACCGCCTCGTCCAGCACGGCGGTGAACCGCAGTGGAGGGCTCGTACGCAGTACCCGCTGACGGGTCAGCCGTACCTCGACCAGCGAGTCGAGGTGCTCCTCCGGTAAACCGCCCAGCGAGGCACGGGTCACGGCGCGCGCGTACCCGGCGGTCTGGAGCAGCCCCGGCACCACCGACGTCTCCAGCGTCCGGACCGTACTGGCCTGCGACTCCAGACTGATGAAGTCGCGGTACTGCGGCGGGATCAGCCCCCGGTAGGCATGCCACCACTCCGAACCGCCGCCGCCCGCCGACCCCGCGAGCACCTCCAGCAGTGAACGCAACCGGGGGTCGCGCACCGCGTAGGCGTCCAGCAGCCGCGCCACGTCGGAAGGCGTCACGCCGCTCGCGCCCGTCTCGACACGGCTCACCTTGGACTGGTGCCAGCCGAGCAGCCGCGCCGCCTCCCGGCTGGTCAGCCCTGCGGTGTGACGCAGACTCCGCAGCTCCTCGCCGAGCTTGCGCCGCCGGACGGCGGGGCCGTGCAGCATGCCGGTCTCCTTCTCGGTCGGAAGGGCCGGATCGTCACCGCAACCGGCCCGCAGAGACGTCAGTGTGCCGCCCGCACACACCGCACGGGTTCCGAATTCACCGCTTCGAGCGACAGATATATGCATAGCTTGGCCGAACGCCGTTACAGAAAGCTTCATCGATGGCAGGCTGGCGCGAAGCACCATCCCGGTCGGCCGTCGGTCGCCCGGAGCGGGAAAGGGACGGCGTCGCCATGGCAGACCATCAGGAAGCAACCGTCACGCTGCCGAGCGATCCGGCCTCGGTCTCAGCGGCCCGCAGACATGTGGCCAGGACCTTGACCGCATGGGGCCTGCCCGACGACGCCGAGTACGCCGACACCGTCCGCCTGATCGTCTCGGAGCTGGCCACCAACGCGGTGCAGCACACCTTCGGCCAGTCGCCCACCTTCACCGTGGACCTGCGGCTCGAACGGGACGAGGAACTGTACCTGGGCGTCACGGACAGTCACCCCCGGTGGCCCCAGCGACTGCCCGCCGCCGTACGGCAGGACAACGGCCGGGGCATGGCCATCATCAGGTCGCTCGCCAAGGAGTACGGCGGCCGGCTCCAGGTCACCCCGACCGCCGAGGGCGGCAAGACGGTCTGGCTGGCTCTCCCGTGGGCCGTTCCGGTCGGGCCCCGCTGAGGCTCAGCCCGCCGTGGCCGCGCCCCCGCGGCCGAAACCGCCGCGCAGCAGCGCGAGCAGGGTCGCCGCCGCGGCACTCGCCCTCTCGCCCCGGTGCACGACCGAGATGGTCCGGCGGAACGACGCGGGCTCCAGCCGCCGGACCGACAGCGGGGCCGGCGCCATCGCGGCGACCATCTCCGGCACCACCGCCACCCCGAGCCCCGCGCTGACCAGCGCACACACCAGGGCGTATCCGGGCGACTCGCAGACCACCGCCGGGGTCGCCCCGGCCTCGGCGAGTGCGTTCTCGACCCCGCGCCGGGGCGGATGCGTGGGCGCGCTGCTGATCAGCGGCCGTCCCGCCAGCTCCCCGACCGGCAGTCGCCCGGTGCCCTCCGCGAGCCGGTGGCCCGCCGAGGTGACCAGCACCAGCTCCTCGACCAGCAGGGGTTCGACGACCACACCCGCCGGCGGAGGGGCGACACCTCCCGGCTCGTAGGCGTGGGTCAGGGCGAGGTCCACCTCGCCCGCCGCCACCGCGGCGACCCCGCCGGGCGGCTCGTGGTCGGCGACGGCCAGTTCGACGTCGGGATGGGCCCGCCGGAACGCGCTCAGGACCGGCGGCAGCAGATGGATCCCGGCTGTCGTGAACGTCCCCACCCGCAGGCGGCCGCCCGACAGCCCGGCCAGCCGCGCCAGCTCGTGCCGCGCCTGGTCCAGTTCGTCCAGCACCCGTCGAGCCCGGCCCGCGAGCAGTTCGCCCGCCGCCGTCAGCCGGGCCCCGCGGTGGTGGCGTACGAGCAGCGCCGCCCCGGCCTCCCGCTCCAGTTTGGCCAGCTGCTGGGAGAGGGCGGGGGCGGTGTAGCCCAGGCGGGCGGCGGCGCGGGTGATCGATCCGGCCTCCGCGACCGCGACGAGCGCGGCGAGCCGCGTCGGGTCGTACATGAAGCGTTCCTTTAGGCAGACCCAGAAGATTGCAAGTACACGCTAAAGGCTCCGCAGGTCCAAGGTGGATCCATGGACGCACAACTGATCGCCTTCACGGGGGTCGCCGCCGGAATGGTCGCGCTGCCCGGCGCCGACTTCACCGTCGTCGTACGCAACGCCCTGGCCTCGCGCACCGCCGGTCTCGCCACCGCGCTGGGTGTCGTCGGCGGGCTGCTGGTGCACACCGCGCTCGCGGTCGCGGGTCTCGCCGCCGTGCTGGTGACCGTGCCGGTGCTCTTCCGCACCGTCCAGTTGCTCGGCGGAGCGTACGTGCTCCACCTCGGGATCAGCTCGCTGTACGCGATGCGCCGCCGAGCCGGACATGACCGGAGGGACACGCCGGAGGACGGACCGGCGCGGCCCGCCCCTCGGAATGTCGGACGCGCGCTGCGCCAGGGCTTCCTGACCAACGCGCTCAACCCGAAGGCGCCGGTCCTCTTCCTCAGCCTGCTGCCGCAATTCGTGCCCCATGGGCAGCCGCCGCTGCCCCGGACGCTGCTGCTGGCGGCGGTCGTGGTGGTGCTGGCGCTGATCTGGTTCCCGGCCGTCGCCCTGCTCGTGGACCGGCTGGGCCGGTGGCTGCGCCGCCCGCGTACCGCCCGCGCCATCGAGGGTGGCAGCGGCGTGGCGCTCACCGGACTGGGACTGGTCCTGGTCACCGGGCCGCTGCTGCGCTGAGCGGAGGCGGCAGCCGTGGGCGGCGGTCCGGGCGGCCCGCGGCGATCCGCGGGCCGCCCGTGAGTCCCGCCCGGCCGGAGCGTCGGGACGGCCCGCACGGAGGGAGCGTCGGACGCCCCGCAAGGGAAGAGCGTCCGGCAGGTGGGTCAGCGGACCCGTCCGTACCAGACGCTCTTGGACCAGATTTTCGCCAGTCGCACCACGTCTCCCGATTTGGGGGAGTGCCAGATCTTGCCGTTCCCGGCGTAGATGCCCACGTGGTAGACGCTGCGCCCCGAATGGAAGAAGACGAGGTCGCCGCGTTTGCGCTGCGACTTCCCGATATGGCGGGTCTTGTTGTACTGCTGCTGTGCCGTGCGGGGAAGCTTCTTCCCCGCCTTCTTGAACGAGTAGACCGTCAGCCCCGAGCAGTCGAAGCGGTGGGGACCGGCCGCGCCGTACTTGTAGGGGGACCCCTTCTTCGACGCGGCGACCTTCAGGGCCTTCGTCGAGTGGGTGGCCGCTTCGGCGTCGCTCACCAGACCGGGCGCCAGCATCGTGGACGTCACGGCCAGGGTGAGCACCGAGGCCGTACCGACCCGGGCGAACAGAGACGGGACATGAACCTGCGCAGACATGCGCAACCCTTCGTCAGCCGCCTGTGAAGGATGACCTGTCGGGTTCGGGCTGGCGAAGTTGCCCGGCCGCGTCGCGGCTTCACCCCGAGGGCTTCCCGGTCTCCCGGTCGGCCCGTTGTGCTCGGGTCCTCCACTCCTGCCGATCCACTTCCTGTCGACCAGTCATCCGGGCGGCGGCAGGACTCGGCGTCCGCCCGGACCGCCCCGCCGCGGTGGCGGGGGCTTGTCGTCCCAGGGATCTTGACGCACTCCGTGCCGGATTTCCGAGCTGAAACGGTGGTTTGTGAATCTCCTCACGCCTGATCCATTCGAGTGGACAGGCCACTTTCGCACTCGCCGACGAGCCCGGCGCACACCCCCGCACCAGCGATGAAAGGGCATATTTCGAGTACGAGCCGGGCCCGGAACGCAAGTTGAGCCATCGCTCGCAGGAGTGAACGCCTACGCCGTACGAGCGAGGAAAATCGGTCACCGGATCGGGCGTGTCGTGCGGCACGATGACCGCTCCGCTCCCGTAAGGCGCTCCCGGCCTCCTTCCGTACCGCGTCCCGCTCGCTGCCGTACCGCGCACCCGGCGCGCGGCTCCGGTCAGTTCGCGGCCGGCGGCATCGCCACCCGGCCCGCCCGGCGCTCCCCGTCCAGGACCCGCAGGGTCCGGGCCAGGGTGGCCGCGTGGAGGCGCGACTCGCCGCGCTCGTGCATCAGCGCCAGGGCGTCGCGCAGCGCGGCCGCGCCGGAGGCCAGGGCCTGGGCGGCGCGCAGAGCGCTGTAGGTGTCGCCGCCGCGGGCCGGATTGATCCGGCCCAGCTGGTCCAGCACGGCCAGATAGCAGTCGACGAACTCGCCCTCGGCGCGGGTCAGGGCGGGCAGGGGCGGGAACTCGGGTGGCTCCATCGGCGGTTCACCTCGCGGCGTGGGGCGGGCGGGGGCGTCAGCGGTTCTCCACGACGTGATCGACCAGCCCGTAGGCGAGGGCTGCCTTCGCGTCGAGGATGGTGTCGCGCTCGATGTCGGCGGTGATCTGCTCAGCGGTCCGGCCCGTGTGCCGGACCAGCATGGCGGCGAACATCTCGCGGGTGCGCACCAGTTCGCGTGCGTGGATCTCCAGGTCGGACGGCTGGCCCCGCATCGGCTCCTCCATGGCGGGCTGCTGGATGACTACCCGCGCGCCGGGCAGCGCATGTCGGCGGCCCGGCGCTCCGGCCGCCAGCAGGGCGGCGGCGTAGGAGCCCGCCTGCCCCAGGCAGAAGGTCTCCACCTCACAGGTCAGGAACCGCATCGTGTCGTAGACCGCGGCCATCGCCTGGAACGTGCCACCGGGGGAATTGATGTAGAGCGACACGGCCCGGTCCGGATCGGCGTGTTCCAGATACATCAGCTGGGCGATGAGGTCGCTCGCGGCGGTGTCGTCGATCGGGCTGCCGAGGAAGACGATCCGCTCGGACAGCAGCTTGGAGTACGGATCGAGCGTGCGGGTCCCCGTCGCGGTGCGCTCGGTGAACTCCGGCAGCACGTAGCGGGCGGAGGGGGCGTGGCGGACTGTGGGACGGATCATGGCGGTGCCTTTCTCCCGGTGCGCACGGGGCATGACGGCCACGGGGCGGAGCGGTCGTCTGCCTGTCTGTAAAAAATGTACAGGACGTACAGAAGGTTATGATGGGGACCATGGCCTACGAGATTCCGGTGACGCAAGCACGGGCGGAGCTCGCCGAACTGATCAACCGCGTCGTCTACGGCGGTGAACGCGTCGTCGTGACGCGGCACGGCAAGCCGCTCGTCGCGTTGGTGTCCGCCGCTGACCTGCAACGGCTTGAGGCGGATGAAGCAAGGGGCGAGGAGCAGGTGATCAGTTCGGTCTCCTCGATCGGCTCCGCGCGCTCCGCTCAGGGCGAACGGCGCAGTTTCGGCATCGCCGCCGAGCACCACCCGCGGGGCGGCGACCAGGACGCCTGACGACCCGGCCCCGACAGCCCCGCGACAGCACGGAGCCGGGCGCCCCTCCCGGAGGAGGGGCGCCCGGCTCCGCCGGGCCGCCGTCGGGGCTCAGCCGGTCGGGGCCGGCTCCCGTGCGGGGTCGGCGGGACGGGGCTCGACCGGCTCGGCGGTGGCGGGCGTCCGCCGGGCGAGCAGCACGACCGCCAGTCCGAGCGCCGACCAGAGCGAGAGCGTCAGCACGGCGCCGCCCGCCGCGCCGCCGTCGAAGAAGGCGACCGAGCGCAGCAGCGAACCGCCCGCGCCGGGCGGGAGCCACTGGCCGATCGCCCCGACGGGTTCCGGCAGCAGCTCGGGAGCGCTGGTGACCCCGGAGAAGGAGTTCCCCAGCAGGACCATCAGCAGCGCGCCGACGCCGATGCCGCGCGGCCCGAGCAGGGCTGCGAGCCCCGCCACCGCCGAACCGATGGCCAGCACGGTCAGGGCGAGCGCGCCCGCCTCCGCCCACCGGTCGCCCGTGAGCGCCCCGAGCCAGCTGTGTGCCACGGCCGTCGCGGCGAGGCCCACCAGTGCGGCCGACGCGGCCAGGGTCACCGCGGCCCGTACCCCGCGCAGCCCCATCAGGGTGACCATGGCTCCGGCCGCCATCCCCGCCAGGGCCAGCGGCAGCATGCTCGCGCCGAGCACGCTGCCGCGCGGGTCGCCCGAGGGTGCGGCCACCACATCGGTGACCCGGACCGGGGTGTCCTCGGGAACGGACGCGGTCACGGCCTCGCGCAGCAGCTGGGAGACGACCGGGCTCGCGGCGGACGCCGTGAGCAGCAGCGGCCCCCGCGGGTCGGCGACGACGGCCCCGTATACGACCCGTTCCTCGATGGCGGCGCGGGCGGCGGCCTCGTCGGCGAAGCGGTGCACCTCGAAGGCCCCGTCCCGCTGCTCGAAGCGCTGCTCCAGCCGCTCGGCGGCCGGGGCCGCGCCCGCCACCCCGACCGGGAGGTCGCGTGGCGCGATCCGGGAGGCGGGCCAGGCGAACGCCCAGAGGGCGAAGGCCGCCACCAGGGGGACCAGCAGGATGGCCGCCACCGCGCGGCGGTTGGGTGCGGTGGACATGGAAGGGCCTCGATTCATCGGGCAGCGGGGGCTGGGAGAAGTCCGCGGGGGGCGCGGAGGAAGGGACTCAAAAAGAAGGATCGTTCGTTTTACGCTTCGCCCCCACTGTCGGCATCCTCCGTTCGATTGTCAAGAAGGAACGTTCGTTTTAGGTTGAGCCCATGGCTCGCGTATCCCAGGAACACCTCGACGCCCGCCGCCGTCAGATCCTCGACGGCGCGGCGCGCTGTTTCGCCCGCAACGGCTTCCACGGCACGTCCATGCAGGACGTACTGAAAGAGGTGGGGCTGTCCGCCGGAGCGGTCTACCGCTACTTCCCCGGCAAGGACGACATCATCGCCGCCATCACCGAGGAGACCTTCGGCGTCATCCGGGGCGCCTTCGAGGAGGCCGCCCGTATGACGCCGCCGCCCACCCCGGACGCGCTGCTCGCGCGAGTCCTCGGCGGGGTCCTCGCGGGGCAGGTGCACGGACTGGAGCGCCGCACCTTCGCCGCGCTCGTCGTGCAGCTCTGGTCCGAGACACTGCGCGACCGGCGGCTCGCCGCGCTGCTGGACGACGGGTACGCCGCCATGCGCGGGGTCTGGGCACATCTGGTCGACGCCTACCGGTCCGCCGGAATCCTGGCGAGCGACGTGCCGAGCGACCATGTGGCGCGCACGATGATCGCGACCGCGCAGGGGTTCATCGTGCAGGAGGCGCTCTTCGGGGACGTCCGGCCGGACGTGCTGGAAGGCGGGTTGCGCGGGCTGATGGCCATGAAGACGCAAAAGACCGGTTAACGCGCCGGAAAAACTTCCGCCCTAACGTGCAATGCCTGGACGCGAGTGGCCCTTTCGTCTTCAACGAATTGTTGAACACGGATAGGGTCCCGCTGCGTCCGGAGCCGGTGCCGGACGGAAGACGATGAGGTGGAAGCGTGCAACTGACCCCGCACGAGCAGGAACGCCTGCTCATCCATGTGGCCGCCGACGTGGCCGAGAAGCGCCGCGCACGCGGGCTGCGGCTCAACCACCCCGAGGCCGTCGCGCTCATCACCGCCCATCTGCTGGAAGGCGCACGGGACGGCCGTACGGTGGCCGAACTCATGGCGTCCGGGCGGACCTTGCTCACCCGTGACGACGTCATGGAGGGCATCCCCGAGATGCTCCACGACGTCCAGGTGGAGGCCACCTTCCCGGACGGCACCAAGCTCGTCACCGTCCACGACCCGATCGTCTGACGGGGCGGCGCCGATGATTCCCGGAGAGATCCTGTACGGGGACGGGGGCATCCCCCTCAACGAGGGGCGGGCGGTCACCCGCCTCACCGTCCTCAACACCGCCGACCGCCCGGTCCAGGTCGGTTCCCACTACCACTTCGCCGAGGCCAACCCCGGCCTGCGCTTCGACCGCGCCGCCGCCCGCGGTCTGCGGCTGAACATCGCCGCCGGCACGGCGGTCCGCTTCGAACCCGGCATCCCCGCCGACGTCGAACTCGTGCCCCTCGCCGGCCGCCGCGTCGTCCCCGGCCTGCGCGGCGAAACCGGAGGTGCCCTCGATGCCTGACCTCGACAGAGCCGTGTACGCCGACCTGTTTCGGGCCCACCACCGGCGACCGTGTCCGGCTCGCCGACACCGATCTCTTCGTCGAGATCGAGGAGGACCGCTCGGGCGGTCCCGGAAACGCGGGCGACGAGGTGGTGTTCGGCGGCGGCAAGGTGATCCGCGAGTCGATGGGCCAGGCCCGTACCACCCGCGCCGAGGGCGCGCCCGACACGGTCGTCACCGGAGCCGTCGTCATCGACCACTGGGGCATCGTCAAGGCCGACATCGGCATCCGGGACGGCCGGATCACCGGCATCGGCAAGGCCGGCAACCCGGACACCATGGACGGGGTCCACCCCGACCTGGTGATCGGGCCCGAGACCGAGATCATCGCCGGCAACGGGAAGCTGCTCACGGCCGGAGCGGTCGACGCCCACGTCCACTTCATCTCGCCCACCCTCGTCGACCAGGCGCTCTCCAGCGGCATCACCACCCTCGTCGGCGGCGGCACCGGGCCGGCCGAGGGCAGCAAGGCCACCACCGTCACGCCCGGCCCCTGGCATCTGGCCCGGATGTTCGAGGCGCTGGACACCCTCCCCGTCAACATCGGGCTGCTCGGCAAGGGCAACACGATGTCCCACGACGCCCTGCACTCCCAACTGCGCGGCGGTGCCCTGGGATTCAAGATCCACGAGGACTGGGGCGCCACGCCCGCCGTCATCGACGCCTGCCTCACCGTCTGCGAGCGGACCGGCGCGCAGCTCGCCATCCACACGGACACCCTCAACGAGGCCGGGTTCGTCGCCGACACCCTCGCCGCCATCGCGGGCCGCACGATCCACGCCTACCACACCGAGGGCGCGGGCGGCGGGCACGCGCCCGACATCATCAGCGTGGTCTCCGAGCCGTACGTCCTGCCCAGCTCGACCAACCCCACCCGGCCGCACACCGTCAACACCGTCGAGGAACACCTCGACATGCTGATGGTCTGCCACCACCTCAACCCCGCCGTCCCCGAGGACCTGGCGTTCGCCGAATCCCGGATCCGGCCTTCCACCATCGCGGCCGAGGACATCCTGCACGACCTCGGAGCCATCTCGATCATCTCCTCCGACTCCCAGGCCATGGGGCGCATCGGGGAAGTGATCCTGCGGACCTGGCAGACCGCCCACGTGATGAAGAAGCGGCGCGGAGCGCTCCCCGGAGACGGCGTGGCCGACAACCACCGGGTCCGTCGCTATGTCGCCAAATACACCATCAATCCGGCGGTCGCCCAGGGCATGGGCGACGAGATCGGTTCCGTGGAGACGGGCAAGCTCGCCGACCTCGTCCTCTGGGACCCCGCGTTCTTCGGGGTGAAGCCGCAGACCGTCATCAAGGGCGGCCAGATCGCGTACGCCCAGATGGGCGACGCCAACGCCTCCATCCCGACGCCCCAGCCCGTGCTGCCCCGGCCGATGTTCGGCGCGCTGGGCCGCGCCGCCGCGCACAGCTCCGTCACCTTCGTCCCCACGGCGGCGATCGAGGACGGACTGCCCGAACGGCTCGCCCTGCACAAGCGGTTCGCGCCGATCACCAGCACCCGCGGCGTCACCAAGGCGGACATGCGCGAGAACGACGCCCTGCCCCGCGTCCAGGTCGACCCCGACAGCTTCGCCGTCACCATCGACGGTGATCCGGTCGAGCCCGCACCGGCGGCGGAACTGCCCATGGCCCAGCGCTACTTCCTCTTCTGAGCGGACCGACCCATGTCCCGTGCCGCACTGCTCGTCCTCACGGACGGCCGGTTCCCCGCCGGGGGCCACGCCCACTCCGGTGGCGCCGAACCGGCCGTCGCCGAGGGCCGCGTCCACGACACCGCCTCCCTCGCCGACTTCTGCCGGGGACGGCTGCACACCGCGGGCCTCACCGCCGCCGCGCTCGCCGCCGCGGCGGCCCACGGCCTCGACCCGCTCGCCCTCGACGAGGCCGCCGATGCCCGAACGCCCTCACCCGCCCTGCGGGCCACCGCCCGCAAGCTGGGCCGCCAGATGATGCGGGCGGCCCGCGCCACCTGGCCGAGCCCCGACCTCGACGCGCTCGCCGCGGCCCGCCCGCGCGGCGCCCACCAGCCCGTCGTCCTCGGGCTCACCGCGCGGTCGGCGGGTCTGGACCCCGAGGACGCCGCCCACTGTGCCGCGTACGAGACCGTGAGCGGTCCCGCCACCGCCGTCGTCCGGCTCCTGTCCCTCGACCCCTTCCACGCCACCGCCGTCCTGGCCCGGCTCGCCCCCGAGCTGGACCGGGTCGCGGAACAGGCCGCCGAGGCAGCCCGGCAAGGCATCGATGCCCTGCCCGCCGCCTCGGCCCCGCTCCTCGACATCACCGCCGAGGCGCACGCCGCCTGGCCGGTCCGCCTCTTCGCCTCGTAACCACCCGCTCGACCACCCCAGGGAGCCCTCATGCACCTCGGCCACATCCACGACGGCCCCGCCGCCGTCGGCGCCGACGCCACCCGTCCCGACGGCACCCGGCGCGCCCTGCGCATCGGCCTCGGCGGTCCGGTCGGCTCCGGCAAGACGGCCACCGTCGCCGCCCTCTGCCGGGTACTGCGCGACCGGCTCTCCATCGCCGTGGTCACCAACGACATCTACACCCGCGAGGACGCCGACTTTCTCCTGAACAACGCCGTCCTGCCGCCCGAGCGGATCCAGGCCGTCGAGACCGGAGCCTGCCCGCACACCGCGATCCGCGACGACATCTCCGCCAACCTCGAAGCGGTCGAGGACCTGGAGGAGGCCGTCGGCCCCCTCGACCTGATCCTCGTCGAGTCCGGCGGCGACAACCTCACCGCCACCTTCTCCAAAGGACTGGTCGACGCCCAGATCTTCATCATCGACGTCGCCGGCGGCGACGACATCCCCCGCAAGGGCGGCCCCGGCGTCACCACCGCCGACCTCCTCGTCGTCAACAAGACCGACCTCGCCCCCCACGTCGGCTCCGACCTGGAGCGCATGGCCCTCGACGCCAAGAAGCAGCGCGGCGAACTCCCCGTCGCCTTCACCTCGCTGACCTCCGCCGAGGGCGTCGGACCGGTCGCCGCCTGGGTGCGCGACCGGCTCACCGCCTGGACCGCGTGAGCGTCCACGCGCGGGCCCGGCTCCGCGCCGAGCCGGACGGGCGGGGCGGCACCGCCCTGCCCGTCCTGGAGAGCGACGGCCCGCTCGCCCTGCGCCGCACCCGTTCCCCGCACTCCTCGTACGCCAGGGTCACCGTGGTCGGCGCGATGAGCGCCCCGCTGAACGGCGACCGCCTCGCCGTCGAGGCCGAGATCGCGGACGGCGCCCGCCTCACCGTCGACGCGGCGGCGGCCACCGTCGCCCTCCCGGGTCCACGGCCGGACGCCGACCCGTCCACGTACACGGTGAACCTGACCGTGGGGGAGGGGGCGACCCTGCACTGGCTCCCCGAACAGCTCGTCTCCGCCCGAGGCAGCGACCTGCGCCAGGCCACCCGTGTCGAACTCGCCCCCACCGCACGCCTGCTGCTGCGCGAGGAACAGATCCTCGGCCGCCACGGCGAACCCACCGGCGCCCTCACCACCCGCCTCACCGTCCACCGCGCGGGCCGCCCGCTCCTCGACCAGCAACTCGCCTACGGCCCCGGCGCTCCGGGCGGCTGGAACGGCGCGGCCGTCCTGGCCGGCCACCGCGCGGTCGGCCAACTCCTGCTGGCCGACCCGGCGTTCGTGGATGCCCCGCCCCCGTCCCGTCTGCTCGGCCCCACCGCCGTCCTCACCCCGCTCGTCGGCCCCGCCGTCCTGGTGACCGCCGTGGCCACCGACGCCCGCCTGCTGCGAAGGACCCTGGACGATGCGATGGGCGAACTGCTGGACGGGCTGAAGGCGGACCACGACGCGGGCTGAGGGAGGCTCGGCCGACGGAGTCCGCTCAGCGAACCTCCTTCACCGGTTATGGGTTCGGTAAAGAAACAGGTGTACGCCCTGGCCCCGGACGCCCCGCAGACGGAAGGATCCCCCGCACGTACCGATGACCACGCCGCCTTCGGCGGCGGATCGGATGAAGGGGGAGGTTCCACGTGAGACGTACCACGGTGCTCGGCTCGGCCGGGGCTCTCGTCGCGGGCACGCTCATAGCGGGGGCGATGGCCGCACCCGCCGCGAGCGCGGACGGCCGCCATCACGGACGGGGCGACGCGGAGGCGCGCGGAGTCGCCGTCGCGGCACACCGGGCGGCGCAGGCCGGGATCGACTGGAAGCACTGCCCCGCGGACTGGGGTCTGCCCGCTCCCATCCAGTGCGGCTGGGTGACCGTGCCGCTCGACTACGCCGAGCCGCACGGCAAGAAGATCAAACTCGCCGTCGACCGGCACGTCAGCACCGGCACGCCGAGCGAGCGCCAGGGCGCCCTGCTCTACAACCCCGGCGGCCCCGGCGGCTCGGGCATGCGCTTTCCCACCCGGATCACCAACAAGAACCCGCTCTGGACGAAGACCGCGAAGGCCTACGACTTCGTCGGCTTCGACCCGCGCGGTGTCGGCCGCTCGGCCCCGATCTCCTGTGTGGACCCGCAGGAGTTCGTCAAGGCCCCCAAGGCCGACCCCGTACCCGACACCGAGGCCGACAAGCGCGCCCAGCGCAAGCTGGCCCGCGAGTACGCCGAGGGGTGCGGCGAGCGCAGCGGTGCGATGCTGCCGCACATGACCACGCCGAACACGGCACGCGACCTGGACGTCATCCGGGCCGCTCTCGGGGAGAAGAAGCTCAACTTCCTCGGCGTCTCCTACGGCACCTACCTGGGCGCCGTCTACGGCACGCTCTTCCCGGACCACGTGCGGCGCATGGTCGTCGACAGCGTGGTCGACCCCTCGCGCAAGAACATCTGGTACCGGGCGAACCTGAACCAGGACATCGCCTTCCAGACGCGCTGGGACGACTGGAAGGCGTGGGTCGCCGAACACGACTCCGTCTACGGCATCGGCGACACCCCGCAGAAGGTCGAGGAGGCATGGCTGGAGCTGCGGGCCGCCGCAAAGAAGAAGCCCATCGGAGGCGTGGTCGGACCCGCCGAACTCATCGGCTTCTTCCAGGGCGCGCCGTACTACGACTCCGCCTGGGCCCCCACGGCCAAGACCTGGAGCGCCTACCGGGCCGGTGACACCCGGGCGTTGATCGACGCCGCCGCCCCCGACATGAGCGACCTCGCGGGCAACGCCGCCTCCGAGAACGGCAACGCGGTCTACAGCGCCGTGGAATGCGCCGACGCCCCGTGGCCCACCGACTGGCGCACCTGGGACCGGGACAACACCCGGCTGCACGCGAAGTACCCGTTCATGACGTGGGCGAACGCCTGGATGAACCTGCCCTGCGCCACCTGGCCGGCCAAGCAGCACACCCCGCTGGACGTGAAGACCGGCAAGGGCCTGCCGCCGGTCCTCATCGTGCAGTCCACCCGCGACGCCGCCACCCCGTACGCGGGCGCGGTCGAACTGCACAAGCGGTTCAAGGGGTCCCGGCTCATCACCGAGAGGAACGCCGGGTCCCACGGCGTCACCGGGCTGGTCAACCCCTGCGTCAACGAGCGGGTGGACGCCTACCTGCTCACCGGGAAGACCGACCGGCGCGATGTGACGTGCGCTCCGCACGCCACGCCGAAGCCGTAGCCCGGCCGCGGAGGCGTCCGGCCGGGGCTGCTCAACGGCGGCCCCGGTCGTACGCCTCCAGCCAGGCGTCCTCCGCCGCGTAGTCGAAGAGCCATGCGCCGTAGTTGGCGAGCATCTTCGGGAACGCCTCCCGCCAGTCGCGCTCCGCCAGCTGTCCGGAAAGCCACGCGACCGTTTCCGGCAGCGACTCCGCGTACCCGGTCACCGGGCGGTACCCGAGCTGTTCCTCCGCCGCCGTCATGTCGTACACCACGGGGTGGGCGCCGCTCCACGGCGTCACCCCGACCTGCCCCTGTGGGGAAGCGCCGTCGATCAGCACCGTCTCCGTCTCCCGCCCCAGCACGTCATCGATCGCCGACGCGATCTCCGCGACCGTGGGGGCCTCGGGATCCGCCGCGTTCAGCACACGGGATCCCGGCCTCCCGGCGGCCAGCCGGATCAGCTCCGCCGCGTTGGACACATGGACCGGATGGAAACGGCTCTCCCCGCGGTACGCGAACACCCGGCGCCGCCGCCCGTCGAGCAGCCGCTTCACCACGTACAGCTCACGCGGTGTGCGGCAATGCGGACCGTGGACCGCGCCCGCGCGCAGCAGCGTCACCGGCAGGTCCCCACCCGCCGCCAGCAGATCCCGCTCCAGCAGGACCTTCCGCGTCCCGTACGTGGCGTCCCCCGGCGCCACCGTGCGCTGGGTCTCCGGCAGCGGCACCGGATAGCGGGGGAAGCCGTCGCTCGCCGCCTGGGTGTCGAAGCTGCGGCCCCGGTCGTCCTCGTACACCGCACCGCTGGAGATCACGACGGCGGACCCGATCCGGCCGGACAGCCCCGTCAGCTGCCGGGCGTGCGCCCCGCCGAACGCCACCATGTCGACCAGCACGTCACAGCCGTCGCCCAGCGCCTTCCCCAGCGCCCCCTCCTCGTCCCGGTCGAGCGCCACCGCGCGCACTCCGAAGTCCCATCCCGCGTCCCGGCCACCGCCCCGCGAGGCCGCGGTGACCTCCCAGCCGTCCTCGGCCAGCGCCCGCACCGCGGCCCGCCCGATCTGCCCTGTCGCTCCCAGTACCCATGCGTGTCCCTTGCTCATGGGAGGGACGTTAGGGGAGTGCGCCCGCCGGGACGAGGCCGCTCCGCCAGGGGCGAATTCGCGCTCAGCGTCGCAGCTTCGGGAACTTCCTCGGCGGCGCGCTCTCCTGCTCGGCCGCCTTCACCTTGGCCGCGTACTCGTCCACGTACTCCTGACCGGAGAGTTCGAGGATCGCGTACATGATCTCGTCCGTGACGGCCCGGATCGCCGCCTTCCGGTTCTCCATGCCCGCGTAGCGGGAGAAGTCCAGCGGTTCGCCGAACCGGATCGCTACCCGCTTGATCTTCGGCACGACCTGGCCGGGCGGCTGGATCTCGAAGGTTCCGACCATGGCGCAGGGGATCACCGGCACGCCCGCGGTGATCGCCATGACCGCGACCCCGACCTTGCCCTTGTAGAGCCGGCCGTCGTGCGAGCGGGTGCCCTCCGGGTAGATCCCCAGCAGCTCGCCCTTGCCCAGCACACCGAGCCCCTCGCGGATGGCCGCCTGTCCCGCGTCCTTCCCGGACCGGTCCACCGGGATCTGGCCCGCGCTGCGAAAGAAGTAGGCGGTCAGCCGGCCCTTGAGGCCGGGGCCCGTGAAGTACTCGGCCTTCGCCAGGAAGGTGATACGGCGCTTCAGGATCGCCGGCATCAGGAAATGGTCGGAGAACGAGAGGTGGTTGCCCGCGACGATCGCCGCGCCGTCCTCCGGAATGTTCTCCAGGCCCTCGATACGGGGGCGGAACAGCAGCCGCAGTACGGGGCCCAGCACGATGTATTTCAGGACGTAGTAGAACACCTTGAGGGCGCACCTCGCTCTGCCGGGCCGACTCGGGACCGCGCGGTCACCCCGACACGGTGGTACCGGGGGATCAACAGCGTAGGCCCCCGGTACCGCCGTGTGACCGCAGTGAACCGGTTCTCCGCCTCGTACCCGCCCCGGAGCCCGTCAGGCGTGGTCACCCGCCGCGGCGCTCAGGTGTCGCGGGTGGCCAGCATGCCGAGGGTGCACAGGCCCAGCACCACCCAGCCGAACCACAGCCAGCCGCTGCTTCCCAGCGCCACCGTGTACGCGGTCACCGCGACCAGCGCCCCGACGGTCAGGTATCCCATGGTCTTCGTCGATCCGGACATGCGCGCACGCTCCTCGTCGGCCGCGCGGCCGTTCCCCCCATGGTCGCCCCGTACGCGCCCGCCGCGCTACTGCCCGCGTGCCTGCAAAGAGGCGAGATAGGCGTTGTACGCCTCCAGCTCCTTGTCGCCGTCGCGGTCGGCGGCCCGGTCCGTGCGCCGGGCGACGCGCTGCTCGGAGTTGTACCACTGGTAGACCAGCGCGATGAGCACCAGCACGGAGGGGATCTCGCTGAACGCCCACGCGATGCCCCCCGCCCAGTTCTGGTCGCTCAGGGCGTCGATGCCCAGCGAGGCGGGCGGGTTCCGGTACGTCTTCACCATCGGCGTCGACGCCATCATCAGCGCGATCCCGAAGAAGGCGTGGAACGGCATCCCGGCGAACAGCTCCAGCATCCGCATCAGGTAGCCGGGCCGGTGCGGACCCGGGTCCACCCCCATGATCGGCCAGAAGAAGACCAGGCCGACCGCCAGGAAGTGCACCATCATCCCGATGTGGCCGGGCTTGGAGCCCATCAGGAAGTCGAAGATCGGGGTGAAGTACAGCGCGTACAGGCTCGCGATGAACAGCGGGATCGTGAACACCGGGTGCGTGATGATCTTCATGTACCGGCTGTGCAGCAGCTTCAGCAGCAACTCGCGCGGCCCGGTCCGCCCCCGGCCGGCCGGCGGCAGCGCGCGCAGCGCCAGCGTCACCGGCGCGCCCAGCAGCAGCAGGATCGGCGACAGCATGCTGATCACCATGTGCTGCACCATGTGCACGCTGAACATGACCATGCCGTAGTCGTTGAGCTTGGTGCACATCACCAGCGCGATGCTCAGCACGCCCACGGTGAAGAACACGATCCGGTTCACCGGCCAGCCGTCCCCGCGCCGGCGCAGCCGCACCACGCCGTACCCGTACAGGGCGAGCGCCAGGAGGCAGCCGGTCAGGAAGAACGGGTCGACGGAGAGCTCCAGCCCCCGTCCCAGCGTGAACGGCGGCAGATCCATGTTCATGCCGTGCCCGCTGTGATCCATCAGTTCGCTCCCGCTGGGGACGTGTCCCCGTTTCGTGCCGGTTGTCCGGTCCAGAGTAGAACTGCCCCCGGCAGCGGTCGCGGCCGGGGGCAGTTCTGGAACGACGTGTCCCTAGAGCACGCACTCCGCCTCGGCGTACCGGTCGGCCGGGACCGTCTTCAGCGTCTCGACCGCCTCCGCCAGCGGCACCATCACGATGTCGGTGCCGCGCAGCGCGGTCAGCATCCCGAACTCGCTCCGGTGCGCCGCCTCCACCGCGTGCCAGCCGAACCGGGTCGCCAGGACCCGGTCGTACGCGGTCGGCGTGCCACCGCGCTGGACGTGGCCGAGTATGACCGGGCGGGCCTCCTTGCCGAGCCGCTGCTCCAGTTCGCCGGAGAGCTGGGTCGCCACCCCGGCGAACCGCTCGTGGCCGTAGATGTCCTTGACGCCCTGCTCGAACTGCATGGAGCCCTCGCGGGGCTTGGCGCCCTCGGCGACCACCACGATGGCGAACTTCTTGCCCGCCGAGAAACGCTTGCCGACCAGCTCGGTCAGCTCGTCGATGTCGAAGGGGCGCTCGGGCACCACGATGGCGTGGGCTCCGGCGGCCATCCCGGAGTGCAGCGCGATCCAGCCGGTGTGACGGCCCATGACCTCGACGATCAGCACCCGCTGGTGCGACTCGGCGGTGGTCTTCAGCCGGTCCAGCGCCTCGGTGGCGACGCCCACGGCGGTGTCGAAGCCGAAGGTGACGTCGGTGGAGGCGATGTCGTTGTCGATGGTCTTGGGGACACCGACGATCGGGAGCCCCGCCTCGGAGAGGAGGTGGGCGGCCTTGAGGGTGCCCTCGCCGCCGATCGGGATGATGGCGTCGAGACCGAGGTCCGCGACATGGCCGCGGGCGCGCTCGACCCCGTCACGCAGATGCGCCGGCTGGACCCGGGAGGAGCCGAGGATCGTACCGCCACGGGCCAGGATGCCGCCCACCGCGTCGAGGTCGAGCTTGCGGTAGTCGCACTCCAGCAGGCCCTTCCAGCCGTCGTGGAATCCGATGACCTCGTCGCCGTGGTCCACCACCGCGCGATGGACGACGGAACGGATGACGGCGTTGAGGCCGGGGCAGTCGCCGCCGGAGGTGAGTACACCAATGCGCATGGCCCGAGAACCTTTGCAACGTTTAGTCGACGACCGGACCACGTCGTCCGGCTGGATCCCCGCCACCCTACCGGCGCAGGGTGGCGGGACCGAACCGGCCGTCCGCCTGCTGGACTCCGCTCGACCGAGCGCGGAACGTCTCAGGCGGACACCGCTCAGGAGAGCGGAAAACGCCTCATCAGGCGGGCTGTGTGGCCGCCGCGATCCGCTCGGCGCGCAGCGCCTCGTACCAGCGGTCGTCGGTGGGCGGCAGCGCGTTCACGTCGAGGGCCAGCTTCAGCAGCAGGTCGGCGATCTGCGGGTTGCGCGCCAGTACCGGGCCGTGCATGTACGTCCCGAAGACCGTGTCGTTGTACGCCCCCTCCGTGCCGTCCCCGGTGCCGTTGCCCCGGCCGAACCGCACCCGCGCGAACGGGCGCGCCGTCGGTCCCAGGTGGGTGACGCCCTGGTGGTTCTCGAAACCGGTCAGCGGCTCCAGTCCGAGCTGCGGGTCGATGTCCGCCAGGACGTCGCCGACGCACCGCGCGCCCTCGCCGCGGGTGGAGACCACGTCGAGCAGACCGAGGCCCTGCTCACGCTCACCGAGGTCGTTGATGAACTCGTGGCCGAGGATCTGGTAGCCCGCGCAGACCGAGAAGATGATCGCGCCGTTGGAGGCGGCCCGGCTGAGCCCGCCGTCCCGGCGCAGCCGCTCGGCCGCGAGGCGCTGCGGCCGGTCCTCGCCGCCGCCGATCAGATAGATGTCGCCGGACGTCGGCACCGGCTGGTCGCTGCGCACGTCCACGCGCTGCACGTCCAGACCGCGCTGCCGGGCCCGCCGCTCCACGACCAGCGCGTTGCCCTGGTCGCCGTAGGTGCTGAGGAGGTCGGGGTAGACCCAGACCAGACGCAGACCGTTGTTGCTCATGCTTCGTCCTCTCCGGAGGTGGCCGGGGCCGGGGTCAGTTGCCGACACGACGGCGCAGATCCTGGAAGGCGGTGTAGTTGGCGATGACCTCGATACGGCCGGGCGGGGCGTACTGCACGGCCTCGTCGAGCGTCTCGCAGACCCGGAAGTCGAGACCGGCCACTTCGAGGCGGACCGCGAGGTCCAGCTTCCGGTCGCCGAGCACGAAGATCGGGTGGCCCGCCAGCTGGGTGTAGTCCACGTCCCACAGCCACGAGGTGTCCGTGCCGTCCGCGCCGCGCGCGTTGACCGAGAGGATCACCGGCGTGGGCGGCGGATCGATCAGCGAGAACGTCTCCAGCCAGCCGGCCGGGTTCTTCGCCAGCAGCAGGCGCAGCTCACGGTTCTGGAAGGTGACGACGTCGTAGCGTCCGGCCACCGCCTGCACCTGGTACATCCGCTCCAGGGCGACCTGCGGCGGTACCCCGAAGACGGCGGCCACGGCGGCCGACGTCGCGGCGTTCGCCTTGTTCGCCCGGCCCGGCAGCTGGAGGTGGATCGGCCACGCCGAACCGTGCGGGTCCAGGACGTAGTCGCCGTTCAGCGCCCAGCTCGGGGCGGGGCGGCGGAAGCCGCACTGCCCGCAGAACCAGTCGTCGCCGGGGCGCTGCATCACACCGCCGCAGGACGGGCAGGACCAGGCGTCGTCCTTCCACGCCTGACCGGCCGCCACCCACACCACGTTGGGCGAGGAGGAGGCCGCCCAGACGACCAGCGGGTCGTCCGCGTTGGCGATGACCACGGCCTTCGAGCCCGACAGGCCCTCGCGCCAGTGCTCGGCCATCATCCGGGTCTCCGCCGCGCGGTCCAGCTGGTCGCGGGAGAGGTTGAGCAGGGCGATCGCCTTGGGGGTGGTGTCGCGGGCGACCCCCGCCAGGTACTTCTCGTCGACCTCGATCACGCCGAACTTCGCGTCCGAGCCGCCGGCCAGCGCCGAGGTGATGCCCGCGGGCATGTTCGCGCCGAGCGCGTTGGACACGACGGGCCCGGTGGCCCGCAGCGCCTCGGCGATCAGCCGCGTGGTGGTCGTCTTGCCGTTCGTCGCCGACACGAGGATCACGTCCAGGTGCTGCGCCAGCCGCCCCAGCAGGTCGGGGTCGAGCTTGAGCGCCACCCGGCCGCCGATCACCGATCCGCTGCCCCGCCCCGCGGCGCGTGACACCG
This sequence comes from Streptomyces sp. V2I9, assembly GCF_030817475.1. Taxonomy (NCBI): domain Bacteria; kingdom Bacillati; phylum Actinomycetota; class Actinomycetes; order Kitasatosporales; family Streptomycetaceae; genus Streptomyces; species Streptomyces sp. V2I9. The sequence goes on along the minus strand of NZ_JAUSZJ010000002.1, from coordinate 470,926 downwards.
CCGCCGCGGCCTTGCCCGCCGTCACGGCCAGTTTGGCCCGCGGCGACAACGGCTCCGTGTTGCCTGCCATCGTCCTAGATCCTCCTTGCATCGGTCCGCGCCCAGCCTATCGATGTCCGGCGCGAGGGCCGCACCGCGGCACCGGGGGAACTCCCCGGTGCCGGCGGAACGTACGCTTGCCGCCATGCGAAACCGCCCGATCCCCGGCAGTTCCGGACTCGTCCGGGAGATGAGTCTGCTCGGCGACCCGTTGCTCCACCGCGCCTGTGAGGACGTCACGGATTTCGGCCCGTCGCTGGCGCGGCTGGTCGAGGACATGTTCGCCACGATGTACGCCGCACAGGGTGTCGGGCTCGCCGCCAATCAGATCGGCGTCCCGCTCAAGGTGTTCGTCTACGACTGTCCGGACGACGACGATGTCCGCCATCTGGGACACGTGGTCAATCCCGAACTGGTCGAGGCGGACGGACTCACCGTACGCGGACCGGAGGGCTGTCTGTCACTTCCGGGTCTGGAAGCGGGCACGGAACGCTTCGACCACGCCGTCGTCGAGGGGCTGACGATGACCGGTGAGCCGGTCCGGATCGCCGGGACGGGATGGTTCGCCCGGTGCCTCCAGCACGAGTGCGACCATCTCGCGGGCACCGTCTACACCGACCGGCTGACCGGACTGCGGCGCAGCAGGGCGCTGCGGGCGGCGCGCAAGGCGCCCTGGGCGCGCAGGAGCACGTAGAAGCCGTACCCGCCGGGGTCGGCGAGGGCCGCAGACGCCGGACGCGCCCGACCGCCCCGCGGCCGGGCGCGTCCGGTGCGTCCGGGGTGTCAGAACCCCGGGCCGTCCTTGAGGTCGCCCGCCGCCGCGAGCCTGCCCCACAACAGATCCGCCAGGGCTCCGACCAGCTGTTCGCGGGCGCAGGGCCGGTCGCCGAGCCACCAGTCGCCCGCCGCGTGCATCATGCCGACGATCCCGTGGCCCCAGATGCGGGCCGTCTGCTCGCTGTCCGGGCCCAGGTCGACCCGTTCGGCGATCACCTGGCCCAGCTCCTCGCCGAGGCGGCGCAGCAGCGGGGCGGAGTGCCGGCCCACGTCGAAGCCCTGCTCGGCGGGGGCGGGGGAGGTGTCGGCGGGGGAGGCGTCGGCCGACCCGTCGGAGGGGTGCATGAGGAAGCGGTAGACCTGGGGGCGGGCCTCGATCGCGGCGAGGTAGGTGTCGAGCGTGGACTCCACCCGCCGGCGCCGGTCGGCGGGCGCGTCCAGGGCGGCCCGCAGGGCGCTGAGCAGCGCGTCGGTGTGGCGGGCGGCCAGCGCGCGGTAGAGGCCGCCCTTGTCCCCGAAGTGGCGGTAGAGGATGGGCTTGGTGATCCCGGCCTCGGCGGCGATGGCGTTCATCGAGGCCTGCGGTCCGTCCCTGAGCACCACCCGGTCCGCCGCTTCCAGCAACTCGCGGCGACGGCTCTCGGCCGCGGTCCGCTGTCGCTCGGCGCTTCGTGCGGTCTCCATGTCGTCCCTCTCCCACCCCTGGCCACGCGATGGCGTCGCATCGCTCCTGCACGCCCGCGCAACGTAACACCCCGCGCGGAGGGCGTCGGATCGGCTCCGGGGCGGTTGACAGTTGCTACTTGCCGGTAACAGACTGTGGTTACCGCAAGTAACGCTCGCTTTCCGCAGCAGTGCCTGGAGGGGAAACATGGCCGAGTTCACGCTTGAGCTCAACGACGACCAGAAGCAGGTCAAGGAGTGGCTCCACGGCTTCGCGGCGGATGTCATCCGCCCCGCCGCCGCGGAGTGGGACGAGCGTGAGGAAACGCCCTGGCCCGTCATCCAGGAAGCGGCCAAGGTCGGCATCTACTCCCTCGACTTCTACGCCCAGCAGTTCTTCGACCCTACGGGTCTCGGCATCCCCATGGCCATGGAGGAGCTGTTCTGGGGCGACGCGGGCATCGCCCTGTCGATCGTCGGTACGGGCCTGGCGGCCGTCGGCGTCCTCGCCAACGGCACCGAGGAGCAGATCGGCACCTGGATCCCGCAGATGTACGGCGACGCCGACGACGTGAAGGTCGCCGCCTTCTGCTCCTCCGAGCCCGACGCCGGATCGGACGTCGCCTCGATGCGCACCCGCGCCGTCTACGACGAGGCCAAGGACGAGTGGGTCCTCAACGGCACCAAGACCTGGGCGACCAACGGCGGGATAGCCAACGTCCACGTCGTCGTCGCCGTCGTCGACCCCGACATCGGCTCCAAGGGGCACGCCTCCTTCATCGTGCCGCCGAACACCCCCGGCCTCTCCCAGGGGCAGAAGTTCAAGAAGCACGGCATCCGGGCCTCCCACACCGCCGAGGTGGTCCTGGAGGACGTCCGCGTCCCCGGCCACTGCCTCCTCGGCGGCAAGGAGAAGCTCGACGAACGCCTCGCGCGGGCCCGCGAGCGTGCGAAGTCCGGCGGCGAGCGCGTCAAGAACGCGGCGATGGCCACCTTCGAGGCCTCCCGCCCGGCCGTCGGCGCGATGGCCGTGGGCACCGCCCGCGCCGCCTACGAGGTCGCCCTCGACTACGCGAAGACCCGCAGCCAGTTCGGCCGCCCGATCATCGACAACCAGGGCATCGCCTTCCAGCTCGCCGACATGCGCACCCGCATCGACGCGGCCCGGCTGCTGGTCTGGCGTGCCTCCTGGATGGCCACCACCGGAAAGCCGTTCACCTCGGCCGAGGGCTCCATGTCCAAGCTCTACGCGAGCGAGACCGCGCGGGACGTCACCGCGCAGGCCATCCAGATCCTCGGCGGCAACGGCTTCACCCGTGAATACCCCGTCGAGCGCATGCACCGCGACGCGGCCATCTACACCATCTTCGAGGGCACCAGCGAGATCCAGCGCCTGGTGATCGCCCGCACGCTCTCGGGCATGCCGATCCGTTAGCGGAGCGGCGGAACGGCCCACGGCGGGCCGAGGCACGACGGAAGGGGCGGCCGGGGACGAACAGCTCCCCGGCCGCCCCTTCCCACGTCATCACCCCGGCAGGTGCGCCTCGATCGCCGCGACGACCGCCGTGGACTCCGGCTCCACGCCCGGCCGGAGCCGGGCCACCGGCTCACCGGCCGGCGAGATCACGAACTTCTCGAAGTTCCACCGGACGTCCCCGGCCTCCCCGTCCGCGTCCGCCAGCTTCGTCAGCTCCGCGTACAGCGGATGCCGTCCGGCGCCGTTGACGTCGGTCTTCTCCAGCAGCGGGAAGCTGACCCCGTAGGTCGTCGAGCAGAACGTCCGGATCTCCTCCGCGCTGCCCGGCTCCTGCCCGGCGAACTGGTTGCAGGGGATGCCGAGCACGGTCAGGCCCCGGTCCCCGTACGTCTGCTGCAACCGCTCCAGGCCCTCGTACTGCGGAGTGAGCCCGCACTTGGAGGCCACATTGACCACCAGGACGGTCCGGCCGCTGTACGCGCCCAGCGTGGTCGGCTCGCCCGCGAGGGTGCGCAGCGGAATGTCGTGCAGCGTCATGAAGCTCTCCCTGATCTTCGCGTGTGGTGCACATGGTGCCACCCGCCGCTCACGGAGCGGCGAGTTCCTTGTAGTAGAAGGTGGTCGGCTTCAGGCTGCCCGCAGGATCCGCCGCGTATCCCGGAACACTCCCGACCTCCGTCCACCCCGCCTTGCGGTAGACCTGTTCGGCCAGGCTGCCGCTCTCGGTGTCCAGGATCAGCAGCGTGATGCCCTCCGCCGCCGCGTACGCCTCGACGGCGGCCAGCAGCGCCCCGCCGAGCCCCTGACCGCGGGCCGACGGCCGCACCATCAGCTTGGCGACCTCCGCGCGGTGCCGGGCGTTCGGCAGCGGCGCGCGCACCAGCGCGATGGTCCCCGAGACCCGGCCGCCGTCCCGCGCGATCCAGATGCCGATGGTGCCGGCCTCCACGGCGGCGGCCCGCTCCCGCCACCAGACCGCGGCCGCCTCCCGGTCCAGCGGCGCCAGGAAGCCCACCGAGGACCCCTCCTCGACGGTCTCGACCAGCAGGCCGGCCAGCTCGTCGGCGTAGGTGACCAGCTCGGGAGCGGAGACATGGACGATCTCGGTCATGGGGCGGGTCCTTTCACGGAACAGGAGCGGGCGCGGCGCGGGATCAGGAGCCGGGGAAACCCACGGGGACGATCACACCGCTTCCGGCCCGCCCCTGTCCACCGGCGCGGGCGTCAGCCGGAGGGTGATCACGTACGCCACCACCACGGACACGATCACCAGAGGCATCACGGTGAGCCCCTCCTTCCCCAGCAGGAGCGTGGCAAGCAGCACCGAGGTCATCGGCAGCCGCAGCATCGCCACGCACATGGCCCCGATGCCCATCGCGAAACCCGCGGTCGGATGCAGTCCCGGCAGCTGGGACAGCGCGAGGCCGCCCACCGCGCCCACGAACATCGCGGGGAAGACGGGCCCTCCGCGGAAGCAGCTCAGCGAGGCGCAGTAGGCGAGCGACTTGCAGACGATGAGCATCAGCAGCGCCCCGACCGAGTACTCCGCGCTCTCCGCCAGCAGGTGGCCCAGTGCGTGCTCGCCGGAGTACAGCACCTCCGAGCCCTCCCTGCCCGACGTCTCCGCATACGCGAGCGCGAGCCCGCCGATGACCAGCCCCATCACCGCCGTGGCCACCACCGTCCGCCGCTCCACGCGTGTCTGGAGGGCCAGCGACAGCCGGCGGATGCCCGTACCGGCGAAGGCCGCCGCGACACCGATGACCAGCGCCCATCCGAACTCCGCGACGCCGGGGCCCGCCGCCGCCGGAACGTCACCCAGGCTCAGGGAGTAGGTCCCCAGACCCGTCCAGGACCCCAGCCCCGTGAAGATCAGGGCGCCGATGCCCGCCGAGAGCAGACCGGGGACCAGCGCCACGCCCAGCATCGGCCCGGCCAGCCCCGACACCTCCATCAGCAGGAACGCGCCCAGCAGCGGGGATCCCAGCAGGGCGCTCACCGCGGCGAAGCTGCCGGAGGCCCCGACCAGGGCTCGCGCCTGCGGAGGGAGGTCCCGTTTGACCCGGCCCGCCGCCCAGACGGCCAGCCCGCCGCCCAGCGCGATCAGGGGCGCTTCCGGCCCGAGTACGGCACCCACGCCCAGCGAGACCAGCGCGGCCAGGGCGATGCCGGGCAGATCCACCGCGGCCGGGGCCCCGGTGGACACCAACCCCTCCGCCGGCCGGTGTCCGCCCCCGCCCGGCAGACGGCGGACGACGAGCCCGACCAGGAGGCCGGCGACGCCGAGCAGCGGGACCGGCCACCACGACGGCGTGCCCTCGAACCCCAGCGCCTTCGGCAGCTCCGCGTACGTCAGCGACTGGAGCTCCGACACCAGGGCCAGGAAGCCGAACGCGATCGCCGAGATCGGCACCCCGAGGAGGGCCGCCATCAGCAGCAACCCCGCGTACCTCCGCGTGCGGACCGGCGCGTACGGGTCCCCCGGCGCGTCGGCGGGCGGGCCCGGTGGCGTGGGCGGCATGATCTCGACTCCTCGACGCGACGATTCCCGCGGCGGGGACGCTTCCCCACGGGCTCACGTCGGCATACCACGCACCGGCTCCCCGGCCGCCTCCCTGCGGCCGGGGACACGCCCTCCGGCACGGAAGGTCAGCCGCCCGGCTCCGGAAGGCCGTGCGCACCGCCCCCGGCCGAGGGGTCCGCCGGCAGCCGGCCCGACGCCACCGCGTCCACCAGAGCCCGGTGATCCCGCTCGTTGCGGTCCGCGTACGCCTCCGCGAACGCGGCGATCGCCCGGTCGAAGACGTCCTTGCGGCCCAGGTAGCCGGCGATGGCGATCCGGTCCCCGGACCTGGCGTGTGCGCGGGCGAGCGTGGAACCGCACACCTCGCCGAACACGCGCATCCCCTTCGGCGCCATCGACTCCGGCTCGGCGATGCCCTTCCAGTCCCGCAGCTGGCGCACGTAGAAGTCCCGGATCCGGCCGTCGATGCCGTCCGCCCGCTCCCAGCCGAGGAAAAGGTCGCTGGACGCCTGCATCAGGCGCTGCCCCGCGACCACCCGCTCGCCCTGGTTCGCGTACCGGCTCGCCCCGGTGTGTTCGGCCAGCACCGAGGGCCCGGCCTCCTTGGCCTGGAGGAGAAGCGGATCCCCGTCGTCCCGGCCGAGCAGCAGGATGATCCAGCACCGGGTGCCTACACTGCCCACACCGACGACCTTCCGGGCCACGTCCACCAGCGCGAAGTCCTCCAGCAGACTGCGCCGGTCGGACGTCAGACTGCGTCCGTAGCCGGCCACCAGGGTGCCGAACCTCCGGTACACCGCCTCGGGTTCCACCCCCGGCATCAGCTCGGTGAGCGGGACGACCATCGGCGGGTCCGCGGCGATCCGCAGCCGCCCGCCGGCCACCTCGGCGAGCTTGCCGAAGGCCTGCAGACTGTCCCTGGAACGGGCCTTGTCCAGCGCCCGGCCGACGTTCCTGCGCCCCCGCCCGCCCAACTCCTGCGCGGCCAGCGTCCGCAGCCGCTCGGCGTCCGTCCTCGCGTACCACACGTCCATGTTGCGCATCCCGGCATACCGGGCCATCGACTCCCGGTACGAGCGGACCGACGCCCGGACGATCCCGGACCGCTCCCGGTCGGTGAAGCCGTTCGCCCTCGCCGCGATGACGAGGCTGGTCGCCAGCCGTTTGACGTCCCATTCCCAGGGGCCCGGCAGCGTCTCGTCGAAGTCGTTGATGTCGAAGAGCAGATTCCGCTCGGGCGAGGCCAGCAGCCGGAAGTTCAGCAGATGGGCGTCGCCGCACAGCTGCGCCCGGATCCCCGAGTCGGGGGTGCCGGCCAGGTCGGCGGCCATCAGGGCCGCCGCGCCCCGGTAGAAGCGGAACGGGGACTCGGACATCCGGGCATAGCGGATCGGGACCAGCTCGGGCACCCGCTCCGCGGACTGCGCCTCCAGGACCGCCAGCGGGTCGGTACGGTGCGGCGACGGCGTGAAGTCCGCGTGGCTCGACCGGGGAGCCCTGCGGCGCGCGGCTCTGCCGAGGGCCGCGCGTTCGGCCGGTGTCGCGTGGGGTGCGGCGCGCAGCGGTGCGGCGGTTTCCCGGTCCATGAGGGCCCCTTCAGGAGTTCGTCGGGCTTCGGACTTCGGACTTCGGGTGTCGGACGGCGGACGGCGGACGGCGGACGGCGGGCTTCGGATCGAGGGCTCGTGCGTCAGGTCTCCTCGGCGGCCCGGCGATTCCGGTCCCGCCGGAGACCGACCTTGCGCCAGATCCCCCGCTGGGCCCTGAGCGCGGCCGTGCCCACCACGATCAGCACCAGGATGTTCACCACGAGCTGGATGGCCGAGCCCCGTACGTCGGACCAGCTGGTGAACGCGGTGGAGACCGCGATGTCCGCGGCGGCCGGGATGGTCGTGACCGAGATGAACACCCCGAGCAGGGCACTCGTCCTGGCCTCGGTGAGCGACACGATCCCGACGACCCCGGCCAGGGTGGCGACGGCGACGGAGAAGAAGTTCGGCGTGTTGATGAGGTTGGAGACGGGGCGCAGCCCCCGGTCGAACGCCGCGGACTCCAGCCCGAAGCCGCGGATGAGGAGGGCGAAGAGGAAGGTGACCACGATGGTGAGGAGGAAGCCGGCGCCCAGGGCGGCCAGCCCGCCGCGCACCGCGGCCCGGTGGCCCCGGTCGATCCCCAGCGCCACGCTGACGATCGCGCCGTACTCCGGCCCGACGACCATCGCCGCCACGATGAGGATCTGCGAGTTGGTGACGATGCCGACCGAACCGATCAGGCCGGCGACGACCAGGTAGAGGTAGAAGCTCGGCGGGTACCGCCCTCCGGATCGGATGCGCGCCTCGACCTGCTCCCAGACCGGCGCCCCGTTCAGCGGCCCCAGCGCGCGCCGCCCTTCTTCGATGGCCGCGCCGGAGAAGGCCATGTCGACCGCTTCGATGACGAGGGAGCCCCGTCGGTCGAGCCGGACGGCGCGGAGCCGGTGCAGCACGTCGTCGGCCGCCCCCGTCAGGACGTCACAGGTGACGGAGTCGCCGTCCGGACGGCGAACGGCGCCACGCTGGACGATGAGATCGAACACGCACGCGTCGCCCGAGAGCAGGGCGACGACCTCGTCGGTCAGGTCCGGCGGACTCACCGCGCGGATGTGGATCATGTCCATCCCGCTACCTCCGCGGCTCCCGGCCCCGTGGGGCGGAGCGACGCCCGGCCCGGCCGGGGCTCACTCCAGTAACGCGGCTGCGGCCCCGCTCGGCAAACCGGGCGGCGTGCCCCGGACCGGCACGGGTGCCCGCCGCGCAGCCGGGACCGGAGTGCCGGATAGTGAGGAGCACGGGGGCCCGACCGGGAGGGAAGGCTCATGGACCGGTATCCGCCGATCGCCGACCACGGACTCGTGGGCGACCTCCAGACCGCCGCGCTGATCTCGTCGCGGGGAGTGGTCGACTGGTTCGCCGCCCCCAGATTCGACGCGCCCAGCGTCTTCGCCGCACTGCTCGACCACGAGCGCGGCGGCTACTTCCGGCTGGCGCCCGAAGGCGGCCCGCACACGGGCAAGCAGCTCTACTACCCCGACACCGCGGTCGTGGTCACCCGGTTCATGGCTCCCGACGGCGTCGGAGAGGTCCTCGACTGGATGACCCCGATCCGGTCCGGCGGGCCGACCGCACGGCACACGCTCGTCCGCGTCGTGCGATCGGTGCGCGGCACCGTGCGCTTCGGCCTGGAGTGCCGGCCCCGGTTCGACTACGGCCGCGCCGCCCACGAGCTGGAGCTGGGGCCCACGGGACACCGGGCGGTCTTCCGGGCACCCGGCGTGACGGCCCATCTCCAGGCGGGTTTCCCGCTCACCCGTGACGGCCGGGACGCGGTCGGCGGCGTCACCCTGCACGCCGGGGAAGTGGCGGGCGCCGTTCTCACCCTCTGCGGCTCCGACGACCCCGAGCCGCCGCCACCCACCATCGAGGGGATCACCGACCAGCTCTGGGATGCCGTCGACTTCTGGCAGCGGTGGGTGCGCGGATCCCGCTACCACGGCCGCTGGGTCGACATGGTCAACCGCTCCGCGATCACCCTGAAGCTGCTCACGTACGAACCCACCGGCGCACCCGTCGCCGCGCCGACCATGGGACTGCCCGAACAACTCGGCGGTGAACGCAACTGGGACTACCGGTACACCTGGGTCCGGGACGGCTCCCTGTCGGTGCGGGCCCTGCTGGACCTGGGCTTCGTCGACGAGGCGACCGCGTTCACCCACTGGCTCGGCGACCGGCTCCGGGAACGGGAGGACGCCGGCGGAGAGCCCCTGCGGATCATGTACCGGGTCGACGGGCAGCCGCTGGACGGGGAGCAGGTCCTCGGGCACCTGGAGGGCTACCGCGGCTCGCGCCCGGTCCGGCTCGGCAACGCGGCGGAGGACCAGCTCCAGCTCGACATCTACGGCGAAGCCCTCTACGCCCTGTCCGAGAACCATGAGGCCGGCGCCCGGGCGGGCTACCGGGGGTGGAAGACCCTGTCCCGCACCCTGGACCGGCTCGCGGACTCCTGGGACCGCCCCGACGAGGGCATCTGGGAGACCCGGGGAGGGCGCAAGGACTTCACCTACAGCCGGGTGATGTGCTGGGCCGCCTTCGACCGGGGCCTCGAACTCGCCGCCCGGCTCAGCCGTCCCGCCGACACCGCCCGCTGGACCGGGGCACGGGACGCCGTGCTGGAGCAGGTCGCGGAACGCGCCTGGAGCGAAGAACTCCAGGCCTACGTCCAGAGCTACGGGAACGACGTGCTCGACGCGTCCCTGCTGCTCATGCCGAGAGTGGGGTTCCTCGCCCCGCGCGATCCGGGCTGGCTGTCCACCCTGGACGCCATGGACCGCACCCTGGTCTCGGACAGCCTCGTCTACCGCTACGACCCGGCGGCGTCGCCGGACGGGCTGCGCGGCGCGGAGGGGACGTTCAGCCTCTGCACCTTCCTCTACGTCGACGCGGCTGCCCGCGCCGGACGGCTGCGACAGGCGCGCTACACCTTCGAGAAGATGCTCACCTACGCCAACCACGTGGGCCTGTTCGCCGAGGAGATCGGCCCCAGCGGTGAACAACTGGGCAATTTTCCCCAGGCGTTCACCCATCTCTCGCTCATCATGGCGGCCCGCACCCTGGACGAGGCGCTGGACCGCGAGCGCGCCTGAGGCCGGCCGCCCGCGCGGACCGCCTCAGGCCCTCTGGGAGGATCGGGGCGTGGACACTTCCGATGCCTTCCCCGAGCCGCTGCCCGGAGCCGACGCAGCGGTTCGCGCGGAGACGGACCCCGACGACGGGGCCCCCGAACGCCGCCGCCTCGTCCGCTGCCGCCTCTGCGGCCGCCCCCTCACCGGGGCCGACTCGCGCCGCGCCGGCCTCGGACCGTCCTGCGACGCCAAGCTGCACCCCGCGCCCCCGGACATCCGCACCCGCCGCCACGAGGTCGAGCAGGACCCGCTGCCGGGCACGTGAAGCGCCGCTACGGCCGGTCCAGCCGCCGGAACAGCCCCTCCTGCACCACCGACACCAGCAGCTGCCCCGACCGGTCGTAGATCCGGCCCCGCGCCAGCCCCCGGCCCCCCGTGGCGATCGGCGACTCCTGGTCGTACAGGAACCACTCGTCCGCCCGGAACGGCCGGTGGAACCACATCGCGTGGTCCAAGGAGGCAAGGTCATAGCCGCGCGGGCCCCACAGCGGCTCCACCGGGATGCGGACCGCGTCCAGCAGCGTCATGTCGCTCGCGTACGTCAGCGCGCAGGTGTGCACCAGCGGGTCGTCGCCCAGCGGCCCCACCGCCCGCATCCACACCGCGCTCCGCGGGTCCGCGTCCTCGACCTCCTCCCGCGTCCAGCGCAGCCGGTCCACGTAACGGATGTCGAACGGCTGCCGCCGGGCCATCCGCTCCAGCGCGTCCGGCAGCGCGCCCAGGTGCTCGCGCACCTCCTCCGCGACCGTCGGCAGCTCCTCCGGGTCCGGGACGATCCTGGCCGGCGGCAGCTGGTGCTCGAACCCGGCCTCCTCGGGGCGGTGGAAGGACGCCGTCAGATTGAAGATCGTCCGGCCTTCCTGGACGGCTGTGACCCTCCGTGTGGTGAAGGACCGCCCGTCCCGTACCCGCTCCACCTGGTACACGATCGGCACGCCCGGCCGTCCCGGCCGCAGGAAGTAGGCGTGCAGCGAGTGCACCGGCCGGTCCCCGTCGGTGGTCCGGCCCGCCGCCACCAGCGCCTGGCCCGCGACCTGCCCGCCGAAGACCCGTTGCAGAGACTCCTCGGGGCTGCGGCCCCGGAAGATGTCGACCTCGATCCGCTCCAGGTCGAGAAGGTCGACCAGGCGCTCCGCCGGATTCGTCATGCCGTACCTCTCCGCTCCCACATCACGCGTGCGCTCACAGCCGGCCGACCTCGGTGACCCGGACGACCGCCCGGCCCTCCTCGTCGGACGCCGCGAGGTCCACCTCGGCCTGGATGCCCCAGTCATGATCGCCCGCCGGGTCGGCGAACGCCTGCCAGACCCGCCACAGCCCGTGCGCCGGGTCCTCCTCGATCTTCAGCAGCTTCGGACCGCGCGCGTCCGGCCCGGTACCGATCTCCTCGTGCGCGTCCCAGTACGCGTCCAGGGCCTCGCCCCACGCGTCCTCGTCCCACCCGGAGTCGCCGTCCAGCTCGCCCAGCGCGCCGGCCCGGTCCAGCGCGGCCAGCTCCACCCGCCGGAACATCGCGTTGCGCACCAGCACCCGGAAGGCGCGCGGGTTGGCCGTGACCGGCTTGACCTCGTCCGCCTTCTCCTGAGCCTGCTCGGCGGTCTCCACCTCGGGGTTGGCCAGCTGCTCCCACTCGTCCAGCAGACTGGAGTCCACCTGGCGCACCATCTCCCCGAGCCAGGAGATCAGGTCCTGGAGGTCCTCCGACTTCACGTCGTCCGGGATCGTGTGCTCCAGCGCCTTGTACGCGCTCGCCAGATACCGCAGCACGATGCCCTCGGTCCGCGCCAGCTCGTAGTGCGAGGTGAACTCCGTGAAGGTCATGGCCCGTTCGTACATGTCGCGGATCACCGACTTCGGCGACACCGGGTGGTCGTTCACCCACGGGTGGCTCGTGCGGTACACGTCGTACGCGTGCCACAGCAGCTCGCTCAGTGGCTTCGGGTACGTGACCTCCTGGAGCCGCTCCATCCGCTCCTCGTACTCGACCCCGTCCGCCTTCATCTGCCCCACGGCCTCGCCGCGCGCCTTGTTCTGCTGCGCGGCCAGGATCTGCCGGGGGTCGTCCAGCGTCGACTCCACGACCGAGACCATGTCCAGCGCGTACGAGGGGGACTCGGCGTCCAGCAGGTCGAACGCGGCCAGCGCGAACGTGGACAGCGGCTGGTTCAGCGCGAAGTCCTGCTGGAGGTCGACCGTCAGCCGCACGATCCGGCCCTCGGCGTCCGGCGTCTCCAACTGCTCCACCACCCCGCCGTCCAGCAGCGAGCGGTAGATGGCGATGGCCCGCCGGATGTGCCGCAGCTGCGCCCGGCGCGGCTCGTGGTTGTCCTCCAGCAGGTGCCGCATCGCCTCGAACGCGTTGCCCGGCCGGGCGATGACCGCCAGCAGCATGGTGTGCGTCACCCGGAAGCGGGAGGTCAGCGGCTCCGGTTCGGACTGGATGAGCTTGTCGAAGGTGGTCTCCGACCAGGCGACGAAGCCCTCCGGAGCCTTCTTCCGGACCACCTTGCGCTTCTTCTTCGGGTCGTCGCCCGCCTTCTTGACGGCCTTCTCGTTCTCGATGACGTGCTCGGGGGCCTGCGCCACCACGAAGCCCGCCGTGTCGAACCCGGCCCGCCCGGCCCGGCCCGCGATCTGGTGGAACTCCCGCGCCCGCAGCGTCCGCACCCGGGTGCCGTCGTACTTGGTGAGCGCCGTGAACAGCACCGTGCGGATGGGGACGTTGACGCCGACGCCGAGCGTGTCCGTCCCGCAGATCACCTTCAACAGCCCCGCCTGGGCCAGCTTCTCCACCAGCCGCCGGTACTTGGGCAGCATCCCCGCGTGGTGCACCCCGATGCCGTGGCGTACGTAACGGGAGAGGTTCTGGCCGAACTTGGTGGTGAAGCGGAAGCTGCCGATCAGATCGGCGATCTTCTCCTTCTCCTCCTTGGTGCACATGTTGATGCTCATCAGCGACTGCGCCCGCTCGACGGCCGCCGCCTGCGTGAAGTGCACGATGTAGACCGGCGACTGCCGGGTGTCCAGCAGCTCGGTCAGCGTCTCGGTGATCGGCGTGAAGCGGTACTCGTAACTGAGCGGCACCGGACGGGTCGCCGAGCGCACCACGGAGGTGGGGCGGCCGGTGCGCCGGGTCAGGTCCTTCTCGAACATCGAGACGTCGCCGAGCGTCGCCGACATCAGCACGAACTGCGCCTGCGGCAGCTCCAGCAGCGGGATCTGCCAGGCCCAGCCCCGGTCGGGCTCGGCGTAGAAGTGGAACTCGTCCATCACGACCTGGCCGATGTCGGCGTACTTACCGTCGCGCAGCGCGATGGAGGCCAGCACCTCGGCCGTACAGCAGATCACCGGGGCGTCCGCGTTGACCGAGGCGTCGCCGGTGAGCATGCCGACGTTCTCGGTGCCGAACAGCTTGCACAGGTCGAAGAACTTCTCCGACACCAGCGCCTTGATCGGGGCCGTGTAGAAGGTGACCTTGTCCTGCGCCAGCGCCGTGAAGTGCGCCCCCGCCGCCACCAGGCTCTTGCCCGAGCCGGTCGGGGTGGAAAGGATCACGTTCGCCCCGGAGACCACCTCGATCAGCGCCTCCTCCTGAGCCGGGTACATCGTGATGCCCTGGCTCTCGGTCCATGAGGAGAAGGCCTCGAAGAGGGCGTCCGGGTCGGCGGTCTGGGGAAGCTGGTCGATGAGGGTCACGCCCCCATCTTGCCTGTCTTCCGCCCGGATGAGGGAACCGGCCGACGCGACCAAGATCATGGGCGATACGCTGCGGTCCTCAACCTGCCCGCTCCGTGACGGTGACGGGCGCACGCGACACTGGGGGCGGGAAAAGACCATGATGGGACCGGCACACTCGCTGTCCGGGGCGGCGGCCTGGCTGGGGGTGGGCGCGGCCGCCACCGCGGCGGGCTACGCGATGCCCTGGCCCGTCCTCGTCGTCGGGGCGCTGATCTGCGCGGGAGCCGCGCTCGCCCCCGACCTCGACCACAAGTCCGCGACCATCTCGCGCGCCTTCGGCCCGGTCTCCAAGGCCCTCTGCGAGATCGTCGACAAGCTCTCCTACGCCGTCTACAAGGCCACCAAGAGCGCCGGCGATCCCCGCCGCACCGGCGGACACCGCACCCTGACCCACACCTGGCTGTGGGCCGTCCTGGTCGGCGGCGGATGTTCCGCTGCCGCGATCACCGGAGGCCGCTGGGCCGTCCTGGCGATCCTCTTCGTCCACCTCGTGCTCGCGGTCGAGGGCCTGCTGTGGCGGGCCGCCCGCGTCTCCAGCGACGTCCTCGTGTGGCTGCTCGGCGCGACCAGCGCCTGGATCCTCGCGGGCGTCCTGGACAAGCCCGGCAACGGGGCCGACTGGCTGTTCGACGCACCCGGCCAGGAGTACCTGTGGCTGGGCCTGCCCATCGTGCTGGGCGCCCTCGTCCACGACATCGGCGACGCCCTGACCGTCTCGGGCTGCCCGATCCTGTGGCCCATCCCGATCGGCCGCAAGCGCTGGTACCCGCTCGGCCCGCCGAAGGCCCTGCGCTTCCGGGCCGGCAGCTGGGTGGAGATGAAGGTGCTGATGCCCCTCTTCATGATCCTCGGAGGCGTCGGCGGGGCCGCCGCCCTCAACTTCCTGTGACGCCCCGCCGCACCGGTCCTCCACGGCGGGCGGCGCGCCCGGAGCCGTACGGGCGGGCGGCGGACTCCGTCCCGTAGCACCATGGGCGCATGCTGCTCGCCGAGCTCGCCCAGGTGTCCCTGGAGGTCGCCGCCACCTCCGCCCGGTCCAAGAAGGTGGCGCTCCTCGCCGGTCTCTTCCGCGACGCCGGCCCCGAGGACGTCCCTGTCGTCATCCCCTACCTCGCCGGACGGCTGCCCCAGGGCCGGATCGGGGTCGGGTGGCGCAGCTCGGGGACCCCGTCGAACCCGCCTCGGAACCCACCCTCACCGTCACCGGCACCGACGCCGCGCTGACCGCCCTCGCGGCCCTCTCCGGACCCGGCTCCCGGGAGCGGCGCAAGGAGCACCTGCGCGCCCTGTTCGCCGCCGCCACCGAGGACGAACAGCGTTTCCTGCGGGCCCTGCTGACCGGCGAGGTGCGCCAGGGGGCCCTGGACGCCCTCGCCGCCGACGCCCTGGCCCGCGCAGCCGAAGCCCCGCCCGCCGACGTCCGGCGCGCTGTGATGCTCGCCGGATCTCTCCAGGAGGTCGCCCGCGTCCTCCTCGCGCAAGGCCCCGAGGCGCTGGGGGAGTTCCGGCTCACCGTCGGGCGGCCCGTCCAGCCGATGCTCGCACACACCGCAGCCTCGGTCGAGGACGCCCTGGACAGACTGGGCCCGTGCGCCGTCGAGGAGAAGCTCGACGGCATCCGCGTGCAGGTCCACCGCGACGGCGACCTGGTCCGCGCCTACACCCGGACCCTCGACGACATCACCGTCCGGCTGCCCGAACTCGTCGCCGCCGTCATGGCGCTCCCGGCCGACCGCTTCATCCTGGACGGCGAGGTGATCGCCCCGGGGGAGGACGGCCGCCCCCGCCCCTTCCAGGAGACCGCCTCCAGGGTGGGCTCCCGGCGGGACGTGGCCGGGGCGGCGGCGCACGTCCCCGTCGTCCCTGTCTTCTTCGACGCGCTCCTCGTCGACGACGAGGACCTGCTCGACCTGCCCTTCGCCGACCGCCACGCCGCCCTGGACCGGCTCGTCCCGGAGGGGCTGCGCGTCCGCCGCACCCTGGTGGCCGACCCGGACGACCCGGAGGCCCGCGCGGCGGCCGAGGCGTTCGCCGCCGCCACCCTGGAACGCGGCCACGAGGGCGTCGTCGTCAAGGGCCTGACCGCCGCCTACAACGCGGGCCGCCGGGGCGCGTCCTGGCTGAAGGTGAAGCCGGTGCACACCCTGGACCTGGTCGTGCTCGCCGTGGAGCGGGGCAGCGGCCGCCGCACCGGCAAGCTCTCCAACCTGCACCTGGGCGCCCGCAGGCCCGACGGTACGTTCGCGATGCTCGGCAAGACCTTCAAGGGGCTCACCGACGCCCTGCTGGACTGGCAGACCGAGAAGCTGGGCGAGCTGGCCACCGGGGACGACGGCCACGTCGTCACCGTACGCCCGGAACTCGTCGTCGAGATCGCCTACGACGGTCTCCAGCGCTCCACCCGCTACCCCGCCGGGGTCGCCCTGCGCTTCGCGCGCGTCCTGCGCTACCGGGAGGACAAGACCGCCCGGGAGGCCGACACCGTGGAGACGGTCCTGTCCCGGCAGCCGTGAGCGCGCCCCGGTGCGATCCGGGACGCGCTCGTACCGCCTGCGGCGGCTCAGTGCTCGACGACCGCCGACGCGGTGTGCTCCTTGACCTGCTCCGGCGTCAGATAGGCGTCCGTGTACTCGAAGTCCCGCAGCGTCGCCGGTTTGCGGGACTGGAAGCCGGTCCGTACGAAGTCGTCGCCGGCGACCGCGTTCAGCAGCCAGTTCGTCATGACCCGCGTCTTCGCCACGTTCGTCCGCAGGGCCGACCAGTGGTAGCCCCGCGCCACCGCCTGCGCCGGCAGCCCGCGCAGTTCGATGCCCAGCGGCTTGGACACGGCGTCCTTGCCCCCCAGGTCCACGACGAGCCCCAGGTCCTTGTGGACGTAGTCCTCCAGCGGCAGGCCGCGCAGCGAGGCGATCAGATTGTCCGCCAGGACCTTGCCCTGCCGCATGGCGTGCTGCGCGGTGGGCGGGCAGATCGCCCCGTCGCCCTTGGCCAGGTCGGGCACCGCCGCCGCGTCACCTGCCGCGAACACGCCGTCGGAGCCGGGCAGCGTGAACTGCGGGGTGACGGCGAGCCGGCCGCGTACCGTCTCGGCTCCCAGCGTCCCGATCAGCGGGCTGGCGGCCACTCCGGCGGTCCAGATCAGTGTGCGGCAGGGCAGCACCCGGCCGTCCGTGAAGGTGACCTCCTCCGGTCCCGCCTTGTCGATCGAGACCCCGAGCGAGACCTCGATGTTCCGCTTGCGGAGCACGTCCAGGGCGGCGAGCCCCAGCTTGTCGCCCAGTTCCGGCATCAACTTGGGCGCGATGTCGATCAGATGCCACTTGATCAGCCGGGGGTCCAGCCGCGGATAGTGCTTCACCGCGTTGGTGGTGAGCCGCTGGAGGCAGGCCGCCGTCTCCGTGCCGGCGTAACCTCCGCCGACCACCACGAACTGGAGCCGGGAGGCTCGCTCGGCCTCGTCCTGGCTGGCGTCCGCCAGATCGAGCTGGGCGATCACGTGGTCCCGGACGTACGCGGCCTCGGCCAGGGTCTTCATCCCGCGGGCGTTGTCCAGCAGTCCGGGGATGTCGAAGGTCCGGGTGACGCTGCCGGCCGCCAGCACGATGTAGTCGTACGGCTCGTTCACGATCTCGTCCGTGATCTTCCGGATCACACAGACCTTCGCCTCCGGGTCCACGCCGATCGCCCCGCCCGGCACGATCCTGGTCCGGTGGCGGCGGCTGCGGCGCAACGACACCGCGACGGACTGCGGCGTGAGCACCCCGGAGGCCACCTGGGGGAGCAGCGGCAGATACAGCTGGTACGAGAACGGTGTGACGAGCGTGATCCGGGCCTCTCCCGGAGCGAGCCTGCGCTCCAGGCGGCGTACGCACTCGACGCCTGCGAAGCCGGCGCCGACGACAAGAATCCTGGGTGGTGCCACGGTCTGCGTCCCTTCTCGGGCTTGCGTGGTTCTGCGCTCGCCTGCCCCGTTTACCGGGTGATTCACCCCTCATCCTCACCGGAGCCCGCGGCATCCGCCTCCTGACGGGGTGAAACGGGGGCCGGTCGGAGCGGCGGACCGGCAAGCCGGCTCCCTGAACCGGTACCCGCTCTCCCCGCCCCGGCTCCTCGCACCGGTCCGCTGCGTCCCCGACGCCATCCGGCTCTCCCCGGTCGGCTCCGGTGGCGGTCGCCTCGTCTCCGTACACCGGCTCACCGGACCACCGGCCCGGGCGCGGGCGCACCGCACGGCCCGCCGGCGCCCCTTCCGCAGCACGGTGGCCACCCGGTGCGCCGGAGCGCTCAGCCCCTGGAACGACGGGAGTTCGGCCGCCAGCCCCGTGCGAGGATGCCGAGGTGACGACCTCGCCCTCCTCTCCCGTGACCGACGATCCGCCCGCTGCCGGTGGCCCGCCCCGCGGTCCCGTGCTGGGGTCCCGCGCCGCGGCGGCCCTCGTGTTCGGGGCGTCGGCCGCGGTCCTGGTGGTCGAGATCGTCGCCCTGCGGCTGCTCGCCCCGTACCTCGGGCTCACCCTGGAGACCAGCACGATGGTGATCGGCGTCGCCCTCACCGCCATCGCGCTGGGCTCCTGGCTGGGCGGACGCCTCGCGGACCAGGTCGATCCGCGCCTGCTCATCGCCCCGGCGCTCGGTGGGTCGGGCGTGGTCGTCGCCCTCACCCCGCTCCTGCTGCGCACCACCGCGCAGTGGTCACCGGCACTGCTCCTGCTGGTCGCGTCGGCCACCCTCCTGGTGCCCGGCGCGCTGCTCTCCGCGGTGACCCCGTTCGTGACGAAGCTGCGGCTCACCACCCTCGCGGAGACCGGGACCGTCGTGGGACGGCTGTCGGGCGTGGGCACCTGCGGAGCCATCGCCGGCACCGTCCTCACCGGGTTCGTCCTGGTCTCCCGGCTGCCCGTCAGCTCCATCCTGATCGGCCTCGGAGCGCTGCTGGTCCTCGCGGCCGCCCTGGTCGGGTGGCGGGCCCGCCGCGCCCGCCGTGCCGTGGCCGCCGCGCTGGCGACGGTCGTCGCGGGCTCGCTCGCCACCGGGTTCGCACCCGGCGGCTGCGACGCGGAGACCCGGTACCACTGCGCACGGGTCATCGCGGACCCCGACCGGCCCACCGGCCGCACGCTGATCCTGGACGGCCTGAGTCACTCCTACGTCGACGTCGAGGACCCGACCTACCTGAAGTTCGCCTACGTACGCGCCCTCGCGTCCGTGGTCGACACCGCCTTCCCCGAGGGCGAACCGCTGACCGCCCACCACATCGGGGGCGGTGGCCTCACCTTCCCCCGCTACCTCGCCGCCGTACGCCCCGGCACCCGCAGCCTCGTCTCCGAGATCGACGCGGGAGTCGTCCGCGTCGACCGCGATCTGCTCGCGCCGGGCCCCGCCGCCACCGGCGTCGACGTACGCGTGGAGGACGGCCGGCTGGGACTGCGGAGGCTGGCGGAGGGGAGCCACGACCTGGTCGTCGGCGACGCCTTCGGAGGCGTCAGCGTGCCATGGCACCTCACGACCTCCCGGGCGCTGGCAGACGTACGCCGGGCGCTCGACACGGACGGCCTGTACGCCGTCAACCTCATCGACCACGGCGCACTGGCCTTCGCCCGCGCCGAGGTCGCCACCCTCGCCGCGACCTTCCCGTACGTCGCGCTCCTCGGGAAGGCCGCGGACATCGGCCTGGACCCGACCGCGTCCACCGTGGGCGGCAACCTGGTGGCGGTCGCCTCCGGCCGGCCGCTCGACGCCCGCGCGATCCAGCGGGCCCTGGACGCCCGGAACGTCGGCTGGAGGATCGCCACCGGAGAGACCGTCGCCGCCTGGACGGGGGACGCCCGGATCCTCACCGACGACCACGCACCCGTCGACCAGCTCCTCCGGTCCGACCGCACTCCGGCGGCCCGGTGAACGCGTGCGGCGCGGTGGGCCCGGTCGGTCCGGTGACCCCGGACGGCCCGATCGCCTCCGGGCCGTCCGTCCGGCGCGTCACCCGTGCCAGGACCGCCACAGGGACGCGTACGCGCCGTCCGCCGCCACCAGCTCGTCATGGCTGCCCAGTTCGCTGATCCGGCCGTCCTCCACCACCGCGATCACATCCGCGTCGTGCGCGGTGTGCAGGCGGTGCGCGATCGCCACGACCGTACGGCCCTCCAGCACCCGCGCCAGCGAACGCTCCAGGTGACGGGCGGCCCGCGGGTCCAGCAGCGAGGTCGCCTCGTCCAGGACCAGCGTGTGCGGATCGGCCAGCACGAGGCGGGCCAGTGCGATCTGCTGCGCCTGTGCCGGAGTGAGCGCGAACCCGCCCGAGCCGACCTCGGTGTCCAGCTCCTTCTCCAGGGCACGCGCCCAGCCGTCCGCGTCCACCGCCGCGAGCGACGCCCACAGCTCCGCGTCCCCGGCCCCGTTCCGGGCCAGCAGCAGATTGTCCCGCAGCGTGCCGACGAAGACGTGGTGCTCCTGGTTGACCAGGGCCACATGCTCCCGGACCCGCTCCGCCGTCATCCGCGACAACTCCGCCCCGCCGAGCGTCACCGCACCGGTGCGCGGCGCGTAGATCCCCGCCAGCAGCCGCCCCAGCGTGGACTTGCCCGCGCCGGAGGGGCCCACCAGGGCGAGCCGGGTGCCCGGAGCCACGTCCAGCGACACCCGGTGCAGGACGTCGACGCCCTCCCGGTACCCGAAGCGGACCTCGTCCGCCCGCACGTCCCGGCCCACCGGACCGACCTCGGCGTCGCCCGCGTCCGGCTCGATCTCCCGGACGCCGACCAGCCGGGCCAGCGACACCTGGGCGACCTGGAGTTCGTCGTACCAGCGCAGGATCAGACCGATCGGATCGACCATCATCTGGGCCAGCAGCGCACCCGTCGTCAACTGCCCGACCGTGATCCACCCCTCCAGCACGAACCAGCCGCCGAGCAGCAGGACCGCGCCGAGGATCGTCACGTACGTCGCGTTGATGACGGGGAACAGCACCGAGCGCAGGAACAGCGTGTACCGCTCCCAGGCCGTCCATTCGGTGATGCGCCGGTCCGACAGCGCCACCCGGCGGGCGCCGAGGCGGTGTGCCTCCACGGTCCGCCCGGCGTCCACCGTCTCCGCGAGCATCGCGGCCACGGCGGCGTAACCGGCCGCCTCCGAGCGGTACGCCGAAGGAGCCCGGCGGAAGTACCAGCGGCAGCCCACGATCAGCACCGGCAGCGAGATCAGCACGGCCAGCGCCAGCGGGGGAGCGGTCACCGTCAGCGCGCCGAGCAGCAGCCCGGCCCACACCACGCCGATCGCCAACTGCGGCACGGCCTCGCGCATAGCGTTCGCCAGCCGGTCGATGTCCGTCGTGATCCGGGAGAGCAGATCGCCCGTCCCGGCCCGCTCCAGAACCCCGGGCGGCAGTCCCACGGACCGTACGAGGAAGTCCTCGCGCAGGTCCGCCAGCATCTCCTCGCCCAGCATCGCGCCGCGCAGCCGCATGGAGCGGGTGAACAGGACCTGGACCACCAGCGCGACCGCGAAGATCGCCGCCGTACGCTCCAGACGCAGGTCGGCGACCCCGTTCGAGAGGTCCTCCACCAGCCCGCCCAGCAGATACGGCCCGGTGATCGAGGCGATGACCGCCACCGCGTTGACCGCGATCAGAATCGTGAACGCCCTGCGATGGCGGCGCAGCAGACTCCGTACGTAGCTCCGCACGGTCGTCGGCGTGCCCACGGGCAGCGTCGTCGCCGACTCCGGGGCCGCGGGGTCGTACGCCGGGGGTGCGACGCCGATCATGCCCTCTCCTCGATTTCCTGGACGGTGGTGATGGCGGGGACCCCGACGGGGCCCTCCACCGCGTTCGCGGCGGCCGTCTCCTCCTCGGTCTCACGGGTGACGACCGCCCGGTAGCGCGGCTCGGTGCGCAGCAGGCCGCGGTGGTCGCCCACGGCGACCACGGTGCCCTCGTGGACGAGGACCACCCGGTCGGCGGCGTCGAGCAGCAGCGGCGACGAGGCGAACGCCACCGTCGTACGCCCCCGGCGCAGCTTCGCGATCCCGGCGGCCACGCGCGCCTCGGTGTGCGAGTCGACCGCGGAGGTCGGCTCGTCCAGCACCAGCGCCTCCGGATCGGTGACCAGTGACCGGGCCAGCGCGAGACGCTGGCGCTGGCCGCCGGACAGGGACCGGCCGCGCTCGGTGATCCGGGTCCGCATCGGGTCCCCCTCGTTGTCGGGGGACGCCTGCGCCAGGGCGTCCAGCACGTCACCGCACTGGGCGGCCTCCAGCGCCGCGTCCGCGGTGACCAGGCCCGAGGAGGGGACGTCCAGCAGCTCGCGGAGCGTGCCGGACAGCAGCACCGGGTCCTTGTCCTGGACCAGTACGGCGGCCCTCGCGGTGTCCAGCGGGATGTCGTCCAGGGCGATCGCCCCGAGCAGCACGGACGGGGCCCTCTCCGCGTCCTTCGGGGGCGCGGTCCCGGCGTCCTTCACCTTCCCGGACCCGGTGGCCTTCCCGGACCCGGCCCCCTTCACCTCTCCGGCCCCGGACCCGCCTCCGGCAGTCCCCGGCTCAGCGTCCCCGGCGGGTTCGGCGTGTCCGCCCAGCCGTTCGGCCAGCCGTCCCGCCTCGTCCGGATCACCGCAGACGACGGCGGTGAACTGCCCCCGAGGGGCCATCAGGCCGGTCGCCGGGTCGTACAGGTCGCCCGTCGGGGCCACTCCCTCGACGGTGGCCTCCCTGTCGCTGCGGCGCAGCGACAGCACCCGTACCGCGCGCTGGGCGGAGGGCCGTGAGAAGGAGTACGCCATCGCGATCTCCTCGAAGTGGCGCAACGGGAACAGCAACAGCGTGGCCGCGCTGTAGACGGTGACGAGCTGGCCGACGTCGATGCGGCCGTCCCGCGCGAGCGTCGCCCCGTACCAGACCAGGGAGATCAGCAGGACGCCCGGCAGCAGAACCTGCACCGCCGAGATCAGCGCCCACATCCGGGCGCTGCGCACGGCTGCCCGGCGGACCTCCTGGGAGGCGCGGCGGTAGCGGCCGAGGAACAGTTCCTCGCCGCCGATCCCGCGCAGCACGCGCAGCCCGGCGACGGTGTCCGAGGCCAGCTCGGTGGCCTTGCCCGCCTTCTCGCGCTGCTCGTCGGCGCGCCGGGTGGCGCGCGGGAGCAGCGGCAGCACGGCCAGGGCGAGCACCGGCATGGCGAGTGCCACCACCAGACCGAGGGACGGGAGATAGAGGATCAGCCCGACGCAGATCACCACGAGGGCGATGGCGGCGGCGGCGAAGCGGGAGAGCGCCTCGACGAACCAGCCGATCTTCTCCACATCGCCGGTCGAGACGGCGACGACCTCACCGGCGGCGACCCGCCGCGTCAGCGCCGAGCCCAGCTCGGCGGTCTTGCGGGCGAGGAGTTGCTGGACGCGGGCGGCGGCGGTGATCCAGTTGGTCACGGCGGTCCGGTGCAGCATGGTGTCGCCGGCGGCGATCAGCACGCCGAGCGCCACGATGAGGCCGCCGGCCAGGGCGAGCCGCGCCCCGGAGCGGTCCACCACCGCCTGGACGGCGAGGCCCGCGGTGACCGGGAGACCGGCGAGGCCCAGCTGGTGCAGCAACCCCCAGGCGAGAGCCTTCAGCTGGCCTCCGAGCTGGTTGCGCCCGAGCCAGTACAGGAAGCGGGGGCCTGAACGGACATCGGGGTCGCCGGGATCCGAATACGGAAGGTCGCGAATCTGCATGACGTCCCAGGGCTCGTGAAGCGGAGATCCTGGCGGACCTCGAAGAACGGGGTGACGTGCAAGGTTCCCTGTTCGTCCCGGTCCGGGGCAACCGGTTTTCCGGTCCTCTCCACACCCCTGCGGGGTCCCGCGCCCGGCCGGGCGCGGGACCCCGGCGACGTCACTCCCCGGGCTTCTCCGAGTCCATTCCGGAGCGGGCCTTCCTCCACTCGCCGCGGGTGAAGTCCGGGATCGGCAGCGGCGCTCCCTCGGCCTTGATGGAGAGGTGGCTCAGCGGCACGGGGGCCGTCCAGGTCGCCGCGTCGTACACGTCGAAGTCGGGGACGAGACCGAGCCGCATGCACTGCATCAGCCGGAAGACCATCATGTAGTCCATGCCGCCGTGCCCGCCCGGCGGGTTCGCGTGCTCCTTCCAGAGCCAGTGGTCCCACTCGGCGTACTTCTTGAAGTCGTCCCACTGGTGGTTCGTGTTCGTGGGTTCCAGATAGATCCTCGCCGGATAGTCCTCGAACACGCCCCGCGTGCCGCCGAGGCTGTTGATACGGGAGTAGGGGTGCGGGGACGACACGTCGTGCTCCAGCCGGATCACCCGTCCCTTGGCCGTCTGCACGAGGCTGATCGTCCGGTCGGCCCCGATGTACGACTCCTTCCAGCTGGGGTCGCCGGGCGGCATGTGCTCCTTGCGGTACGCGGCGAGCCCCAGGGCGGGCGTGCCGACGCTGGTGATGCTCACGGCCCGGTCGCCCCGGTTGACGTCCATGTAGTTGGCGACGGGCCCGAACCCGTGGTTGGGGTAGAGGTCGCCGCGCAGCCGGGTGTGCCACATCCGCCGCCAGGGCCCCTCGTAGTAGTCGGGGTCGAACATCAGCTCCCGAAGATCGTGGTTGTACGCCCCCGCCCCGTGCAGCAGATCGCCGAAGAGACCCGCGTGCGCCATGCGCAGCACCCGCATCTCATTCCTGCCGTAACAGCAGTTCTCCAGCTGCATGCAGTGCCGGCGGGTGCGTTCGGAGAGGTCCACCAGCTCCCAGAGCTCTTCCAGGCGCATCGCGATCGGGCACTCGACGCCGACGTGCTTGCCGTTCAGCATCGCCGTCCTCGCCATCGGGAAGTGGAGCTCCCAGGGGGTCGCCACATAGACGAAGTCGAGGTCCCCGCGCTCGCAGAGGTTCTCGTAGTCGTCCTCGCCGTTGGCATAGACGGTGGGCGCGGGCTGCCCGGCGGCCGTCACCTTCGCGGCGGCCCTCTCCGCCTTGTCCCGGACCGGGTCGCAGACCGCCTTCACCTGGACGCCCGGAACGGCGAGGAACAGGTCGATCATGCTGCCGCCCCGGTTGCCGAGGCCCACGATGCCGACCCGGACCGTGGACCGCCCGTCGAAGCGGACGCCCGCCATCGTGCGGCCCTGCCGGGCGGGAGCGGCGGCGGCCGCCTCCGCGGCGGACACCGCCTCCGGGGCGGTCGGTCCGGCCGCCGACGCGGTGCCCGTCCCCAGTGCGCCGAGGCCGAGCCCGGCCCCGGCCAC
Source organism: Streptomyces sp. V2I9 (assembly GCF_030817475.1). NCBI lineage: Bacteria > Bacillati > Actinomycetota > Actinomycetes > Kitasatosporales > Streptomycetaceae > Streptomyces > Streptomyces sp. V2I9. The sequence goes on along the minus strand of NZ_JAUSZJ010000002.1, from coordinate 445,765 downwards.
GCCCGCCGTGGTCCACAACACCGAACGGCGGCTGGGATCCTGCCGCTTCGCCTCGTCGGTCGGGCCGCTGTGCGGGGGTATGTCCTGCGGTTCCGGTGCGGGCCGGGCGTCGTCGTTCATCGAGCCTCCAGGTGGGGTTGGGGGTTCAGACGTGCGCGAGCGCGTCCGGTCCCCGTACGGCCGAAGGCGGGGGGACCGGGTCTCGGTAAGGACCCTGGAGGCTGAGGCTGATGGTGCGCAAGGGAGCGATTTGGACTCTCTTGACCAAACCTTGGACTTTCCTCGCGGCATGCCGAAAGCCCCGACCGGTTCAACCGATCGGGGCCGTTCGGTGCTCATCTGCGCACGCCGGCGGGGCGTCGGCGGCTGCGGTCAGGGGATCACCCGAGGGTCGGCCGGGTGGCGTGCTCCAGTTCGATCAGGGCCGAGCGGTAGGGACGGCCGGTGGCCCGTTCCATGCCGATCTCGCACATCCGGTTCGCCGACAGATAGGCGTCGTAGGGTCGGCGGCCCACCTCGGCCGCCTCATCGGAGGTCGCCGAGTCGGTCAGCTCCTTGTGCAGCATGCCCCGGTCGCCCGCGAAGGCGCAGCACCCGGCATCGTCCGGAACCACCACCTCGTCCGCGCACGCCTCGGCCACCGTCCGCAACTTCCCGACGTCGCCCAGGTGTTCCATCGAGCACGTCGGGTGGACGACGGCGGACGCGGCGGTCCGGAACACCGTCAGCTTCGGCAGCAGCTCGTCCGCCGCCCACACCAGCGAGTCCACGACGGTCAGTTCACGGTGCAGCGCCTTGTTGTCCTCGGTGAGGTAGGGCACCACCTCGTCGGCGATGCCGAGCGTGCACGAGGACGCGTCCACGACCAGCGGCAGCTTCCCTCCCGCCGTCCAGCCCCAGGCGGCCTCCACGATGCGGTTCGCCATGACCCTGTTGCCGGCGTCGTACCCCTTGGAATGCCAGATCGTCGCGCAGCACGTCCCCGCGACGTCCCGGGGGATCCACACCGGCTTTCCCGCCCGCGCGGACACGGTGACCACCGCCTCCGCCAGGGAGAGGCCGAAGCCGTCGTCCGGACCGGCGAAGATGCGGTTGACGCAGGCCGGGTAGTAGACCGCGCTCGCTCCGGCCGGAGAGGTGGGCGGCAGCCGCCGGGCCGCCGCACCGGGGATCTGCGGCAGCCACTCCGGTACGAGATCGGGGCGGACGGCCTTGCGGGCGAGCCGCGTCACCGCCTGGAGCGGGGCGTCGCCCACCCGCTTCCCGAGCCCGTCGGCGATGCCGACGGCGAGCCGCGCGGACGTCTCCACCGCGCGGAAGTTCCGTGCGGCCAGCGCGGCGAGCCGCTCCTCGCGCCGGGAGTGCCCGCGGTGCCGGAAGCCCTTCATCATCGCCCCGGTGTCGATGCCGACCGGGCAGGCGAGCTTGCAGGTGGAGTCCCCGGCGCAGGTCTCCACGGCGTCGTAGCCGTACGCGTCCAGCAGGCCGGACTCCACCGGCGACCCGTCGGCCTGACGCATCATCTCCCGCCGCAGAACGATCCGTTGGCGCGGAGTCGTCGTCAGGTCCTTGCTGGGGCAGGTCGGTTCGCAGAAGCCGCACTCGATGCACGGGTCGGCGACCGCTTCCACCTTCGGGATGGTCTTGAGTCCCCGCAGATGGGCCCGCGGGTCCCGGTCCAGGACGATGCGCGGCGCGAGCACCCCGGCCGGATCGATGACCTGCTTCGTCCGCCACATCAGTTCGGTGGCGCGCGTCCCCCACTCCCGCTCCAGGAACGGCGCGATGTTGCGGCCGGTGGCGTGCTCCGCCTTGAGCGACCCGTCGAACCGGTCCACCACCATTGCGCAGAAGTCCTGCATGAACGCGTCGTACCGCGCCACGTCGTCCGGCTTCGCCGCGTCGAACGCCAGCAGGAAGTGGAGGTTGCCGTGCGCGGCGTGACCGGCCACGGCGGCGTCGAAACCGTGGCGCGACTGGAGCTCCAGGAGCGCCTCGCAGGCGTCCGCCAGCCGGGCGGGCGGCACCGCGAAGTCCTCCGTGATCAGCGTGGTGCCCGAGGGCCGGGATCCGCCGACCGCCGTGACGAACGCCTTGCGGGCCTTCCAGTACCCGGCGATCGTCCCGGCGTCCCGCGTGAACGCGTTGGTCACCGACGCGGCCGGGCGGACCAGGTCCAGACCGGCCACGACCGCTTCGGCGTTCCGCTCGTGCGCCTCCTGGCCCGCCTCGTCGGCCGCTCGGAACTCCACCAGCAGCGCGGCAGTCTCCCGCGGCAGCGCCGCCCAGTCCGCCGGAACGCCCGGCACGCTGACGGAGGCGCGCAGGGTGTTGCCGTCCATCAGCTCCACCGCGATGGCCCCCGCCTCGTTGAATCGGGGCACGGCGCCCGCCGCGGCGGTGAGGCAGGGGAAGAACAGCAGGGCGCTGGAGACCCGCCGCTCCAGCGGCAGGGTGTCGAAGACCGTCTCGGCGATGAAGCCGAAGGTGCCCTCGGAGCCGACCATCAGCCCCCGCAGGATCTGCACCGGCGTCGCCCCGTCGAGGAAGGCGTCCAGGCGGTAGCCGTTGGTGTTCTTGATCGTGTACTTGGCGCGGATACGGGCGGTCAGCTCCGGGTCCGCCTCGATCTCCGCCTTCACCTCCATCAGCGCCGCGCACAGCTCCGGCTCGGCGCGGGCCAGCTCCCCGTCGGCGGCGGGGTCGGCGGTGTCGACGACGGTGCCGCTCGGCAGTACGAAGGTGAGCGAGGCGAGCGTCCGGTAGGAGTTGCGGGTGGTGCCGGCCGTCATGCCGGAGGCGTTGTTGGCGACGACCCCGCCGACGGTGCAGGCGATGGCGCTGGCCGGGTCGGGGCCGAGCAGCCTGCCGTACCGGGCGAGGGCGGTGTTGGCCCGAAGGACCGTCGTGCCCGGCCGGATGCGGGCCCGCGCCCCGTCGTCCAGCACGTCGATCCCGGTCCAGTGACGGCGGACGTCGACGAGGATGTCCTCCCCCTGCGCCTGGCCGTTGAGGCTGGTGCCCGCGGCCCGGAAAACCACGTCACGGCCCTTGCCGTGGGCGTACGAGAGGACCGCGGAGACGTCGTCGAGGTCCTCGGGGAGCAGCACGACCCGCGGGAGGAAGCGGTAAGGGCTGGCGTCGGACGCGTACCGCACGAGGTCGGAGATCTTCCAGAGCACCTTGTCCGCCCCGAGCAGGGCCGTCAGCTCGCTCCGCAGCGGCTCGGGGGTGCCGCCGACGCTGCGGTCGGTGACCCGGTCGGGGGCGGGCTCCCGAGGTGTTCCTGGACGCAGGGCTTTCGGATCGGGCTCCAGCAGCGGCATCGATCGGCCTTCCCTCGGTACGGGTTCTCGGCGGTGGGTGCTGGTAGGGCGCTCAGCAGGGGCGTTCCGGCATGCCGTCCACCAGGGCGGACAGCAGACCGCCGAGCACCTCGCGTTGATCGGCGGTCAACGGAGCCAGGATCTCCTCCGCGGCCGCCCGGCGCGCGCTGCGCAGGGACCGCAGGGTGGCGCGCCCCTCGTCGGTGATCTCGACGCGCACCACCCGGCGGCTGTCCGGGTCCGGGGCGCGGCGCACCCGGCCGCTCGCCTCCAGCGCGTCGACCAGCGTCGTCACGGCGCGCGGCACGACGTCCAGCCGTCGGGCGAGGTCGGCCATCCGGGGGGCCGCGTCGTACTGCGCGACCGTCCGCAGCAGCCGGAACTGGGCCGGTGTGATGTCGATCGGCTCCAGCTGACGGCTCTGGATGCGGTGCAGCCGCCGGGTCAGGCGCAGCAACTGCTCGGCGAGCATGCCGTCGGCGTCGGGGGAGCCGGAGCCGTCGGGGGAGCGGCGGGGTGATCCGGGCGGGTCGGCCGGTCCGGAGGAATCTGGGGCGTCCATGCGGGAACAATATCAGGACCTTGTTCATTGTGAGTACAGGTAACAATGAGCTAAGCTCTTGATCCGGGAGGTCCTGTCCACCCGGCCCCGGCCGGTTCAGCCCTCGGCCGGTCACCTCCGGTCGCCCCGCCCGGTAGCGCCGCACGCCCCACGAAGGAGCCCATGAAACCCGACGCATCCACCTGGACGCCCCCGCCCGACGCCCGCGCCGTCGCCGACCGGAAGCCGGGCGAGGTGCGGCGCATCCTCCGCCTCTTCCACCCCTACCGCGGCCGCCTGGCCCTCGTCGGCCTGCTGGTCGGCGCGTCCTCCCTGGTCTCGGTCGCCTCCCCGTTCCTGCTGCGCGAGATCCTGGACACCGCCATCCCGCAGGGGCGCACCGGCCTGCTGACCCTGCTCGCGCTGGGCATGATCCTCACCGCCGTGACGACCGGCGTCTTCGGCGTGCTCCAGACCCTGATCTCGACCACCGTCGGCCAGCGCGTCATGCACGACCTGCGCACCGCCGTCTACGACCGGCTCCAGCGGATGCCGCTCGCCTTCTTCACCCGCACCCGCACGGGCGAGGTCCAGTCCCGTATCGCCAACGACATCGGCGGCATGCAGGCGACCGTCACTTCCACCGCGACCTCGCTGGTCTCCAACCTCACGGCCGTCACCGCGACCGTCGTCGCCATGCTCGCCCTCGACTGGCGGCTCACGGTCGTCTCGCTGCTCCTGCTGCCGGTCTTCGTCGCGATCAGCCGCCGGGTCGGGCGGGAGCGCAAGAAGATCACCACCCAGCGCCAGAAGCAGATGGCCGCGATGGCCGCCACGGTCACCGAGTCCCTCTCGGTCAGCGGCATCCTCCTCGGCCGCACCATGGGCCGTTCCGACTCCCTCACGCGGGGCTTCGCCGAGGAGTCCGAGCGTCTGGTCGACCTGGAAGTGCGCTCCAACATGGCCGGACGCTGGCGGATGTCCACGATCGGCATCGTCATGGCCGCCATGCCCGCCGTCATCTACTGGGCGGCCGGACTCACGTTCGCCTCCGGAGCCGCCGCCGTCTCCATCGGCACCCTGGTCGCCTTCGTCACCCTCCAGCAGGGGCTGTTCCGCCCGGCGGTCAGCCTCCTCTCCACCGGGGTGCAGATGCAGACCTCCCTCGCCCTCTTCCAGCGCATCTTCGAATACCTCGACCTCACGGTGGACATCACCGAGCCGGAACACCCGGTCCGCCTGGAGAAGATCCGCGGTGAGATCGCCTTCGAGGACGTCGACTTCCGCTACGACGAGAGGAGCGGCCCGACGCTGACCGGCATCGACCTGACCGTCCCCGCCGGCAGCGGTCTCGCGGTCGTCGGATCGACCGGCTCCGGCAAGTCCACCCTGAGCTACCTCGTGCCCCGGTTGTACGACGTCACCGGCGGCCGCGTCACGATCGACGGGGTCGACGTCCGTGACCTGGACTTCGACACCCTGGCGCGAGCGGTCGGCGTCGTCTCCCAGGAGACCTACCTCTTCCACGCCTCGGTCGCCGACAACCTGCGCTTCGCGAAGCCGGACGCCACCGCCGAGGAGATCGAGACCGCGGCCCGCGCCGCCCAGATCCACGACCACATCGCCTCCCTGCCCGACGGCTACGACACGCTGGTCGGCGAGAGGGGCCACCGCTTCTCCGGCGGGGAGAAGCAGCGCCTCGCCATCGCCCGGACCATCCTGCGCGACCCTCCGGTGCTGATCCTCGACGAGGCGACCAGCGCGCTCGACACCCGCACGGAACAGGCCGTGCAGGAAGCGATCGACGCCCTGTCCGCCGGGCGGACCACGCTCACCATCGCGCACCGCCTGTCCACCGTCCGCGACGCGGACCAGATCGTCGTCCTGGAGGACGGCCGGATCGCCGAGCGCGGTACGCATGAGGAACTGCTCGACCACGGCGGCCGCTATGCCGCGCTGATCCGCCGCGACTCCCACCCCGCCCCGACGCCGGCCCCCTGACGGCCCCGGGCCGAGCCCTGTGAGCCGAGGTCCGGATGGGCGAACGGCCCCCTGACGCCGACGGCGAGGCACGAGTACGGCATGATCGCCGCGCATGAGAGCTCTCCTCGGGGTGGAACTCCCCGGCTACCGGACCGTGGACACCGACACCTGGCTGAACGACCACGGCGATGTCCTGTCGCTGCACTTCTTCGACCTTCCGCCGGACCTGCCGGCCGCACCGGACGACGGCCCCACGCTGCGCCACCGGCTCACCCACTTCACCGCCAGGGCCGGCGGTGGCCTCATCGAGGCGTCGGTGAAGCCGTGGGGCGAGCTGCCCGTCCTGCGCCAGATACTCAAACTGCCGCTGCCGAACCAGCCCAGCGGACAGGCGTTCATCGGCAGCTTCACCGTGCCGCGCGCCGGATGCAGCACCGTGGTGAAGATCCAGGCCGCGGAGCGGGGCATGACCGGCATGCGGGAAGCGGTGGTGCTGGCCAGGCTCGGCCCCGGCCAGTACTTCCGCACTCATCCCTACGCCCCCGATGTGCAGGGCGGGTTGCCCTTCCACGCGGCGGACCACGCCCAGTGGGACGCGGAATTCCCGGACCACCCGCTCACGCGGGTCCGCCGGACGCTCGACAGCCTCGCGGCGGCGGTGACGGTCGCCCCCGAGTTCGCCGCCCTGCCGCCTTTCACCGGACCGGCCGCGCCCCGCGGCTGAACCGGCCCGCCCCGCACGGCGTCGTCCGAACCCGGACGCGCCGTGCGGCGGGGTCGGCCGGTGCGGACCTCGGACGGCACCGCCCCGGCGCGCGTCGTAGCGCGCTGCCCGGCCCCGTACACACGGCGACGCCGCCGCTCCCTGGGACGGGGAGCGGCGGCGCCGGGCGGAGCTATGGTCAGACGAGCCAACCCACGAAGTGGACGACGCCGGCCAGCAGGTTGGTCAGGAAGTTCATCTGGTCTTTCTCCTTGTGCGTGGTGCATCTGCGGGACTGCGCAGTAGCGGTCTGCAGCCCGTTGACTGCGCTCTGCAATCATCGCGCCCCGGACGGGTGATGAGCAAAGAATGTCCTGACGATCACGCGTTCCAGCGAACACCCGATCCCTTGTTCGCATGTTCCAGAGTCGTGTGTTCCGGGGGTCAGGTGTCCCGAAGGCCCGCTACGGCGTTCGTGTCGCCCGCGCCGACGCCCTGGCCGGGCTACCGGCGACGGCTCGTGCCGCGGGTTAACGTGCCCGCATGGTCAACGAGTCCCCGGACGCCCGCCCCCGCCGCCGACTCCGCCCGACCCGCCGCGGAAAGATCGTCCTGGTCGTCGGCGTGCTGCTGCTCGTCTCGGCCGCCGTGCTGATCCCGCTGACGCTGCTCGGCCCGGACGAGCGGCAGAAGGAGAAGGACCGGCCGCGGAAGACCCTGCTGATCCCCGAGGGCCGCCGCGCGTCGGAGGTGTACGCGTCCGTCGACCGAGCACTCGGCCTCGCGTCCGGGAGCACCCGGAAGATCGCCTCCACGGTGGACCTGAACCTGCCTGCGCGGGCCGAGGGCAACCCGGAGGGCTACCTCTTCCCGGCCACGTATCCGCTCGACGCCGGAACCGAGCCCGCCGGCCTCCTGCGCTACATGACCGATACCGCGCGCAAGCACTTCGGCGCGGACCACGTCACGGCAGGGGCCCAGCGCAACAACGTCTCCGTCTACGACACGGTCACCATCGCCAGCATCGTCCAGGCCGAGGCCGACACCGCCTCCGACATGGGCAAGGTGGCGCGGGTCGTCTACAACCGGCTGCTCAAGGACATGCCGCTGCAGATGGACTCCACCATCAACTACGCCCTCAAGCGCTCCACCCTGGACACGACGACCACCGACACCCGGCTGGACAGCCCGTACAACAGCTACCGGGTCAAGGGCCTCCCGCCGACGCCCATCGGCAATCCGGGGGAGGAGGCGCTGCGAGCGGCGGTCAGCCCCACGCCCGGACCCTGGCTGTACTTCGTCACGGTCGGCCCCGGCGACACCCGGTTCACCGACGACTACGCCGAACAGCGGAAGAACGTGGAGGAGTTCAACCGCAGCCGGGGCGACGGCACCACGAGCTGACGGCGCGGCGCGATCCGCACGGCGGTGGCCTCCTGCGCCGGCCCCTCACACGGACGGCGCGGTTCGGGCCAACGGAACCCCGTCCGTGACGGCGGGCCCGGCCCCCCGCCCCAGCCGCCGCTCATCGGTCGTCCCGAGCAGCCGCATCACCGACCGGACGGCCGTGCGGCCCGCACGGTTGGCACCGATGGTGCTCGCGGACGGGCCGTACCCGACGAGGTGGACGCGCCCGTCGCGCACGGCACGGGTCTCCTCGGCCCGGATGCCGCCGCCCGGCTCACGCAGTCTCAGCGGCGCGAGATGCTCCACGGCGGGCCGGAAGCCGGTCGCCCACAGGATCACGTCCGCCTCGACGGTCCGGCCATCATTCCAGGCCACACCGGTCGGCGTGATCCGGTCGAACATCGGCAACCGGTCCAGCACCCCCTGCTCCCTGGCCCGGCGCACCGCATCGGTCATCGGCAGTCCGGTCACGCTGACCACGCTCTGCGGCGGCAGCCCGTCGCGTACCCGCTCCTCCACCATCGCCACGGCCGCCCGCCCCCACTCCTCGGTGAACGGCCCCTCGCGGAACACCGGTGCGCTGCGGGTCACCCAGAAGGTGTCGGCCGCGAACCCGGAGATCTCCATCAGATGCTGCGTACCGGAGGCGCCGCCCCCGACCACGACGACGCGCTGCCCCGTGAACTCCTCGGGCCCCGGATAGTCCGCCGTGTGCAACTGCCGCCCCCGGAACGTCTCCTGACCCGGATAGCGCGGCCAGAACGGCCGGTCCCAGGTGCCGGTCGCGTTGATCAGGGCTCGCGTGGCGTACGCCCCCTCGGATGTCTCCACCAGCAACCGCCCGCCGCTGGCCTCCCGTACGGCGCTCACCTCCACGGGCCGGTGGACCCGCAGATCGAAGCGCTGCTCGTACGCGGCGAAGTACGCGCCGACCACCTCCGAGGAGGGCCGGTCGGGGTCGGCGCCGGTCAGCTCCATGCCCGGCAGCGCGTGCATCCCGTGGACCTTGCCGTACGTCAGCGAGGGCCAGCGGAACTGCCACGCGCCTCCCGGCCGGGGCGCGTGGTCCAGCACGACGAAGCGGTCGTCGGGCTCCAGCCCGGCCCGGCGCAGATGGTAGGCGGCGCTCAGCCCTGCCTGACCCGCGCCGATCACGACCACGTCCAGCTCGCGCACCCCAGAAATGTTCACGCTTCTACCAACTCGTCGGGCGCGCCGGATCTTCCCGAGCAACCCGGAGAGCGGCACGGCGCGGCTCAGCGCCCCCGATGGCGCCCGGGCGTCCGGCCCCGAGACGCACCGGACCGGACCGGCCTCGGTGCGTGGGCGCGTCATCGCGCGTGTGCGGGGTGAGGATGGAGGCATGTCCGATTCCTTCAGCACCACCGTCCTGAACATCACCACGGGGACGACGGAGAGCGTCACCGACCTGACCCGTGCCTGCGAAGAGTTCCTGACCCGCATCGCGCCGGGCCTCGATGGCCTTCTCAACGTCTTCGTCCCTCACGCCACGGCCGGCATCGCCGTCCTGGAGACCGGCGCGGGCAGCGACGACGACCTCCTGGCCACCCTCCACCAACTGCTCCCCGCCGACGACCGCTGGCAGCACCGCCACGGAACCCCCGGCCACGGCCGCGACCACGTGCTCCCCGCCCTCGTCCCACCGCACGCCACCCTGCCGGTGGTCGCTGGGCGGCTGGAGCTGGGGACCTGGCAGTCGGTCTGCCTGGTGGACACGAACGTCGACAATGCGGGCCGTCAGGTCAGGTTGTCGTTCCTGGGCGGGGTCGGCACGGCCTGAATGCAGGAGCCGTGTCGGGCGACGCCTACGGCAAGGCTCGTGGTGCGAAGGCGGACGAACACGGCGACGGCTTCCAGCAAGATCCGCCCCCGCAAGGCGAAACCCTGCGGGGGCATGCGGCACCTGACCCAGTTGCTCGACACCTGCTGCTCGGTTCCACTCAGGACGAACGGCTTCGGTCTGCTGTCACCCACAACCGACAGCAGACCGAAGCCAACAGGCGCCCCCAGGCAAAGCCGCGAATGCGGTCGCCAAGCGACTCGCGTGATGCCCGGCGAACTCACGAGCAGATCACAAACTTGATCTTTAACCTGTGCGGCGTGGCCGTGGGGCCGTTGACTTCTTCGTCCGTCGCTTCGTGGAGCCGGGTTCGCTGACGGTGTGCACGTCGTAGCGTGCGGTGGGCTGGCTGTTCTTGCGGCCGGGTGGTCGTCCTGGACCGGGCTGCGTCAATTTCGGTGCTCCGGCTGGGCAGGTGGCCTTCGGGCAGAGGTGCCGAAAGTCGCGGCCGACTCGTGCGGGGGTGAGTTTGTCGGACGGAGCCGGCTTCTCCCGCGGCCGGCGGAGGTCTGCCGCCAGTGGGCGTGCGAGTCGGAGTTGGGTGAAAGCCGCGAGGATCAGCCAGGCCCAGCGGTCTGCGGCTTCAGGAGTGCGGATCTTCGGGCAGGTCCGGCCCAGGGTCTGCTTGAACAGACGGAAGGTGTGCTCGATCGCCGCAGAAACGCTTGCCACAGACGGTCGACCTGGACCGTGGTGGCGTCGGGGCCGGACCACCACAGCCAGACCGGCTCGGGTGTCGCGCCGCTGGGCAGGTGCTCGACCTGCAGGCGGATCACCGTGCCTTCGATGACCGGCAGCGCGCCCAGCTGGGCGGTCCAGGCCGAGCGGTGGGTCAGTCTCGGGTGGAGCCGGTCCCTTGCCCGTGCGACGGCGGTACCGTAGAGACGTGTTGCGGTCACCGTCTGTGCGTCGGGAGCGTTCCAGGTGGCCGGGCCACCGAAGACGAACTCCCCGCCGTGGCGTGGTGGGCGGCCCCGGACACCGCGCTCGCGGGCTGGGACCCCGCGTCGCAGGACGCGGGCCGAGCGCATTCGGCCCAGCACCTGCACCGGAAGATCCTTCAGGAGGAAGGCCAGGCGGGGAACGTCGTAGCCGGCGTCCACGACGATCAGGATCTCGGGATCGCCGTCCGTCCACTGCCCGGCATCGATCAGCCGCTCGACGAGCTCGCCTGCCTGGCGGTGACGGTGGCGGCGTCGTCACCCGGCGCCAAGATGTAGTGCGTCCAGCGGCGCGGTCCAGGAATTGCGGCCCGTCTCAAGTGCGCGGATCACCTAGCAGGGCCAGCCGGGAACGGGAATGTGCTGGTCCTTGCCCCGCCCGTAGGTGTGGCACAGGATCCGCTGCGGTGAGGTGTGCGCGTCCGGTCGCAGCCAGCAGGCGAGATCGGCGGCCAGGACCAGCCGTCCGTCGGCCGCCCGAGGCAGCCGCGCCATGGCCAGGGCCTGCCGCAGTCGGGCGACATCGACCCGGCCCGCGGACAGGGCATCGTAGAGCCCCGCCGTGCCCGCGACGGTGTTCACCGAACAGCGACAGTTCCACCAGCGACCGGACCGGACCGTCCGCGCACAACACCGCGTCCGCGAGTTCGAACAGCGTGTCCGCACGCCGGGTCAGACAGGAATAGAACTCATCCCGGAAGCGTCACAGTCCCGCAAACGGATGCTGCCGGACGACGTTATGCGACAGGCTCATCCTCACGGCCTTCGTGCTGAGCTTGGGTGTTCCTTGGTCGGAGCACACGCTCAGCCGAAGGTCGGCTGCTCGTACGGCACTTACCAGTCCGAGTGATCAAGTATGACGAACCGTTCGACCTACGAGGTTCGAGATTGAAACTGGGCTACTCGGAGCGCCACCAGCCCTGTCCGAGGTGCCAGTCCCTCACCCAGTCCAGGAAGCCGACTCCACGTTCTCCGGACGAAGAATAGGGTGTGGCGCATCCGTCTCTGAGCCACCACACCTTGCCGCGCTGAGGACCAGTAACCACCAACGTCCAGTAGTCGCCGGGTTGATCACTGCCCAGCAGCACGGAGCCGTGCTGGTAGATCTCGTGCAGCGACGCCGAGTGGAGGGCGTGGTCGTAGTACTCGTACTCCCACTGCCATTCCTCTACAAGCGGGAAAGGCCGGTCGAGCTTGCGTAGAGCTCGTAACACGATCTTGTTGAAGTGTGCTGGTTGGCCGTGACCGGTGTGACGATTCGGCCGTTCGTGATGGTGTGAGTACTCGGCCGTGGATCGTGGACGACGACTTGTGGGCGCTGATCGAGCCGCTCCTGCCGCCTTGGCTGGAACGGTCTTCAGGGCCTCGGCCGGTGCCGGACCGGCTCTGTCTGCAGGGCATCCTGTTCGTCCTCTACAACGACATAGCCTGGCAACTCCTGCCCCGGGAGTTGGGGTTCGGCTCGGGGCAGACGTGCTGGCGCCGACTGGGCCGGTGGCAGAAGGCAGGAGTCTTCGATCAGCTGCACCGGGTCCTGCTCGCCGAGCTGAACGCGGCCGGCGAGCTCGACTGGTCGCGGGCCTGCGTGGACGGCTCCCACGTCCGGGCGAAAAAGGGGGTGCCGACACCGGTCCGTCGCCGGTCGACCGGCGCAAGACCGGCAGCAAGCACCACTTGATCTGTGACGGTCGCGGCACCCCGCTCAAAGTCATCACGACCGCGGCGAACGTCAACGATGTCACCCGGGCCCTCGCCCTGGTCGACGGCATCCCACCCGTCGCGGGCCGCCCTGGCCGGCCTCGCCGCCGACCAGACGCCCTGCTCGGCGACAAGGGCTACGACTCCAACCGGAACCGAAAGGCGCTGCGCGAGTGCCGGATCCTGCCTGTCATCTCGCGCAAGGGATCACCCAACGTCAAGAGCATCGGCAAGCTCCGCTACGTCGTCGAGCAGACCTTCGCCCTGCTCCACCAGTTCAAGCGGCTCGCCGTGCGCTGGGAACGCCGCACCGAACTCCACGACGCCTTCGTCTCCCTCGCCTGCAGCCTGATCTGCTACCGACGCCTAAAGAGGACCCGCACATGATCGTGTTACGAGCTCTTACGGCACTGCGCGACCCCGAGCCCTGGACGCCGGGCACCGGCAGCGCCCAGGACATCGCCGTACGCATCGGCCCGTTCGTGGAACGCGCGCACACCCGCCCCGGCGACGACCTGATGTCGGTGGCCGCCGCAAAGGTCGACGGCGCAGCGGCACGAAGAACGGAGCGCCGGTGGCCGAGCACCTCTTTGATTCCAGCGGGCAATTCATCGCGGTCAGGCGTGATGCCACCGACAAATACGTGTTCACCGCGGACGGCAATCGGCTTGGCTGGCTCCCCTCCCGGCTGGTCAGCTAGAGCCTGCCCTGCCCGGCTCGCGGAACCTGCGCACCACGCGCCCCTCGACCGCGTCCAGCGGCAGGAGCCCGTAATCCCGCGAGTCGACGCTCCGCTCGGGGTTGTCGCCCAGCACCAGCACCCGGCCGGCCGGCACCGTGCCCGTGATACCCGCCGTGTGCGCCGTCCGGCCCTGGAAGTCCGCCGGGACGGCTTCGCCGGGGAGGGCGGCCACCCGCTTGATGACCGGCAGATACGTCACCTCGCTCCCCTTCACAGCGCGAGGGCCGGTCTCCGTACGCAGGACGGCGACGTCCCCAGAGCGCAGCCGGGAGGCACGTACGCGCCGGGCGAGGACCGTCTCCCCATCGGCGTACGCGGGGCTCATGCTGGATCCCAGCACCCGTACGACGGTGATGTTGCGGCGGATCCAACTCAGCCCGCAGGCCGCCGTGATGAGGGCCGCGGTCAGCAGCGCACCGAGGAGACCCTGCACGCCCATCACCGCGCCTCGGCGGGTTCGCCGCGATAACCCCGCGCCTGGGCTTCGAACATCACGGCGTACCGGCCGCCGAGTGCCATCAGGTCGTCGTGACTCCCGCGCTCGATGATCTCGCCGTTCTCGATGACCAGCAGCGTGTCCGCCGCGCGGACGGAGCCGAGCCTGTGGGAGATCAGCACGCTGGTACGTCCCTGCCGGTACCGGGTCAGTCCCCGGTGGATCTCGGCCTCGGCCTCGGCGTCGAGTCCCGAACTCGGCTCGTCGAGCACGAGCAGGTCCCGTTCGCTGCGTAGATACGCGCGGGCGATGGCCAGCCGCTGCCACTGACCGCCGGAAAGCGTCACCCCCCGGGTGGCCTTGACGTCGTCGCCCTGGAAGAAGATGCGGGACAGGAGGGTGTCGTACTTCTGAGGCAGTTCCCCGATGAAGGTGTCGGCACCGGCCTCCACCGCCGCCGCGGTGATCCGTTCCGGGGATTCGCAGGGCAGGTCCCCCAGCGCGATGTTCTCCGACACGCTGAGGTCGTACTTCATGAAGTCCTGGAAGACCGCGCCGATCCGCCGCCGCAGCCGCACCGGGTCCAGTTCCCGGATGTCGACGCCGTCCCACAGGATCGCGCCGCGTTCGACGTCGTAGAGCCGGCACAGGAGCTTGACGATAGTGCTCTTGCCGGCACCGTTGCGGCCGACCAGACCCAGCACCTGACCGTGTCCCAAGGTAAAGCTGACCCCGCGCAGTGCCCAGGGGTGTTCGGCGGAGTACCGGAACCAGACGTCCCGGAACTCGATACCCATACCCAACGGCGGCACGTCGGTGGGGACTACGGGCACCGGGAGGTCCGGGCCGCTGTCGATCACGGCCGTGAAGTGACGGAACATCAGAAGCTGGTGGTGCGAGCGGGCGATGTCACGCATCATGCCGGCGCCCGCCGACTGCACTCCGACCACGGAGCCGATCAGCAGCGACACGTCACCGATGGTGATGCGCCCGTTCGCGGCGGAGACCACCGCCCACAGGACCGCCAGGCCGGAGCAGGCGGCGGTGACCAGCCCCGCCAGGGACTGGGCCGTCAGTTCCCGCCGGTCGAGCCTCGACCGTTCGTTGTTGGCCTTCAGTCGCTCGGAGGTCATCCGGTCGCGCAGGTGTCCGCCGATGTCGAAGAGGCGGATCTCCTTGGCGGCCTGGAGGTTGGTCAGCAGCTCGCGGTAGAAGAACTCCCGGCGCTCGGTCGGCCCGAGCCGCCAGTGCGTGTCGGCACGGCGCTTGGCCAGCCAGAGTTCCACACCGAGCACCGGGGCCACGGAGCAGGCGATGGCCATCGGCAGCCACCAGGCGAGCAGCGCCAGCGAGCCAAGGAAGCCGAGCGCCATGACCACCGCCCGGATGACGGAGAGGACCGCCGAGACCACGACGCCCGGGGTGGCGCCGCCGTGCTGCTGGGCAAGCCGCAGGCGGTCGAGAAAGACCGGCTCCTCGAATCTGCCCATACCGACGAACGCGCCGGTGGCCTCGTAGAGTTGCTGCTGGGCCAGCAGCCCGACCCGGCGCTCGACCTCCTTGTTGACGTACTGGACGGCGTGCGGCAGGAAGCCGCCGACGATACCCACGCCGGCCAGGGCTATGCCCAGCGTGACCACATGGTCCAGGTCCACTTCGCCGCGCCCGCCGTCGCTCCCGCCCGCGCTGTCCGCCCCGCCCGGCGCGACGAGGTCGAGCAGGAGCTTCGTCAGCCAGGCGGTGGCGACCGGCACAAGAGCGCTGAGCAGTGTGAGGACGACGAGACCGCAGGTGTAGCCGGCGCTGGCGCGCCAGGTCAGGCGCAGCGCCCGGACGATGCCGCTCACCGGGTCAGGCGCTCTCGTGGACGGGGGTCAGGGAATTCATCCCCGCGCCGGCGGCCCGCACCATACCACCGGCGCCGATCACCGCGAGGGCCGGATACGCCTTGACTCCGAGGGCCCGCGCGACCGGTCCCTGTCGGCGTTCGACAACCACGGTGGCGATCGGGTCGAGCAGGGGAAGTTCCTCGGTGAAGTCGGCGGTCTTGCCCACCAGGATCACCAGGACCTGGTCGCGACGGTAGTCCTGGGCGGCGACGAAGGACAGGAACTCGGGAATCCGCTCGTGGCATGAGGTACAGCCGTAGGCGAAGACGCCCAGCAGCACGGGGCCCACGGCAAGGAAGTCCTCCGAGACCGGCTCCTCGCGCACGGTGACGGCCCGGAAGGGCTCCACACGCTCGCCCTCGGCGCGCATGACCGGAGGGAGGTCGGCCCGTGGCGGCATCGGTGCCCGCTGCTTGGTGCTGAGCTCGCGCACCCGGCGGACCAGTCCCACGGTGAGAACGATGTTGAAGATAGAGAGCGCTCCGAAGAGAACCAGGAGCGCGACGATAAACGCCATGAGTCAATCCCCCGTCAGTGGATCGGTCGGAAAAGGTGCGAGATGTCGTCGGTGAACAGGGTCATGACGGCCACGGCTGCTCCGGTCACCGACGCCGTCACCGCGCCCGCGATGTCGTCGGCGGTGCCGGTCCCGGTGAGCGCGGCGGCGAGCCCGCCCGCGCCCGCGAGCAGCAGCACCGTGTTGCGGACAAGATGGGCGGCGCCCACGGGCGCGGACGACGCGCCGAAGCACGCGCAGACCACCTGCCTGGCGTTCGCTACGGCAACTGCGATGCCGACGGTGAAGGCGGTCAGCAGTCCCAGGGCGAGCAGGAAGCCGGCAGCGACCGCGCCCTCAAACAACAGGAGTGTGACGACGGCGAGTTCGAGAACGATGACTCCCGGTGCCACCGCCCGCTCCGGCAGGCCGGGAGCCAGCGCGCGGGTTGCCGCCCGGAAATCTTCGAACTCCTGGCGTCCCTTGAGTTTTCCGGCCGCGGAGAGCAGGAAGACCAGTCCGACGAGGACGCGGCAGGCGATCAGTACGTAGTCCATCTGTCTCACCTCTGGGCGAGTGGGGCCGCGCCTCCCGAGGGAGGCGCGGCCGTTACTCACCGGGTTATGCGATGCGGGTCAGCAGTTGTCCGAATCGGTGCAGCCCGTCTCGGTGGTGTAGCGGTAGCCGTCGTCGCAGCGCCAGTAGGAGATTTCCTTCCACCACCAGAACGGGCACCTGGGGCTGCACACGGTCTGCTCGATGTAGCATGCCTGGGCTCCCGACGTCTGGGCGTGGGCGCTGGTGTGCGGGGCCACCGCACTCAGCAGACGGTCGGCAAACGCCGTGATGGTGCTCATCCTTGTCTCCCTCGTTGTGTCGTGCGCGGAGTCGTTCCGTGCACGGGACGGATCCACCTCGCCGGGGCCTGCGGGCGACCGCTGCCCGGTGACGAGGTGCCTTGACGGGCCATGTCTAGCCCGCGCCGGTTGTTCGGTGTCACGCCCATAACTGTGAATAAACAAGGCGCAACAACCAGGGCCCTTCTGCTGTGGCACGCGCGGATCGTCCGCCCGTGCGTGCCGCCGCTTCGGACGGTGTAACGCATTCGACTATGGCGTGGCAGGCGGGTCGCGGCGATCCTTTCGTCAGGGGCCGAAACCATGAGCGGTAGCGGTCAGCAGCGCGGTGCCCAAGCGTGTGGTCGTGTGCAGTACGGCCTTGCCGTCGCGGCGAGTCGTGATCAGAGCGGCGCGGCGCAGCACGGCCGCGTGCTCGCTGGCCGTCGCGGGCGAGATGTCCAGGCGGCGGGCCAACTCTGTCGTGCTGCACCCGTCGGCCACGGTCGCGAGGACGGTGGCCCTGGTCCGCCCGACGAGATTTTCGAGCGCCCCCTCGGTGTATTCTCCCGCGAGCCACTGTGCGGAATCGTCCATTTCCCCGCCGACCGTGGGCAGTGCCAGGACGGGCGGCTGCTCCGGGTCCTCCAGGTTCAACAGCACCTCTACCTGCCGCGAGGAGAACACCGTCGGAGCAATGACGAGCCCTCGCCCCTGCAAATGGATGTCCGCGTCGCGTGGGTGCCGCACCTCCAGAACAGGAGGCCGCCAGTGGACCAGTGGAGCGCACAACGTCGCCAGTAAACCCTCGACTCCGCCCTCGGCCATCGTGTGCGCATAGCTGTCCCGAGCGGACGTGAGGTGGTGGCGCATCTGGGGCCAGTACGGGGCAATGGCCGCCCTGTGGCAAGCCCGCAACGCCTCGGCCAGATCCTGGCGGGCTCCACGGTCGCCCTCGGCGAGGGACTGAGCCCACCCTCGATGAGCTGGATGGATGTCGAGGTATTCCACTTCCAGGCGTGTCTGCGCGCGGGAAGCCGCCAGCAGGTTGTCGACCGCCTCGTCGATGCACGTGGCGTCCCCGGCGAGCGTCGCGATATCGATCTGCGGCCCATGCGCGGGCATCAACGCCAGTAAGGGGGCAGCCTGTTCGCGACGAGGCCCGCCCCACCTGCTGATCACCGAGGCCCGCCAGCTCTGGAAAGCCGGGGCCCTGCCCCCCTCCCGGAGCTGTCTGACGCCGTCCAACGTCTCAGCGGCCGCACCCAAGGTGCTCTTCACCCTGGTCCGCGCGAGGTCCTCCGCCGTGAAATGAATACGTTTGGCCATCATCACTCCGTTCCCCGCCGAACCCGACTTCCAGCGCCTTGGCCTACGCCGGCAAGCACACGCGTAGGCAGGCTGACACACTGCGCTCGGCTACCAGCCAGGATCTTGGAGGTGCAGCTCCGTTTCGGCACTGGTGAAGTCACGGACCGACCACTCAACAGCGCCCGAAAGGTCGTGCCGGATCTCCTCGCTCATACCGACGACCCGAAGGTCAGGCGGCTCTCCCGTTGCCGCAGAACCAACTACGAAGCCCCGTACCGGATTCAGGATGGCATGTGATCTTGACCGATCGCCAAAGGATCTGCATGCCGATATCTCAACCCCAGCAGGAGTACCGAAACCCTCCCGGCCCGGCCTCGGACGCTCAGCAGGCACGAATGGCCGCCGCTTCGCCGGTGCGCTACGACGTCCGGCTACTGGTCACCGGCAACCTTCGCCGCTTACGCACTCACCGCGAGATCGGCCCAGGGCACTTTGCCCGTCACCAAAATCGCCTGGTGCTGGTCGGCGATGAGCGTGCGCGACGGCGGGGCGGCCGTGCCGAAGCAGGGCGCCTTGAGTAGCCGGGCAGGGCGCCTCGTGCTCCATGTCCGCGACCGTTCAGGTGGTGCTTGCTGCCCGTCTTCCGCCGGTCGACCGGCGACGGACCGGTCTCCGGTCCCTCTTTTTCGCGCGGATGTGGGAGCCGTCCACGCACGCCCGTGAGCCAGTCGAGTTCGTCGGCCGCGTTCAGCTCCGCAAGCAGGACTCGGTGCAGCTGCTCGAAGACTCCTGCCTTCTGCCACCGGCCCAGGCGACGCCAGCAGGTCTGGCCGGAACCGAACCCCAGTTCTAGGGGCAGGAGTTGCCAGGCTATGTCGTTGTGGAGAACGAACAGGATGCCTTGGAGGCAGAGCCGGTCCGGCACAGGCCGCGGCCCTGGTGACCGCTCAGGCCACGGCGGCAGCAGCGGTTCGACCAAAGCCCACAAGTCATCGTCCACGATCCACGGCCGGATACTCACACCATCACGAACAGCCGAATCCTCACATCAGTCACGACCTACCAGGCCACTTCAACAAGATCGTGTTACGAGCTCGTAGGGCGGTGCCGTCGAACGGCTGAGGACTCATCCAACAGTCAGCTTTCCAGCTGACCCAGCTGTCGGATTTCGCTCCCAGAGGCAAAAGACCGCCCTCGTACATCGGGCCCTCGTTCGTTCCGTTCGCAATCTCGGCCACGAAGGTGCGATACGGCTCCGGCAACACGACACCTTGCTGGTCCTCCCACGACCGAAGCCCCTCCCAGCCCAGCGCCCGGCGACGGGTCTCTGCCACGAAGGCTTCACCTAGCAGGGCTATCGCACTCGAGATCGCATCTTCCACGCCCCACAGATATCACCAGCAACCGACATACGGTCCTGATGCACAGCGCAGTGGGTTAAAGATCAAGCTAAAGGTTGTCCCGTAAATGATCTACAAGTCGACCGGGGCGTGCCCGACCCGTCGTGAGCACCGCTCGTCTACTCGGCGAGGGCGAGGGCGAGGGCGAGGTCGTGCATCCGGGCGATGCCGAGCATGGCGCAATGGACGCCGGCTCCTTTGAGGCGGGAGTCGCGGAGGGTCTTCCAGGTCTTCATGCGGGCGAGGACGTGCTCGACGCGGGCCCGGACCTGCTTGTGGGACTTGTTGTGTTGCTCCTTCCAGTCCGGGAGTTCGCGCTGGCCGCGCTGTCGGCGGTGCGGGATGACGAGTCCGGTGCGCGGGTAGCCGCCGTCGGCGATTGTGAGGGTCTTGCCGACGGCGGCTTCGGCACCGGATTCCTCCCATGCCTTGCAGTCGTCGCGGTTCCCGGCGAGCGGTCGGCCGACGACGGCACCAGGCGGGTGTCGGCGTCGATGACGACCGGGTGGTTGGTGGAGTACCGGTAGCTCTTCGACCGCTCGGCAATGGTGTGGTCGCGGGTCGGGCCAGCGTGCCGTCCACGATGAGCACGGTGTCCTCGGTGAACCGCTTGGAAGGCTGGAAGGCGAGCAAGGGCCCGAGATGGTCGATGATCCGGTCCGCTGCGGACTTGGATACCCCGAACAACGGGGCGAGCTGGCGCATGGTCGGTTTCGCGCGCCAGTGGGCCGCGACCAGCAGTGCCCGGTTCGCCAGCGGGAGGGGCCCCAGAGCCGGGCCTTGCGGACCACGTCCACACCCTGGCTCCGCAGAAGCGTCACCAGCTTCCCGAAGGCGCGCGGGCTCAGCCCGGAGAACGGGACTGTCCAGGACGGCTCCGACGCCGTGATCACACCAGCCGCGCGGCGATCATCTCAGTTGCCGATGACGCTCGCTCTGGCCGATCCTGTCCACTGCGCAAGCGAGGAGGACCACGTGGGCTTGACTCTGTTCCCAGGAGACGGAGACGTCAACAGCCCGGACGTCCAATGGTCCTACGTCCGCTTCAACGCTTTCCGGGAACGGCTCGCACAGGCCGAGGGGTTCAGCCTCCCAGAGATGTGGGGCTTTGGCGGCGACCGGCCGTGGAGTGACCTCTCCACCACCCTGGAGCCGCTCCTCGATCACCCGGATGTCGGTGGTGACGATCTCCCTGCCACCGCGTGCGCTGCGATGCTGCCTCGCCTTCAAACGATCATTGGCGGATGGCTGGAGGAGCCCGACGGACCACTCCTCCAACAGCACATCCAAGACGCTCAACAGCTGGTGGTCGTCCTGCGCTTCTGCGTAGACGAGAGCGTCGATCTCGTCTACCTCTAATGTTTGGACGTGCCCAGGTGGCCGACACCCCACCCCTGCCGCAGTGGCAGCCCTTAGAGGTCCTAACAAAGGGCTTTGCGTGGATCGAGGGCTGATCAGTCAGGCGGCTTCAGTGACCGATGTCGCATGCTTCGTAGCTCTTCAGCCCGACCGTCAGCAGGGGCGGCACGAGTGTGTGCATGTACCAGCTCAGGTCGGTGAACTCGACCGAGTCAGGTAGACGCCGCCGGTTGATGGTCGGGGTGAAGCTGCAGGTCATGCGGCCAGGGAAGAACAGGAGCTGACCGCCTGTGCTCGCCTTCCCGTGGTAGATGCAGACGGCCACGTGGTGGTTCGCGTTCTCGGGTGCGTCAAGGATGGCCAAGACATCCTGCGTGTGGTCGCGGGTCGTGGTCCGCCAGTCGTATAGGTCGTCGTTGTTCACCATGAACGAGAGCGGATCCTCCAGCGCCCAACCTGTGGCGGCCAAGGCGCTGATGCTGGCGCGGACCGTGAGCTCGTGGGCGAAGGTGAAGTCGATGTCTGCGGTCCTGGACGACACTGATGGCTCCCGGTGAAGTTCGACGGCACCGCATCGTTGCCGAGGGTGTGCCGAACTGTCGATCGAATTGCGGATCAAGGATCCCGGCAGAGGCGTTGGACGTGGCGGTAGGTGATGAGGCAGGTGGCGAGGCCGAGGAAGGCTTCGTGAATGTCGTCGCGTCTTTCCCAACGAACGCGTAGGCGCCGGAAGCCGTGGAGCCAGGCGATGGTGCGTTCGACGACCCAGCGGTCGACGCCAAGGCCGGAGCCGTGCGGGACGCCGCGGCGGGCGATCACCGGTTTGATGCCCTGGGACCAGACGAGACGGCGGTACTTGTCATGGTCGTAGCTCTGGTCGGCCAGCAGCACGTTCGGCCGGCGCCGTGGTCTGCCGACCAGGCCCGCTACGGACGGGATCTTCGCAAGCAGAGGCAACAGCTGCGTCATATCGTTGCGGTTTCCGCCGGTCAGCGACACAGCAAGTGGGATGCCCTGCCAATCGACAAGGATGTGGTGCTTGCTGCCCGGACGTGCTCGGTCGACCGGGCTGGGTCCGCTTTTGGGCCGCGTCGGGCGGCCCGGACGTGGGTGGAGTCGATCACCGCCCGGGACCAGTCCAGCTGCCGTGCCGACCGCAGCTTCGTTAGCAGGATTGCATGGAGCCGGTCCCACACCCGGACCTCGTTCCACGCGGCAAAGCGCCGCCAGCACGTCATGCCGGACCCGAAGCCGAGCTCCTGGGGTAGGTACTCCCACTGAATGCCGGTGTGCAGCACGAACAGGATCCCGCACAGAGCCCGCCGGTCGGGCACTCGCGGCCTGCCTGCCACCAGCTTCGGCACCGGGACCGGGACCGGCAACAACGGCTCGATGAGCACCCACAGTTCATCCGAGACGATCCACGGCCGAGAGCTTCTTTTTGCCACGGATGCCCCAACGAGCATCCAAGCCGACAGTCACATGATCAACGGCTTCTGTTAGGACCTCTTAGCCCGTCTTCCTCAGAGTGATGCCCAGCCTCTCCTGGACGTCCACCACGAATTCATCACCGCCATGGGGTGGCAAGGATCTTCTCCACCAGCGGGGTTCCCCGGAGCGGATTACTGGACCGTTCCCGATGAGCCGCCGGAACCTGCTGTCACTCTGCTGGATCGAGTCAGCGAATTGCGTGAACCCCTCGGTGCGCTGAACGGGTTCGTTGTTCAATGCCAGATCCAGCAATTCTCTGACGGCGATGTCGTGCAGGTACTCGCTGTAGTCCATTTCGTAGCCTGCTTCGCACTCCTCGACGAATTCGTGCCATCCCTCGCACGATCTCCAAGGGTCCCTGGACCACTTCCACCCTGCCGCCGTAGCCACGTGGGTGAAGGCCGAGGACAGCGTCTGACCTGACGGGCGAGTCACTTGAACTGCTCCCGGAAGTGCTGCATCGGATCCATGTGGGGTCGTGAAGAAGATAGATATTGATCCAGAGCTGTTCGCGTAGCCGAAGTAGCCGGTCTTCTGGTCGACCCGGAAGAATGCTGGAGTTCGATCGCATTCTCGCGCCGCACTGCGGTCACCGGCGTGCCGAAGCAGCGCGGGCGCAGCCCGCTGAACGGACCTGTCCAGGACGGCGCCGACGCCGTGATCACTGCAGTCACGTCAAGATCGTTCCACCTGGGACCGAGGGGATGGAACGGGTCAGGTACGGAGCCGGAGGCGTTGGTCCAGCTGACTGCGCAGACGCGCAGAAGCCCCACCGAGAGTCCCGAGTTGTCGCACTTCTTCCGCCGCTAACTCCGTCCGTCCTGCCAGAGCGAGCACAGCGGCATAAGGTCGTTCGCCGGCCGCGAGCTTCGCCGCCACGGCATCACGGACGGCTCGCAGCACTGTGTAGTCCGCGCCCGGATGCTCCGCCAGCAGGTGCAGGAGCCTGTTGTCGTTCCAGACGCTGTCCTGGGCCGTGCTCAGTTCCAGCAGAGTGCCGGGCGCCGTGCAGGGATTGGCGGCCAGTGCCTGCCAGACGAAAGGGTACGGACAACGCGCGAGTCGATGCAGGACGGCGCTGTCGTTCTCGACACGCGCCAGTTCGAGATGGTCGGCGGGCGTGTGCACTGGCATGGCCCCTAAGGATCGTCGGGGCGATCATCCTGCCATCGGACTTCGGTCGCCCGTGTGAGGGCTCCGATTCCAACCGGTTCGAAGATCGATTGCGGGACAGCACTTGCAGTGGGGTCCGTCTTCAAATGACCGTTTGATGATGGGTCATGGCGTTGTCATTCGTCGCCATGAACTGTCCGATGCCGAGGGGGAGTTGCTGCCAGCGCTGATACCGGGTGCCGGCAGAGGCCGGCCTCGCGCGGAGGCCCGCACGGTCGTCAACGGGATGGTCTGCAAGATCCGGACCGGAGCTTCCTGGCGTGGCCTGCCGGAACGCTACAGAACGTGGAAGACGGTCTGCACCCGACTCCGGCGCTACCCCCTGCACGGCGTGTTCACCCGAGCCCCGCAGCAGGTCCGGGCGGGGGCCGATGCAGCCGGCGGCATCGACCGGCTGGTTCAGCTCGACTCCACCATCGCCCGCGCCCACCGGCACGCCGCCGCCACCGGCCGAGAGGGGGGGGCACCGGCGAGACGACCGGATGATCACCCCTCGGCAGGTCCACAGGAGCCCAACTCCACCTCGCGGCCGACGGCCCCGGCAGACCACTGGCCATCCCCCTCACCTCAGGCCAAGGCCTACAGCTCGCGCGGGTTCCGTGCCTACCTGTGCAGACGCGGAGTCCCACACACCATCCCCGAGAAGCGTGACCAGCGAAAGCACCGCCGCAACCATGGTCGGCGAGGCGGCCGACCGCCAGGCTTCGACCGCGGCACCTACCGCCGCCGCAACACCGTCGAACGCTGCTTCAATCGACTCAAAGCCTTTCACGGCAGCGCAGCCGGATACGACGAGACCGCCCCTCCCTACGAAGCGGCGGTCAGCCTGGCGTCGTTGCTGCTTGGGGCACGATCGCTTCGAAGGCGGACCCTAGGAGCGGCCCACTCGCTCGGGAGTGGACCGGCATGCCCCCTGTCCGGCCTTTCCACGCGTCACGGGGGCCCGTCGTCGTCGCGCTCCAGCTTTACGGTGCGCTGGGCGCGCGCCCGAGTCCGTGCCGGGGACCGGCCCTGCTCCGCGCCGCCCCCGGTGGGGCGCGCCCTTCGTGATGCGCCGCGCCACAGGCGGGCTGTCGTGGCGTCGGGTTCACCGGTTCCGTTCGCGTGATTCATCACCGGGCGTCGGGCGCCAACCGTAGGCTGTGCCAGGAGAATCCAGGGGAGACGATGATCGACTACCGCAAGGCGACCGTTCCGGTGTGGACGCTCGCGACGGGTGACGTCCAGGTGCCCGCACTGGCCGGAGACGGGCCGATGACAGCTGAACGACTGGGCGAACTGCGCGGTGCGCTGGCCGTGTTGGCGGATGCGCCGATCGTCACGCTCGAGGCGCATCCGCTGCCCGCGCAGCTCGATCGCAGCCGTGGCATACCGCTGGACGCCGTCAGCCCGCTGGCACAGCACCTGTCGCAACTCGTTGCGGAGACGGCGCGGAATTCGTCCGTGGCGGCCAAGGCGACCGCCGGCGGGGAGAACCTGTACCAGTTGGTGGTTCCGGCGAAGTTCGCGGCCCAGTTCGGTCGGGGCGTCGTGTGCTCGATGGGGTCGAAGGCGGTGGCCGGTGGCATCCGCGGCCCCCTCGTCGACTCCGCCACAGGCAAGATCGTGGCCGGTGCGACGTTCATGCCGGTCGGCAAGGCGGCGGCAGCGGGCGCGGCCGGTGGGGCAGGCGCGACAGCCGGTGTGGCGGCTTCCGGTGCCGCAGCGCTCACCGTCGCCGCGCCGCTCGTGCTCATGGCCGTGGCGGTAGGAGTGAGTGCGCATGCCGACCGTATGCGCCAGCAGGCGATCGAGCACATAACCGAGTTGCTGGAGCAACTGCACGAAGAGAAGCTCGACGACGAGCACAGCGCCCTCGACGGGTGCCGCGATGCCATCGACAAAGCCACCGCCATCCTGCTCGACCGGGGCACCGTCGGGATCTCGCTCGGACTGGACTCGGCCGTGCACGCCATCAACACGGCACTGGGCGCCGCCGACCGCCGCCTCGCGCGGTGGCGGAGCGCCCTCGACAAGCTGCCCTCCGGTGAGCCGGTCGAGGTCGGCGCGCTGGCCAAGTCGTTCCCCGGCATCGACGAGGAAGGCGGCAGGTTCCGTACGCAGCTGGAACTCGCCTCTCTCGCTGTGGCGTTGAAGCGGCGCGTCATCGTTCTGCAAGCGGTCGAGCATGCCCAGAGCGATCCGGGCAACCCGTTCGAGGCTTTCACGCGTGTCCTCAAACGTGATCAGCAGCGCCTCGACGACCTGGAATCGGGCATCGCCCGTGTTCTCGTACGCCTGTCGGCGCTGGAGCCTGCGCGGCCGAACGGATTGCGCCCCGTTTTCACGCCGGGTGAAGTCGATCGCCTGCTGCGCGCGACGCACCGGATTCACCGGCTGGCCGACGGTGTCACCGTCGACGGCCGTCCCGGGGACGTAGCGATCGAGATCGCCCGCGACAGGGACGGCTCGGTGGTCGTTTTCCCCGCTGTGCCGGTGTAGGCGCGCCCTTGCCCGCCGAGCGGTGCGGTCACTGCCGGTACGGGTACCCTGATCGGCCGTACCGTGGAAGGTCCATGGGCCCGGCCGGTCCGTGTGCGCGTGCCGGCGGCGAGCGAGGGGACCGTGATGAGCGAACTGACGAAGCCGGAGGTCGAGGTACCTGAGGGGGCCGCGCCCGACGAGCTGGTGATTCGGGATCTCGTGGTCGGGGAAGGGGCCGAGGCGCGGCCGGGCCGAGTCGTCCAGGTTCACTACGTCGGTGTCACGTTCGCGTCGGGGAAGGAGTTCGACTCCTCCTGGGAACTGGATCGGCCGTTCAAGTTCGCCGTGGGCGGTGGCAAGGTCATCAAGGGCTGGGACCGGGGCGTGAGAGGGATGAAGGCCGGCGGTCGGCGCGAGATCATCGTTCCGCCGCGACTCGGCTACGGCAAGCAGTCGCCCACGGCGTCGATCCCGCCGGGCTCGACGCTGATCTTCGTCGTGGATCTGCTCACCGTCGTCGGCCCGTCCACGAGGCCCGGCCTCACCTGACGCGTCCCGTCCAGCCCGCTCCGGTCGTTCCCGGACCGCCCCGGTCGAGCGTGGTCTTCCCCGGACCGCCCCTCCCCGAGCGTCTGCCCGTGCCCAGCCTGACGCCCCAGCTCCACCCCGCCCCCTTCCCGAGTGTCCGCGCCCGAACGCTGTCGTCCCGGCGCGGCCGACAGCGTTCGGGCGCGGGACCGGCACGCGTTCCCGCGCCCCGTGTTTCACGGGTCCTGTCGTGGGAACCCGGCTCTCCCGTTCGTGCATACCGGCGAGGGAAGGAGCGGGACCGTGCGCGCATTGACGTACCAGGGGAAGCGGGACGTCCGGGTGGAGACGGTCCCGGATCCACGGATCCAGGATCCGACGGACATCATCGTCAGGGTCACGTCCACCGGGATCTGCGGGTCCGACCTCCACCTCTACGAAGTGCTCGGGCCGTTCCTCGACCCCGGCGACATCCTGGGGCACGAGCCCATGGGGGTGGTGGAGGAGGTCGGGCCCGAGGTGACCGCCGTCGCCGCGGGGGACCGGGTCGTGGTCCCCTTCAACGTCTCCTGCGGACGCTGCTACATGTGCGGGCAGGGGCTGCACTCCCAGTGCGAGACCACCCAGGTGCGGGAGCACGGCACCGGTGCGTCCCTGTTCGGGTACACCAAGCTGTACGGGCAGGTGCCCGGCGGGCAGGCTGAATTCCTGCGGGTGCCCTTCGGCAACGATCTGCCCGTCAAGGTGCCGCACGGCCCGTCCGACGACCGGTTCGTCTACCTGTCCGACGTCCTGCCCACCGCCTGGCAGGCCGTGGAGTACGCGGACATCCCGCCCGGCGGCAGCGTCACCGTCCTCGGCCTCGGCCCGATCGGCGCCATGGCCGCCCGGATCGCCCTCCACCGGGGCGCCGGCCTCGTCATCGGCGTGGACCTGGTCCCCGAACGCCTCGACCGGGTCAGCGCGTACGGCGCCACCTGCCTCGACCTGCGCCGCCACGGCAAGAACCTCGGGGACGCCGTCCGCGACCTCACCGGCGGACGCGGTACGGACGCGGTGATCGACGCCGTCGGCATGGAGGCCCACGGCGCGCCCCTGGCCAAGGCCGCGCACGCGGCGGTCGGCGTGCTGCCCGACGCGGTCGGCCGGCGCCTCATGGAGACGGCCGGGATCGACCGGCTCACCGCCCTGCACACCGCGATCGACCTGGTGCGCAGGGGCGGCACGATCTCCATCTCCGGGGTGTACGGCGGTGCTGCCGACCCGATGCCGCTGCTGACCATGTTCGACAAGCAGATCCAGCTCCGCATGGGGCAGGCCAACGTCCGGCGCTGGGTCGACGAGCTGCTCCCGCTGCTCGTCGACGACGACCCGCTGGGCGTGGACTCCTTCGCCACGCACCATCTGCCCCTGGAAGAGGGGCCGAAGGCGTACGAGACCTTCCAGAAGAAGGCCGACGGCATGATCAAGACCCTGCTCATCCCCTGACATCCCGGCACTCGGCGGCGCCCGTACCCGCTCGCCCGGGCGTCGGCTCCCGCCCCCCGCGACGAGGTGACGAGCAGCCTCCACGACGTGAGAGAGAACAGCCATGGCACACGGCAGCGAACAGCCGCAGGACCCGAACCAGCTCCACCCCCGCCCCGACTTCCCCCAGCAGGACCAGGAACATCCCGGCTGGACGGGGCCCATGGACCCGCCGCCCGACCACGGCGAGGAGTCCTACCGCGGCTCCGGCCTGCTCGACGACCGCAAGGCCGTGATCACCGGCGGCGACTCCGGTATCGGTCGCGCGGTCGCCGTGGCCTACGCGCGGGAGGGCGCGGACATCGTGCTGACCCACCTCCCCGAGGAAGAGACGGAGGCCCACGAGACCGTCCGGCTGGTCGAAGAGGCCGGGCGCAGGGCGGTCCCTGTCGTCTGCGACATCCGGGACGAGAAGCAGTGCCGCGCGCTCGTCGAACGCGCCGTGTCCGAGTTCGGGCGGATCGACGTCCTGGTCAACAACGCGGCCTACCAGATGTCCCAGCCCGACGGGATCTCCGCCATCTCCACCGAGCAGTTCGACCGCGTGGTGCGCACCAACCTGTACGGCATGTTCTGGCTGTGCAAGAACGCCCTGCCGCACATCCCGGCCGGCGGCTCGATCATCAACACCACGTCGGTGCAGGCGTACAAACCGAGCCCTCATCTGCTGGACTACGCGATGACGAAGGGGGCGATCGTCACCTTCACCCAGGGGCTGGCCCAGATGCTGGCCTCCGAGGGCATCCGCGTCAACGCCGTCGCCCCCGGCCCCGTCTGGACGCCCCTCATCCCGGCGACCCTGCCCGACACCGCCGAGTTCGGGAAGCAGAGTCCGCTCGGCCGGCCCGCCCAGCCGGCGGAGATGGCGCCCGCCTACGTCTTCCTCGCCTCCGCGAACGCCTCCTTCATCACCGGCGAGATCATGAACGCCACCGGCGGGACCCCGATCCCCTGACACCGGCAACGGAAAGGTCGGCGCGGTGGCGTCGTCGGCACCGAGGAGGGTGCGCCCAGGGTTGAGCACCGACGTCTTCCAGGACCTCGACGATGTGGGGTTCTCGCCGGCCCCGGAGCGGTGACGTACCGGGTCGGTGAGGCCGTGCCGGGCACCGACCACCAGGATCTGGACAAGACGGGCGAGGCCGTCGCCCCCACCACCGAGGCGCTCACGGCCGACGCCGTCCACCCCGCGCGCCCGCTCACCGGCAGCGCCTGTCCGGCGACCCTGGGAGACGGTCGACGCCCACGGCGTTACTCGTCCCCCCGGACCGGGAAGCCGCACTGTATGGATCACTCCACCGCTCCCGTGCTCGACGCTCTCCGCGCCTACCAGGACCAGGACCAGCTGCCCTTCACACCGCCCGGCCACAAACAGGGCCGCGGGGCCGACCCGAGAGTGCGGGCTGTGCTGGGGGACGCCCTGTTCGGTGCGGACATGCTGGCCGTGTCCGGCCTGGACGACCGCACCGACTCCAAGAAGGTCCTGGAACGGGCGGAGAGGCTGATGGCGGACGCCGTGGGCGCCGAGCACACCTTCTTCTCCACCTGCGGCAGCTCGCTCTCGGTCAAGGCCGCCATGCTCTCCGTCGCGGGGCCGCACGAGAAGCTGCTGGTCAGCCGGGACGCGCACAAATCGGTGGTCTCGGGCCTGATCCTCGCGGGCATCCGCCCCGTGTGGGTCGATCCCCAGTGGGATCCCCGCCTGCATCTGGCCCACCCGCCGGCCCCGGACGCCTTCCGCGCGGCCTTCGAGGAACACCCCGACGCGCGCGGAGCGTTGCTGACCAGCCCCACCCCGTACGGGACCTGCGCCGACATCGGGGCCGTCGCGGCACTGTGCCACGCGCGCGGTGTGCCGCTGGTCGTGGACGAGGCATGGGGCGCCCACCTGCCCTTCCACCCCGAGCTGCCCACCTGGGCCATGGACGCCGGTGCCGACGTGTGCGTGACGTCGGTGCACAAGATGGGGTCCGGGCTCGAACAGGGTTCGGTCTTCCATCTGCAGGGAGACCTGATCACCCCGCAGACCCTCGCCTCCCGCGCCGACCTGCTGGACACCACCAGCCCCTCGGTCCTGATCTACGCGGCCCTGGACGGCTGGCGCCGCCAGATGGTCGAGTACGGCCACGAGCTCATGGAAGAGTCCCTGGAACGGGCCCGCCGGGTGCGGGCGGCCGTGCAGGGCATCGACGGACTGCACGTCAACGACCGCGACGACTTCTGTTCGGCCGGTCGCGCGTTCGACATGGACCCCCTGCAGATCTTCATCGATCTGAGCAGCCTGAAGTTCACCGGCTACGATGCCGCGGACTGGCTGCGCCGGCACCACCGGATCAACCTGCATACCTCCGACCACCGGCGCATCAACGCCCAGCTCACCCACGCCGACGACGAGACCACCGTGGCCCGGCTCCTGGACGGTCTGCGCGATCTGGTGGCCCACGCCGACGATCTGCCGCCGGCCCCCGACATCCGCGTCCCGGATCCGGGCGATCTCCGGCTCCGGCAGGTGACGCTGCCTCGGGACGCGTTCTTCGGGGAGGTCGAGCAGGTTCCCGCGCACGAGGCGGTCGGCCGGGTCTGCGCGGAGACGCTGACCCCGTACCCGCCCGGAATCCCCGCCGCGCTCCCCGGCGAGGTGCTCGACCGGGCGGTGGTGGATTACCTGCGCACGGGTGTCGACGCGGGAATGCTCGTTCCCGACGCCGCCGACAGCTCGGTCGCCACCATCCGTGTCTCCGTGCACGACGTGGGCGCCGACTGAGCCCGGTCGCGCACGACATCGGGCGTGGACGCGGCGTCGGGGTGTGGTCCGGACGGCCACTGCTTGCGCCGTCGTCCAGCGGACCCGCGACCGGCCGGGGTCGGGTATCGCGGTGAAGGGTGGACGTCCTCGGCGTCGAACCCCGGCCTGTTCCGCCATCGCTGCCCCGTGCGGGAAGGTTCCGGCTGCTCGTAGACGGCGTCCAGGTCGTCGAAGTAGCCCGAGGCGTCGACATCGCGGACCTCTACCGCGAACGAGACGCGGACCGTCCCGTCCTCGAACGTCTGGCTCCAGCCGCCGGCGCCGTCCTCGTCCCACGACGTCTCCACGTCGTGACGCGGTCTGCCGCCGGGAGCCCACCCCCGCGCCGAGAACCGCGCCGCCGCGCCATGGGCGGTGAGCGGGACGAGGTCACCGAGATCTTCCAGCACGGCGATCACCGCGGCCACGGGCGCACCTCTTCTCGAAGCGGATGCCGAAGCGGGTCACCCGGAGCGCGGGCCCGGCGCGGCGGTGGGGCCGGTGCGGGTGTGCACCGGCCCCACCGTCCGAGCCGTGCCGGCCGCTGACGGGTCCGAAGCGGCTGGTTCCGGTCAGACCAGGTCGAAGCGGTCCAGGTCCATGACCTTGGCCCACGCGGCGACGAAGTCCGTCACGAACTTCTGCCGCGCGTCGTCGCTCGCGTGCACCTCGGCGAGCGCGCGCAGCTCGGAGTTGGAGCCGAAGACCAGGTCGGCGCGGGTGCCGGTCCACTTGACCCGGCCGGACGCGTCGCGGGCCTCGAACTCGTCCTGCGCCGCCGACGTCGACTTCCAGGTGATGCCCAGGTCGAGCAGGTTCACGAAGAAGTCGTTGGTCAGCGTGCCCGGCCGGTCGGTGAGGACGCCGTGCTTCGAACCGCCGGTGTTGGCGCCCAGCACCCGCAGACCGCCGACCAGGACGGTGGTCTCCGGCGCGCTCAGCGTGAGCAGGTTGGCCCGGTCGAGGAGAAGGTACTCCGCAGGCAGCCGGGCGGCCTTGCCCGCGTAGTTGCGGAAGCCGTCGTACGCCGGCTCCAGCGCGGCGAACGACTCGACGTCCGTCTGCTCCTGCGTGGCGTCGACCCGGCCCGGCGTGAACGGGACCTCCACCTCGACACCGGCGTCCCTGGCCGCCTGTTCGACGGCCGCGTTGCCCGCGAGGACGATCAGGTCGGCCAGCGATACCTGCTTGCCGCCCTCGGCCGCGAAGGACTCCCGCACGCCCTCCAGCACGCGCAGCACCCGGGCCAGCTCGTCCGGGTCGTTCGCCTCCCAGCCGCGCTGCGGTTCCAGCCGGACCCGCGCACCGTTGGCGCCGCCGCGCTTGTCGCTGCCGCGGAAGGACGCGGCCGAGGCCCAGGCGGCCGAGACCAGCTGCGCCACCGTCAGGTCGGTGGCGAGCACCTGCTCCTTGAGCGCGGCGGTGTCCGCGGCGTCCAGCAGCTCACCGGTGCGCTCGGGCAGCGGGTCCTGCCACAGCAGCACCTCGGAGGGCACCTCCGGGCCCAGGTAGCGCTGGACCGGGCCCATGTCACGGTGCGTCAGCTTGAACCAGGCGCGGGCGAAAGCGTCCGCGAACTCCTCCGGGTTCTCGTGGAACCGGCGCGAGATCTGCTCGTACGCCGGGTCGAAGCGCAGCGCCAGGTCGGTCGTGAGCATCTGCGGCTTGTACTTCTTCGACGCGTCGTGCGCGTCCGGGATGGTCGCCTCCGCGTTCTTGGCGACCCACTGCTGCGCCCCGGCGGGGGACGTGGTCAGCTCGTACTCGTAGGCGAAGAGGTTGTGGAAGAACTCGTTGCCCCACCGCGTCGGCGTGCTGGTCCAGGTCACCTCCAGCCCGCTGGTGATGGCGTCCGCGCCCTTGCCCGACTTGTACGAGCTGCGCCAGCCCAGGCCCTGCTCCTCCAGCGGGGCGCCCTCGGGGTCCGCGCCGACGTTCTCCGCCGGGCCTGCCCCGTGCGTCTTGCCGAAGGTGTGGCCACCGGCGATGAGGGCGACGGTCTCCTCGTCGTTCATCGCCATCCGGCGGAAGGTCTCGCGGATGTCGCGGGCGGCCGCGACCGGGTCCGGATTCCCGTTGGGACCCTCGGGGTTGACGTAGATCAGGCCCATCTGGACCGCACCGAGCGGGTTCTCCAGTTCACGGTCGCCCGTGTAGCGCTCGTCGTCGAGCCAGGTCGTCTCCGGGCCCCAGTAGACGTCCTCCTCCGACTCCCAGACGTCCTCACGGCCGCCGGCGAATCCGAAGGTCTTGAGGCCCATCGTCTCCAGGGCGACGTTGCCGGTGAGGATCAGCAGGTCGGCCCAGGAGAGCGCCTGGCCGTACTTCTTCTTGACCGGCCACAGCAGCCGCCGGGCCTTGTCCAGGTTGCCGTTGTCGGGCCAGCTGTTCAGCGGGGCGAAGCGCTGCTGACCGGCGCCCGCGCCACCACGGCCGTCGCTGATGCGGTACGTACCGGCGCTGTGCCAGGCCATCCGGACCATCAGCGGGCCGTAGTTGCCGAAGTCGGCCGGCCACCAGTCCTGCGACGTGGTGAGCACCTCGGCGATGTCCCGCTTCACCGCGGGCAGGTCGAGGGCCCGGAACGCGGCCGCGTAGTCGAAGTCCTCACCCAGCGGGTTCGCCACGACGGGGTTCTTGGCGAGGATCTTCAGGTTGAGGCGGTCCGGCCACCACTGGCGGTTCCCGCCGCCCTGCGTGGGGTGGGGCGCGCGGCCGTGGGCCACGGGGCAGCCGCTCGCCTGCGCCTCGGGCACCTCGGGAACGGCCGTCTCGGGCGAATCCGGGGTCACGGGGTCGTAGACGTGCGACTCGTGGTTCTCGGTCATGGGAAATCCTTCCGGACCCGGCGGCGGGTCGTGGGGCGCTGAACGGGGAGGAGGATTCGGGCCGTGCAGAAGGGGCACGCTGTGATCCGGGGCATCGTCCGCGGGCCGGGCCGAGCGCCTCACGGGCCGGGGGACCGGGTGGGTCCCGGACGGTGCGGCGCGGACGGCACTGGGCCGGCAGGTGGCGCCGCTCGGTCGAACGGCGGTGTCCCGTCAGGTGTCTCTGCTGCCGTACCGGAGCCTTCCTGTCTCTTGGATGTCGCCGGGATCGATCCTACGATGGACTTCGTCCAAGTCAAGAAGTTGGCTAAAACCATATCGGCCGGGGTGTGATGTCGTCGGCTTTCCCGCGACGGCCGCACCTCACCGGCGAAGCGGAGCGGGTGAAGCGGATGAGCGACCTCCTTCAACGGCTGCGGGGCCGGGGCTGGCGGCTGACCTCGCAGCGGCGCGTCGTCGCGGAGGTCCTCGACGGCGACCATGTGCACCTGACCGCGGACGAGGTGCATCTGCGCGCCGCGGCGCGGCTGCCCGAGATCTCCCGCGCGACCGTCTACAACACGCTGGGCGAACTCGTGGCGCTCGGTGAGGTGCTGGAGGTCTCCACGGTGGGCCGGGCCAAGCGCTACGACCCCAACGCGCGCAGCGCGCACCAGCACCTGGTGTGCTCGGGCTGCGGCACCGTCCGCGACGTCCACCCGGTCGGCGACGCCCTGGGCGACCTGCCCGAGACCGAGCGGTTCGGCTTCACCGTCGGCGCGGCGGAGATCACCTACCGGGGCCTGTGCCCGGCCTGCGTCTGAGGGGAGCGCGGCCGAGGTGAGGCGGTCCGGGGCAGATCAGATCCGGTCGTCGCGGATCGACGTCACGTCGTAGACGAGAGCCGAGCTGTCGGCCGGTCCTCGGCAGGTCAGCCGGTGCGGCGGTGTGCGCCGGGCCCGCACCTCGACGTCGAACCCCCTCGCGCGGTCCGCCCGGTCGCGGACCCGGATGCGCCAGCCCTGCTGGTCGCGGACCGTCCCGATGACGTCGTACGCGTACCGGCTCGCCGGGCCGAAACGCCCGAGCAGCCCGGCCACGGCCGCCTGCTGCGGGGGGCGGAGCGTGGTGTAGCCCCGCAGATGGTCGGCGTGGATGCGGTCGGCCAGGTGCTCCTCGACCACGGTGACCGCCGATCGCGCGTCCAGGTTCCCGTAGTAGACGCCGTCCGGCACCACGACGACGTTGGCGGCGAACCGGTCGCCGCCCACATGGGTGCACTCCCACACCAGGTCGGGCCAGCGGTCGCTGAGAACCGCGCCCACCGGACGTCCGCGCACCGCGCAGCACGTGTCGTGCGTGCCGTGGGCGCAGACGAGGACGACCGGCGGCAGTCCGGGCTCCCCCGGAGAGTCCAGCGCCGCCGCGATCCGTGCCAGGTCCTCGTCCCGGTGCCAGCCGCCCCACCGCTGGCGCAGACCGCCGAACCCGTCGTGGCGCAGCACCGCCCACCTGCCGCCGTCGTCGGGGCGGTGGCGGCCGTGCCGCCGGACCAGCAGGATCCGCGCCCGGTGCGCCTGCGCGGCGGAGTACACCAGGGCCTTGGTCCCCGGATCGAGGGCGAGGCCGTCGTATCCGTTGGCGGGCCAGCCGCGACGGAACTCGATGAGGACCCAGACCGTGCCGTACGGTGCCGTGCCGGCGAACGGGTCGTCGCGCTCGCGGGCGGCGT
Organism: Streptomyces sp. V2I9; assembly: GCF_030817475.1. NCBI lineage: Bacteria > Bacillati > Actinomycetota > Actinomycetes > Kitasatosporales > Streptomycetaceae > Streptomyces > Streptomyces sp. V2I9. Next base: position 410,330 of record NZ_JAUSZJ010000002.1, on the reverse strand, counting down.
CCGCGCAGAAGAACCGGCCGGGCGGGATCACCGGTCCGCGGGCACCAGCACGCCCGCCCGCAGCAGCCGCCCGGCGAGGGCGAGGCCGAGATCGCCGGCGGTGCGGACCTGCCCGGCGAGCAGCCGGGCCACGGGAGCGAGGTCGTCCGCCGGAAAGTCGAGGTAGCCCACACGGGTGAACAGGCGCGTCCCGTCCAGCCGTGGCTCCAGTGCTCTCCGCAGCCGGACCGGTGAGGCCGGGCCGAGGCGGTCCAGGGCGGCGAGCTGGGCGAGCGGCCCGAGCGGCGCCGGGCGGGCCTGGGACCGCAGCGCACGATGGAACAGCGGGGCGGGGTCGGCTTCGGCGACGGCGGCCAGCAGACGCTCACGGACCAGCTCCGTGACGTTGCCGGGGGTGTCCGCGTCGCTGTTCCCGATGGCCCTGCCGCCCGTACCGCCCGTCGTGCCCGTCCCGTTCGTTTCCGGCAGGGTCCCGTTCGTCCCCAGGGGGAGGCTGCGACGCATCGACGGATCGTCGGCCAGGTCCGCGAGAGCGGCCCGGACCAGGTGTTCGGCGAGCGCGTAGCGCGTCCGGACGTGGACCCCGAGGGTCACATGGACCGATACCTCTCCCCGGGCCTGCGCGGAGTGCAGCCAGCCGCGCGGCAGATAGAGCACGTCGCCGGGGCGCAGCATCGTGTCCAGATGGGGTGTGCCGTGCGCGGCCCGCTCGGCGACGGCCTCGCGGTGGTCGGTCCACGGCTGGTCACGCAGCGGGTCCGGCGTCACGGGCTCGTGGACGATCCACCGCTTCGACCCCTCGATCTGGAGGACGAAGACGTCGTGCACGTCGTAATGCGCGTCGAACCCGCGGTTCTGCGGCGGGGTGACGTAGGCGTTGGCCTGTACGGGGTGCCCCAGCTCCGTACCGAGTGCGGAGACCAGGTCCGCCACCGGCTCCCAGGTGCGGTGCAGCGCCTGCAGGACGAGCGTCGCCCCGCCCTCGAACGCCCGCCACAGGGCGGTGTCGTCGAGCTGGTCGGCCACGGTGGCTCCCACCCCGGCGGGCGCGGTGAACGACGACTCCGGAAGCGTGGAACCGTCCTTGGCGACCCGCAGGAACGGCGTACGCAGCCCCCGCCGCGAGATCAACTCGTCCACCGCGGCCGTGGAGAACACGTCGGAGAAATCGCTCGCCCCGCGCGTCAGCGCAGCTGTCCGGGCCCAGATGTCACGGGCGAACTTCTCCCGCCCGAGGCCGGTCAGGCGAGACTCCAGGATTCCGGCGCTCTGACGTGCGCAGGAATCCTGGAGCTCGGTTCGCGTCATGCTCAAGAGCGGCTACCGCCGTCGGCACTGCCGTCCGCGCCGCCGTCATGGACGCCGGGGGTGCCCGCCGCCCCACCGTCCGCAGGGCCTTCCGCGCCGCCGTCCGCGCCGCCGTCGTGGACGCCGGGCGTGCCGGCCGCACCGCCGTCGGCAGGGCCTTCGGCTCCGCCGTCCGCACCGCCGTCGGCTCCGCCGTCGTGGACGCCGGGGGTGCCGGCCGCACCGCCGTCCGCCGGTCCTTCCGCGCTGCCGTCGGCTCCGCCGTCGTGAACGCCGGGGGTGCCGGCCGCTCCGCCGTCCGCGGGACCTTCCTGTCCGCTCGCTTCGTGCTGGGTCATCGTGCCTCCTGTGGACCGCACCAAGGACAGGCGGATCTCCGCTGCCCGGAAACCTGCTCACCCAGGGTGCTGATATATGGCTGAATTATCCGTAATCACCGTATATCCATGGTGGGGAAACATCGATTCGAGCGGCGAGGCGTCCTCCGCATGCCCGCATGCCCGAATGCGGGCGTCCCCGAATGCGGGCGTCCCCGAATGCGCGCGTCCCCGCATGCCCGCACGCGGGAACCCCGCATGCGTGCACACCCGAGCAGCCGGGGTCGCGGCGCTCACCGGTCACCGCACGGTCGGGCCCGCTCCGCAGGGAGGCCCGATATCCCGGACGCGACTCCGGTCCTACTGAACGGGTTTGTGCGCGAACACCCACCGGTTGCCCGCCAGGGCATCGTTCGGCTCGGGCAGCGGGCCGCGCCCGAGCAGGCGGGTGAAGTCGAAGGGGGTGCGGACCGAGGTGGACCAGCCCCGGCCCGCCAGACTCCCCGCGGAGTCGGGCCGCGGGTCGCGGTCGAACAGGTCCAGCAGGTCGATGCCGATCCGGTGCTTCGTCGCGGTGTAGAGCGGGCTGTCGCGGTACGCCAGCAGGTCCTTCTCCAGCTTGACCTCGTAGGCCAGCGCGCTGCCTCCGGAGGCCAACCGGTCCACCGTGTCGATGAGATACGTCTCCGCCGCGGCCGGCAGGTAGAACAGCAGCCCCTCCACCAGCCAGACGCTCGGCGCGGCGGGATCGAAGCCGGCTCCGGGGAGGGCAGCCGCCCAGTCGGCGCGCAGATCCATCGCGAGCGGTACGCGCGCCGCCGTCGGGACGGCCGAAAGGCCGCCGAGGACGCGGTGCTTGAACGCCAGCACCTCCTCCCGGTCGATCTCGAAGACCACACAGCCGGCGGGCCAGTCGAGCCGGAACGCCCGCGAGTCCAGCCCCGCGCCGAGCAGGACCACCTGGCGGACGTTGCCCGTGTGCGCCGACCGCAGGAGGAAATCGTCGAGGACCCGCGTCCGCAGCCCGAAGTACCGGGAGAAGCGCCCCCACAGCGGGTCCGCCTCCCCCTCCGGTACCTCCCGCGGATGGACGGGCCAGCCCCGGGAGGCGCGGGCCGCGAGCACGAAGTGCTCCGCGTAGACGTCCTGCGCCAGGCTGTCGGGGCGGTGGGTCTCGATCGCCCGTGCCGCGGCGACCAGGAGAGCCGTCACACCGACCCCTCCCGCCACACCCTCCGCACCGGCGTCCCGCTGCGCTGTATGGACCATGTGCACTCCCTGGGTACGAGCGGTGGCCGGTCACGGAACCGAGGACCGGCCACCGAGCTGAACGTCGGTTACGGAATGAGCACCGGCTTCACCACGCGGCCCGCCTCGCAGTCGCGTTCGGCCTCGTCGACCTCGGCGAGCGGGTACGTACGGATCAGCTGGTCGAAAGGGAACAGGCCGGCCCGCCACAGCCCGGCCAGCCGGGGGATCAGCAGGGACGGCACCGCGTCCCCCTCGCAGATGTGGGAGACCCTCCGGCCCCGGTCCAGCGTCCCCGGTTCCAGCAGGAGCCCGGTGTGGAGCCGCGCCACCAGACCGAGGTGGCCCATCGGGCGCAGTCCCCGCAGCGCGTCGTTGATCAGCCGGGCCGACCCCGTGGTGTCGAGGGCGTACCGCGCACCGCCGTCCGTCAGCCGCCGGATGCGGTCCGGCAGGCCGGTGGAGTCGCCGTGCACCGCGGCCGCGCCGAACTTCTCGGCGAGGGCGAGGCGTTCGGGGTTGCGGTCCACCGCCACGGCCACCGCTCCGGAAGCGGACGCCGCCATGACCGCGGCCAGGCCCACCGCCCCCGCGCCGAGGACCACGACGGTGTCGCCGGGTCCCGCGCCGAAGGAGTGGAGCACGGCGCCCGCCCCCGTGAGGAAGCCGCAGCCGAGCGGTCCGAGCAGTTCGAGGGGGAGCGAGGGATCGACCCGTACGGCGTTGCGGGCCGGGACCAGCGCGTACTCGGCGAACGAGGACTGGCCGAACCACCGGGGCGCCAGCGCGCCCCCGGCGGCGTCGGTGAACCGCGCCGTGTTCTCCGGACGCCCGCCGAAGAGGTTGAGCGCGGCGAACGAGTCGCAGTAGGCGGGGGCCGCGCCCAGACAGCTGCGGCAGCGCCCGCAGGAGTCGAAGCTCAGCACGACGTGGTCGCCCCGGCTCAGGCCGGTGGCCGGGCCGCCCGTCTCCACCACCACCCCGGACCCCTCGTGGCCGAGCACCGCCGGCAGCGGGGAGCGGCCCGCCGAACGCCGGACGGCGAGATCGGTCCGGCACATGCCGCACCCCGCGATCCGGACCAGGGCCTCGCCGTCGGCCGGGCCGCTGTGCAGGACCACCTCCTCGACGGTGAACGGGTCCTCGTACGAGCGCAGCACCGCCGCGCCGAACCTCATGGCCACTCCTCCCGTGGACGGTGCACGACGAAGGGGCTGAGGTTGCCGTACAGCCCCCACGGGCCGCCGGCGACGCCGACCCCGCTCTCCTTGACGCCCGCGAAGGGCTGGGCCAGGGAGAGCTCGGCGTGGTGGTTGATCCACGCCGTACCGCACTCCAGCCGGCCGGCCACCTCCTCGGCCCGGTCCAGGTCGGTCCCCCACACCGAACCGCCCAGGCCGAAGCGGGTGGCGTTGGCCGCCTCGACGGCGTCGTCGAGGCTTCCGTACGGCAGCACCGGCAGGACGGGACCGAACTGCTCCTCCGTCACCACCGGGCTGTCGGGCGCTACGTCGGCCAGGACGGTGGGGGCGTAGAAGTAACCCGGCCGGTCCAGCCGGTGGCCGCCCGCCACGGCCCGCGCCCCGTCCGCCAGGGCGCGGTCCGTGTACCGCTCCACACGGGCCAGCTGGGCGGCGTTGGCGACCGGCCCCAGCTCCGTGTCCGGATCGAGGCCGGCCCCGACGACCACGGTCTTCGCACGTTCCGCCAGCGCCTCGACCACCCGCGCGTGCAGCCGCTCCGGGACGTAGACGCGCTTGACCGCCATGCAGACCTGCCCGCAGTTGCGGAACGCCGCCCAGAACAGCCGGTCCGCGATCCGCTCCACGTCCACGTCGTCCAGCAGGATCGCGGCGTCGTTGCCGCCCAGTTCCAGGGTGACGCGGGCGAGACCGCCCGCCGCGCCCGCCGCGACGGTCCGGCCGGTGGCCACCGAACCGGTGAACGTCACATGGCGGATTCCGGGGTGCGAGACGAGGAGGGCGCCGAGGGGGTCCCGTCCGGTGAGGATCGTCAGCACGCCCTCGGGCAGGGCGGCGGACAGGACGGACCCCAGCAGCCGAGTGGCCAGCGGGGTGAACGGCGAGGGCTTGACCACCACCGTGTTGCCCGCCGCGAGCGCGGGCGCGAACTTCGCGGAGGCGAGCTGGAGCGGGAAGTTCCACGGGACGACGGCGGCGACGGGCCCGAGCGACCGCCAGCGCAGCGTGCTGCGCACGGGCCGGCCGTCCGTGATCGTCCGGGGCTCGGGCGCCGACGCCGCGAAGAAGCGCAGGCGGGCCGCCGTACGGGCGATCTCCGCGGACGACTCGGCCAGAGGTTTCCCCTGCTCGCGGGTGAGCAGGGGAGCGAGCCGCGCCCCGGCCGCCTCCACGGCGTCGGCCGACGCGAGCAGGGCGGCGGCGCGGGCGGCGGGGTCGGCCCGCCAGCTCCGCCAGGCGTCGTACGCCCGGTCCACCGCCGCGTCCAGGTCCTCCGCCCGCTGGTCGGGAGCCTCGTCGAACACCTCGCCCGTCGCCGGATCGAGGACGGCGAAGCACCCGCCGGGGGGCGGCAGCCCGGGGCCGTGCCGATGCGTGTCCACGCCGGCGGTCAGCTCGCGGCCGGGGCGGCCGCGAACTCTCGGGCATGCCGGTCCATCTCCGCCCGGAAGGAGGCCACCAACCGTGGCTGGATCCTCCCGGTGTTGCGGTCGCCCCCCTCGCAGACCGCCCCGCGCACCCCCACGATGTCCGTCCCGATACGGGTCAGCACGGCCAGGTCCTCCCTCTTCACGCTGCCCGCGAGGGCGGCGAGCAGACCGGCCTCGTGGGCCAGCCGGACGAACTCCGCGCAGGCGTCCGGCGGCACATGGTCGAACAGCCGGGTCCCGTCCTTGATCGCGGTGTCGAGCATGGCCGCGTCGGCGCCGGAGCGGTGGGCGATGTCGGGCAGCGCGAGCGGGTTCACGCAGCCGATCCGGTGGGCGTCGGCGTAGCCCGAGGCCACGACGAACGCGTCGGGCCGGTAGTCCTTCACCGCCCGGACGACCCCGCGCATCACCTCGATCGCCTGCTGGGGCGTGCCGCATCCGTAGAGGCCGACCTTGATGTACGTGGCCCCGGAGACGGCCGCGCCGAGTGCCGCCTGCGCCACCGTGCCGGGCTTGTACGGCACGTCGCCGACCGTGGCGGACACCGGCTTGTCCGCCGGGACCGCCGCGCGGATCTCCCTGATGACCCAGGGGAAGTTCGCGCCGAGCGAGCCCTCGTCGGGCTTCTTCACATCGACGATGTCCAGGTGTTCCGCCGCCTCGGCGCACGCCAGAGCCTCTTCGACGCCGTCCGGGGAGATGAGGAGCAGCAAGGGGGATTCCTTCCACCGCGAAGTCACCCGCCGAAGGGCGGATGCGCGGATTCGACGGGAGGTGCGCGGTCGGCTCATCCTCACCGCCCTCCGGGGCCCCCGGCAGGGCGCGAGCGCAGGCGAACGGGGTACTGGCCCGACGCGCTCACGCCCCCGCGTCGCGCCGTTCACCTCGGCGGGCGGGCCACCGCTTGATCGTCCACCGGCGGGGTAGCGAAACGGTATGACCACTGACAGAACCCCGCCCACTCCCACCGGTCACGTGCGGCCGGAGCTCGACGTCAAGGCGCTGGGCGCGCTGCTGGACGGCGAGTACGCCGAGATCCGCGCACTGGTCCGGGCCAATCTGGTGACCCACGCCGCGGTCCTCGACGAGGCCGAGGAGCTCGACATCGACGCCTTCCGCGAGCGGGTGCGCGAACGCGTGGTCGCCATGGCGGCGACGGGGCAGAGCGGCATGGGGTTCCCGGCCCGGTACGGCGGGGGCGGTGACGTCGGGGCCTCGATCGCCGCGTTCGAGACGCTGGCCCTCGGCGATCTGTCGGTGCTGGTGAAGGCCGGCGTGCAGTTCGGCCTCTTCGGCGGTGCGATCCTGCACCTGGGCACCGAACGCCACCACGCGGCCTATCTGCCCGACCTGATCACCGGGAAGCTGATGGGCTGCTTCGCGATGACCGAGACCGGACACGGCTCCAACGTGCAGGCGCTCGGGACCGTCGCCCGGTACGACGCCGCCGCGCGGGAGTTCGTCATCACCACCGAGGGCGACCAGGCGCGCAAGGACTACATCGGCAACGCGGCCCGCCACGGCGAACTGGCGGTGGTCTTCGCCCAGTTGGAGGTGGACGGGAAGTCCGAGGGCGTGCATGCGTTCGTCGTGCCGATCCGTTCCGGCGGCGAGCCGGCCCCGGGTGTCGGGATCGAGGACGACGGCCGCAAGATGGGCCTCAACGGCGTGGACAACGGACGCCTCCGGTTCGACGGGGTGCGGGTGCCCCGCGAGGCGCTGCTCAACCGCTTCGCCGACGTCACCCCGGAAGGCGTCTACGAGAGCACGATCGACAACCCCCACCGCCGCTTCTTCACCATGCTCGGCACCCTGGTCCAGGGCCGGGTCAGTGTCGGCGGCGCCGGGGTGGCCGTCTCCAAGACCGCCCTCACGCTCGCCACCAGGTACGCACTGCGCCGCCGGCAGTTCGCCGCGGGCGCCGAGGGGGAGGAGCAGCTGCTCCTCGACTACGGACTGCACCAGCGCCGGCTGCTGCCGCTGATCGCGCGCACGTACGCGTTGCACTTCGCGCAGGACGTCGTCCGCACCCAGCTGCACGACGTCTTCTCCGGCACCCGGGACGACCCGCAGGCGCGCCGGCTGCTGGAGGCGCGCGCCGCCGGGACCAAGGCGCTGGCCACCTGGCACGCCACCCGCGTGGTGCAGGAGTGCCGGGAGGCGTGCGGCGGGGCCGGCTATCTGGCCGTCAACCGGTTCGCCGCGCTCAAGGCCGACAGCGACATCTTCACCACCTTCGAGGGGGACAACCACGTCCTGATGCAGCTCGTCGCCAAGGGTCTGCTGACCCACTACGCGAGCGAGTTCGAGGACCTGGACCAGCTCGGGACGGTCCGCCATGTCGCCGGCCTCGCCGTCGAGACGATCATCGAGAAGACCTCGGCCCACAAGCTCCTGGAGCGGGTGCGCGACCTGCTGCCCGGCGGTGACGAGTGGGACCAGGAGGCCGGTCTGCTCGACGCGGAGTACCAGCTCGCCATGGTCCGCCACCGCGAGGAGCACATGCTCGCCGGGGTGGCCCGCAGGCTCAAGCGCGGCATCGACCAGAAGCGCGATCCCGGCACCGTCTTCTCCCGGGTGCAGGACCACGTCATCGCCCTCGCCCACGCCCATATGGAGCGGCTGCTGCTGGAGGCGTTCGTCGACAAGGTCCGCACGCTCCCCGAGGGTGGAGACAAGGTGGCGCTGGGTCTGCTGTGCGACCTGTTCGCCCTGACGACGATCGAGGCGGACCGGGCGTGGTTCATGGAGCACGGCCGGCTGACCGTCCAGCGGTCCAAGGCGATCACCCGTGAGGTGAACGATCTCTGCCGCAGGATCCGGCCGCTGGCGGGCGACCTGGTCGACGCCTGGAACATCCCGTCCGCGGTGCTGCGCGCCCCGGACCTGGTGGGCGGAGCCTGAACACGCCGGTGGCCGCGTCCCCGGCTCTCCCGGCGGACCGGGGCCGGGGCGCGGCCACCCCTGTGTGACGGCGCGTCCGCGCCGGTCGCCGGGCCCTACCGCGACATCGCCGTGAGGACCAGCTCCACGCAGTGCGCCTCCAGCCGTTCGCGCGATACGTCGAGCGTGCCGCGCAGCCATCCCGCGAAGAGGCTCGCCATCCCGCCGACCAGGGCATGTGCGGCCATCCGGCGGTCGGCCTCGTCCACCGTTCCGGGGAGCTGGCCGCCGACGAGTTCGGTGAAGACGGCCATGAGCCGGTGGCTGTGGGCCCCGAGAGCGGGGTCGGCGAAGGGTTCGAGAAGCAGCAGACGGCCCTTGTGCGGCGCGTCCAGGACCAGGGCGACGAACGCGGACACGGCGGCGTGGGCCCGGACGTCGGCCTGCGGAGCGCTCACCGCCACGGCCTCCTCCAGGGCGCTTCTGGCCTCGTCCGCCACCCGCTCGAAGGCGGCGAGGAGCAGATCGTCGCGGCCGCCGAAGCTCTCGTAGAAGTAGCGGTCGGTCAACCGTGCCTCACGGCAGACGGACCGGACCGTGACGGCTGCGGCCCCCTCCTCGCCGGCCAGCCGCTCGGCGACGTCCAGGAGGGCCTGCCGGCGGGCGGCGCGGCGATCGGCGAGCGTGGTGCCGCCCCAGCTCCGTTCCGCCAACTCCCGTTCCCCCGTATCGCGTTGAAGCAATTGACGACACCTGTCCGCACATTCTAGCCTGATGACAGGTGTCCTCAGATCGCTCTCGGCACAACCGGGCGGGACGCCTTCCCGAGCCACGTCACGAACAGCGCCACGAGCCGTGTCCTGAACCGCTCCGCCCACGGAGCGCCCCGCCCCGGAACCTCAGCCAGCGGAGGTACGCGTGACACCGTCAGCCCCCGGACCGGAACCGACCGGCCCGAGAACCCCCGAACCCCTCGGCCCCGACTCCCTCACCTGGCGCTGGTTCGGCGACTGGAGAGGTCTGCTGCTCGCCCCCTGGGCCGGATCGATGCAGAACATGCACCCCCGGCTGGGCGCGGCCGTCGCCGAGCACTCGCGTTTCTTCGAGGAGCGCTGGCAGCGTCTCTTCCGCTCGCTCTACCCGATCGGAGGAGTCGTCTACGACGGCCCGCTCGCCGCCCGGACCGCCCGCGAGGTGCGCGGCTACCACGCCTCGATCAGCGGGGTCGACGCACAGGGCCGCCCGTACCACGCGCTCGACCCGGACACGTTCTACTGGGCCCACGCCACGTTCTTCATGCTGACCGTGCACGTCGCCGACCGCTTCGGCGGCGGCCTCACCGAGGCGCAGCGGCACACCCTCTTCGACGAGCACGTCCGCTGGTACGCGCTGTACGGCCTCTCGATGAAGCCCGTCCCCGGCAGCTGGGAGGAGTTCCAGGCGTACTGGGAGCACATGTGCGCCGACGTCCTGGAGGACAACCGGCCCACCCGCGACGTCCTGAACATGCGCCGGATCGCCCGGCCGCCCCTCCTGCGGCTGCTGCCGTCTCCGTTGTGGGCCCTCCTCCGCGTCCCGCTCGTCCGCTCGACGCTGTGGCTCACGGTCGGCCTGTACCCGCGGACGGTCCGGGACCGCCTCGGCCTGCGCTGGACGCCCCGCGACGAACGGCTGCTGCGGCTGGTGGGCCGGCTGGTCCACCACGCCTGGAAGCGGGTTCCCGAGCGGCACCGCTTCCACCCGCGCGCCCGCGCGGGCTGGGACCGCGAGCGCGGCCGGCCGGCGGCGGCCCCGGTGGAGACGCCCGCCCGGAACCTGCCGCCCGAGGAGCGGCGGGGGCTTCCCCAGCACTACGTACCGAAGGCGGACCGGACCGGGCCGCCACCCCGCTGACCGGAGCCGCAGCTCCGGACAGGCGGGGCCCCGTCCGCCGGCCGGAGCGGCCGCACCGCCGAAGGGGGGCCGCCGCACCCGGCGCGGGCCGCCCGTCCCCGCCCCGGACGGACACCCGCTTCGCCCGGCCGTACCGCCCTACGGCTAGTTTGTGTGCAGGACGGATGAGCAGGCCCGATGCGGCGAAGACGCACGGGGGACGGGAGGTGGGAGCGTGTCGCTGCGCGGAGGCGATCCGGCCGAGATCGGCGGGTATCCGCTGGAGAAGCGGCTCGGCTCGGGCGGCATGGGCACGGTCTTCCTGGCCCGTACCAGCTCGGGGCGGCCGGTCGCGATCAAGCTGATCCACCAGCACTTCGCGGGGGACGAGGAGTTCCGCATCCGGTTCCGGCAGGAGGTCGCGGCCGCGAGGCGGGTGAGCGGCGCGTTCACCGCCGCCGTCGTCGACGCCGCCCCCGAGGCGGAGCAGCCGTGGATGGCGACCGCGTACATCGAGGGCCCCACGCTCTCCCAGCGCATCTCCGAGGGGGGTCCGGTCGGCGGGGCGGAGCTGCGGAGGCTGGCCATCGGGCTGACGGAGGCGCTGCGCGACATCCACCGGGTGGGCGTCGTCCACCGCGATCTGAAGCCGGCGAACGTCGTGCTCTCGTCCGAGGGCCCCCGCGTCATCGACTTCGGCATCTCGCGCGCGGCGGACCAGCAGACGCTGACGATGACCGGGCGGGTCATCGGCACGCCGCCCTTCATGTCGCCCGAGCAGTTGCAGGACCCGCGCGGGGTGGGGCCGCGCTCCGACGTCTTCTCGCTGGGAACGCTCCTGGTGTTCGCGGCGACGGGCCAAGGGCCCTTCGACGCGGACAGCCCCTACATGACCGCGTACCAGGTGGTGCACGAGGAACCGTCGCTGGACGCCGTTCCACCGGCCCTGCGCGCGGTCGTCGAACCGTGCCTGGCCAAGGAGCCCGAGGGGCGTCCCTCGGTGGACGAACTCCTGGTGCTGCTGCGGGACCTGCCGGCCGACCTCGGCGGGGCCGGCCCGCACCCCGGCGGACCGGTCACCGGCCGCACCCGCGACGTGGTCACCCAGCACCACCTGGCGACACCGGCCACCCCGTCGCCCACCGGTCCGACACCGGCCGGCCCGCTGCCCTCGGAGCCGTTCCCCGCCACCCCGGCGCCGTCCGGCGCGGGAAGCTCCGGGACCCGCGTAGGCGGTCGTCTGCGGCGCCGGTGGCGGCCCGTGCTCGCGGCGGCGGTCGCCGTCGCGGCGATCGGCGGGGGAGTGGCCGCGCTCACCGCTCGCGGCGGCGACGCGGACGGCGGGGGCAGCGGCCCCGCCGTGCCGGGCGGCACTCTCCCGGCCGGCTTCGAGCCGTGGCGTACGACCGTGCCCGGCGGACGCGAGGACATCCCCGACGAGCTGCGCTGCGTCGCGCGCGACGACGCGTTGTTCTGCGGTGGCGGCGGCGTCGTCGCCGGCCGGATCGACCCCAAGGACGGGTCGCAGGTCTGGACGGTGAGGAGTCCGGGCATCCCCGCCCAGGGCATGCACCTGGTGGGCGCCACCGACGACACCGTGATCGGCTACCGCATCGCCGACCAGGACGACCCGCAGGGCCCGCCCGAGGAGGTGGTGGCCCTCGACGCGGACAGGGGGAAGGAGCTGTGGTCCACGCCCTCCGCCGCCCAGTCGACAGCCGTCACCGGCCGGACCCGCGACGCCGTCGTGGCGGGTTCCGCCGTGGTGACGGTCGACTCCTCCAACTCCCGCTTCGAGGCGCGGGACGCCCGCAGCGGCGCGGTCGCCTGGACGGCGCCGTTCCCGGACGGCACGCAGTGCGCTCCCGTCCCCGAGGGGCCGCGGCTGCTCGCGATGTGCGCGAGAGACGCGGACGTGGACGACCTCGGGCCGCGCCGCTCCACCCTCCGTACCCTCGCCCTCGACTCCGGGGAGCTGGGCGAGGCCATCGAGATCGAGGGGCCCGCCGAGCCGGTGGGCGACGCCGACGGCTCCCTCGTCCTCCTCTCGCCGCACTACGAGGGGACCGAGCGGGCCGGGTACGACGGGGTGGTCCGTGTCGATCCGGCCTCGGGGAAGGTCGCACGCTCCCGGTTCGACACGGTGTACGAGGGCACGCCCGGCATGGCGGACGGCACCCTCTACGTGAGCGGGCGGACCGGTCTGGTCACGGCGTTCGACTCCGCGACCGGCCGCAAGAAGTGGGCGCGCCAGACGGGCGTGGAAGGCGCTTCGGGTCCCGCGGCGGGTGACGGTGCGGTGTACTTCAGCTCGGCCACCGGCCGGGTGGTCGCGCTGGCGCCGAACGACGGGCAGTCGCTGTGGTCGACGGACCCGCAGGCCGACGGGTGGACGGGACAGGAGGGCGCGAGCCCGCGCGTGACCGTGGCGGGGCGTGCGGTGTTCGTGGCGGCGGCCGAGAACTCCCTCTTCGCCTTCGACGCGCGGAGGCCGCCGAGGCCGCGGTGACCCCGGCGGCGGTTCCCCGGACGTGCGGAGGCCGCCGGGGCCGCTCCGGCCCCGGCGGCCTCCCGTCCGTCCCGCCCCCGTGAGGGCGGTCGTCAGGCCCGGCGCAGGACCGTGGCCTCCGTGCCCCAGCCCAGGGCGACGGTCCGCTCGACCCGCCAGCCCGACCGCTCCGCGAGGGCGGCGACGGCGGCGGAGTCGCGCAGCGGGCTGCCGGTCGCGGTGTACGCGTGCAGCGCCGCCCCGGCCGCGTGCGGGTTCAGATTGTCGGGGCGCGACGCCTCCACGAGGACCGCGGTGCCGGTCCACTCCGCCAGCCGCCCGAGGAGGGCGGCGGCCTCCTCGTCGGTGCGGTACGCGAGGGCCTTCGCGGCGACGGCGACATCGGCGGGCCCGGCCGAGAAGTCGACGCGGTCCGGCGCCGGAACGCACCCGCGCAGGACCTCGGCCGGTCCGGCGTCCTCCGCGACCCGCAGCCGGGGCCGCCGCCCGGCGTCGTCGAGCGCCGCGACCACCGAGGCGCTGCCCGGACCGGTCAGGAGGCAGCTCTCGACGCCCTCCCACAGCGGATCGGCCGTCAGTCCGTCCAGCAGGAAGACCAACTGCTCGCACTCCTCGACCAGTTCGCCGTAGCGCTCCGCGTCCTCGGTCACCGACGCGTGCAGGGTCGTACCCGAGGCGAGCCGCCAGGGCGACGTCCCGTCCCGCAGCGCGGGCGCCAGCTGGGCGAGGGCCAGCAGCAGTTCGGCCTCGTGGCCGGTGTACTCCTCGCGCGCATGGTCGTCCAGCAGCTCCTCGCCCGCCGTGCCCAGGCGCAGCCCGGCCCCGTCCTCGGCGGCGACCACCACGTCGTACGCGGCGAGCAGCGGAAGCAGGACGCCGAGTCCCGGTCCGGGCACGCCCGCGCGGGTGGCGAGGGCGTCGGTGGAGAGCCCCGGGGCATCGGCCACCGCGTCGATCACGCCGAGCTGCAACGCGGCCCGCGCGACCAGCCACGGCAGGGGTGAGGGGATCGGGGCGGGGGCAGGCGCGGTCGGGGCGTCGGCCGTGCCCGGCGTCCGAGGGGCGGCGGCCTCCTCCCGGTGCCAGTAGCCCGTGATGTTCACCCGGTCCTTCGGGAACTTCCGCTCCCGCTGGAGATACCGGCGTACCGGCAGCAGTGCCCGGCTCTCCGCGGCGGCCCAGGCGTACCCCTCGCCCGGCGGCGACGGCAGGGCCCGCACGGCGGCCTCCAGCGCCACCGCGTCGCCCGGCTCCGCGACCACCCAGGTGATCGTGTCGCCGTCACGCAGCGCCAGCTCCTGGCGCGCCGCGTCGTCCGGGACGGTCACCAGGACGTGCGCCGGGGCGTCGAGCGGGCGCTCGTCGAGGAAGCGGCCGATCGCGGGCAGCGCCGTCTCGTCCCCGATCAGCAGGATCCAGTCCAGCGAATCCGGCAGCCTGAGCGACGACTTGGGGCCGACGAACCACAGCTCGTCGCCCTCCCGCGCGGAGGCGGACCAGGACTCGGCGGGCCCGTCGCCGTGCAGCACGAAGTCGAGGTGCAGTTCTCCCGCGTCGAGGTCCACCCGGCGGGGCGTGCAGTCGCGGGTCACCCGGTGCTCGGCCGGCGTCCACTCGATGCCGTACGGCAACTGGGCGGGGAGCGCCGCCCTGACGTCCCCGTCCGACGCCAGGATCAGCTTGACGTGGTCGTCGAAGCCGGGCGCGGCGAAAGCGGGGCGGTCGATCCCGTCACGGGTGAACGCGGCCAGGTCGTCGCCGCCGAGGACGACCCGCCGCATCCGGGGGGTCACCTCGTGGACGCGGCGGACGGAGACCCGGCGCAGAACGAGCGGGTGCGTCGTGTACGCGCGCTGAGCGGCCATCAGGAGAACCGCTTCTCGATGAGGTCCAGCAGGGCCATCGACTCGTCGTAGTCGCCGCGCAGCACCCAGTACGGCAGGTCGTACGCCCGGTTCGCCCTGAAGGCGGGCAGCGCCTTGTAGACCGGGTTCTTCCTGAGCGTGGCGACGTCGGTCGTGTCGGCGTTGAAGCCCATCACGAACACGGACGGCTGGGTGATCGTCTGGCCGACCTTCTCGGTGGACAGCTCGAACATGTCGCCGCCCTGCCCGTACACCTTGAAGCCGCCGTCCGCGAAGACCGGCGCCGGCTCGATGCCGACCTTCTTCAGCTCCGTGGGCAGACCCACGCTCTCCACCAGGCCGAAGGCGGTGCCGTCGCCGGTGAAGGTGAGGAAGGAGACCGGGCCGGCCGGCGGCTTGATCGCCTTCTTCACCTCGCCGATCCGCCGGTCGTACGCGGCCAGGTGGTCCTTGTACACGTCGGGCTTGCCGAACACGTCGTCGGCGAGGAAGGAGAACTGGCTCCGCCAGTCGCCGAGCTCCTTGCCCACGAGGACGGTGGGGGCGATGTCGGAGAGGTCCTTGTACACCTTCTCCGCCTGGAACAGCGGGAAGCCGATACCGCCTCCGACGATGAGGTCGGGGTCCAGGGCGAGGATCGCCTCCAGGTCGAAGCCGTCGACGCTCCACGGCAGGAACGTCGTGCCGTCCTCCTTCGCCTCCTTCGCCCAGTTCGGGGAGAACTCGCCCTTGCCGTCGGCGTCCTCGGGGATCGTGGCCCTGACCGGCACGTCGAGGTCGTAGAGGTATCCGGCGAGGGCGTGGTTCAGCACGACCACCCGCTCGGGCTCGGCCGGCACCTTCACCTTGCCGTAGTCGGTCGTGACGGTTCGGGTCTTCGCGGCGGACGACGTGTCTCCGTCCCCCGAGGAGTCGGAGGCCGAGCAGCCGGTGAGGGCCAGCGCGGCGACGACCGCGACGGCGAGAAGGCGGGCAGGAGCAGACATGGGACCTCATGAGACTGGGCAGGCTCGTAGATTCGAGCTGTTGGTAAGGTGAGGCTAACCTCGCTGGTTCCGCTGCGTCGATCCGCGTACGACATCGCCGGTGACGGACACGACGCACCGCACAACGGGAGGCACGCTTGCCGACGACATCCCTCGGCACCGTGGTCGCCGAGAACGCCATCCGCTTTCTGGGACACGACACGCACCGGCACGACGAGCCGCACCTCGTCTACGTGGTGACCGGCAGCGCCCGGCTCACCTCCGAGGGCCAGGAGTGGCGGCTCGGGCGGCACGAGGCGCTCTGGCTCGCCCCCCGCGTGCCGCACGCCCTGCGGATCGAACCGGGCGGCATGGCGCTCGGACCCTTTCTCGACCCCGCTGACCAGCCACGATGCCGCGTCCAGCCGCTCGGGTCGGTCCCCGCGCTCACCGAGGTCATGACCACCACACTCGGAGCCGCGCCGACCACACCGGAGCAGGTCGAGCCGTTCCGGCAGGCGCTGGGGCGGGTGCTGAGGGGCATCTCCCGGCAGTACTTCCCGGTCGTCCTGCCCGTCCACCCCGCCGTACGCGCCCTCGCCCGCGAGGCGCTGCGCACCCCCTCCGCGACGCTGGAGAACCTCGCCGGACGGCACCGGATGAGCGCCCGTCAGGTGCAGCGCGTCTTCCTCGACGAGACCGGACTGCCCTTCACACGGTGGCGCAACCGGGCCAGGATGAACGCCGCCGTCGAACACCTCCGCGGCGGGGGCGAGCTGACGGCGGCGGCCAGGGCGGCCGGCTACGCCACCCGCGCCGGACTGCTGCGCGCGCTGAGCCGCGAGTCCGGGGTGCCCGTGAACGCGCTCACCGCGGACCCGGTGGAGGCACTCGGCGGCTGAACCGGACCCGCCGGTCCGGACGGTTCCAGCAGTACAGGTACGTCGATCACGCACGCCACCCCGGCCCGTCCGGGGGCGGGTTGCTCAGGGAGAACAGATGGCACAGGCGCTCGCGCCGACGACCGCGCCACCACCGACCGCGCCGTCGCGCCCGTCACGCCGCAGGGCGCGACGGATCGTCGGCCTGGGCATGGCGCTCGGCACGCTGCTGGTGGCGGTGGTGCTCAGCGTGGCGATCGGCTCGGCCCTGCTTCCCCTCGACGTGGTGTGGCAGGCGCTGACCGCGCCGGACGGCTCCGCCTCGCACGCCACGATCAGCGGCGCCCGCGTGGACCGTACGCTGCTCGGCATCGTCGTCGGGGCCGCCCTGGGCGTGGCGGGCGCGCTCATGCAGGCGCTCACCCGCAATCCGCTGGCCGACCCCGGTGTCCTCGGGGTCAACGCCGGGGCGAGCTTCGCCGTGACCCTGGCCGTGGCCGTCTTCGGCGTCACCCGCATCGACCAGTACCTGCCCTTCGCCCTCGTCGGCGCGATCGCCGGTTCGGCGGTGGTCTACCTCGCCGCGAGCGGCGGACGCGGTGGGCCCACCCCGGTGCGCCTCACCCTCGTCGGGGTCGCCTTCACCGCGGTCCTGGTGGGCATCTCCCAGACGCTCGCCCTGATCGACACGGAGACCTTCGACCGCATGCGGTTCTGGGGGGCGGGCACCGTCACCGACCGCCCGGCCGGCACCGTGGGCGACATCCTGCCCTTCGTCCTGGCCGGCCTGGTGGTCGCCGCCTGCTGCGCCCGCCCGCTCAACGCGATGGCGCTCGGCGACGACGCGGGGCGCGCCATGGGGCTGCGGGTCGGCGCGGTCCGCTGCGGGGTGGTGATCGCGGTGGCCCTGCTGTGCGGTGCGGCGACGGCCGCAGCGGGCCCGCTGATGTTCGTCGGCCTCATGGTCCCGCACGCCGTGCGCCCGGTCACCGGGCCCGACTGGCGCTGGATCCTCGCCTGCTCCGCCGTCCTCGCCCCGGTGATCGTGCTGGTCGCGGACGTGCTGGGCCGGCTGATCGTGATCCCCGCCGAGTTGCAGGTGGGCGTCATGATGCCGCTCATCGGCGCGCCCGTCCTGATCCTGCTGGTACGCGGAAGCCGGGTGAAGGAGCTGTGAGCGGAGCACTCGTCCTCAGGGCGGGCTCCCTGAGCCTGCGGGCGTCCCGGCGCTCGATGGCGGTCTGCGGACTGCTGACGGTCGCGCTGATCGCCCTGGCGCTGTGGGCGTTCACCCTCGGCAGCTTCCCGCTCGGCCTCGGCGACCTGGCCTCGGTCGTGTCCGGCACCGCCCGCGACAGCGTCCGCACCGTCGTCCTGGAGTGGCGGGCGCCGCGCATCGCCGCCGCCGTCCTGTTCGGGGCCGCTCTCGCCGCCGGCGGCGCGGTCTTCCAGTCCCTGACCCGCAACCCGCTCGGCAGCCCCGACGTCATAGGCTTCACCACCGGCTCGTACACCGGCGTCGTCCTGATGCTGCTGGCGGGCGCGAGCGGCTACACGGCGCTCGCGGCGGGCGCGGTGGCCGGCGGGCTCGTCACCGCCATCGTCGTCCACCTGCTGGCGTTCCGGCGCGGGGTGCGGGGCTTCCGGCTCATCATCGTGGGCATCGCGGTCGGGGCGCTGCTGTCCTCGGTCAACACGTGGTTCTCGGTGAAGGCCGACGTGGACACCGCGCTGCGGGCCGCGGTCTGGGGCGCGGGCTCCCTGAGCGCCATCGGATGGCCCGCCCTGATGGCCGCCGCCGTCCTGCTGGCGGGCGTCGCCCTGGCGGCGCCGGTGGCGCAGCGCCGGATGCGCTGGCTCGAACTGGGCGACGACACGGCGGCGATGCTGGGCGTGCGCGTCGAGCGCACGAAGCTGCTGCTGGTCGTGCTCGGCGTGGCCGCGACCGCCGCGGTGACCGCCGCCGCCGGTCCGATCTCCTTCGTCGCCCTGGCCGCCCCGCAGATCGCCCGCCGCCTCACCGGGCGCGGCACTTCCGTGGACCTGGCGGGCTCCGCGCTCGTCGGCGCGCTCCTGCTCCTCGGGGCGGACATCGCGGCCCAGCACGCCGTTCCGGACGTGGTCCTGCCCACCGGCGCGGTCACGGTGTGCCTCGGCGGGGCGTACCTCCTGGTACTGCTGGTGAGGGAGTCCCGCCGGAGCCTGTAGGGGCGCCGGCGGGACTCGGCCTGCCGCGCGACCCCCGCGCGCCCGCTCAGTCGCCCAGGATGCGTTCCCACAGCAGCCCGTCCCGCCACGCTCCGTCGAGGAGGATCGCGGAGTGCGCGACGCCGTACGGGGTGAACCCGTTGCGGCGCAGCACCCGTTGCGACGGCAGGTTCTCCAGGTTGGTGGACGCCTCCGCGCGGTGCAGGCCGAGTTCCTCCCGCATCACCCGGAGCGCGAGCGCGACGGCGTCGCCGGCATGGCCCCGGTTCTGGGCGACGGTGGCGATCCAATAGCCGAGGGAGCCCCGCCGCAGGTGCGGCTGGGGCAGGATGCCTCCGACGGTGATCTGCCCGATCACCTCGTCGCCGGCGAGCACCACGCCCGGCCAGACCGTGCCGGCCCGGAACCCGGCCAGCAGCCCCTCGATCCGCTCCTCCTGCCCCTCCGGAGTGAAGTGGTCGGCCGGCTGGGCCGGTTCCCACCGCCGGAACGCCTCGGCGTCCCGCGCCCGGTGGGCGGCGATGGGGACGGCGTCGGCGGGCTCGATCAGGCGGATCACGGTGCTGCTGGGCATGGGCCGGTCCTCGTCGGGATGGCGGAGGGGACCGGCCCAACCTACGCGAGGGCGTCAGGGCACCTTCACCCAGTCGAGGGTGCGCTCCACCGCCCGCTTCCAGCCCGCGTAGCCCTCGGCCCGCTGCTCCTCGGTCCACCTGGGCTCCCAGCGCTTCGACTCGTGCCACTGGGTGCGCAGTTCGTCGGTGTCCCGCCAGAAGCCGGTGGCGAGGCCGGCCGCGTAGGCGGCGCCGAGCGCGGTCGTCTCGGCGACGACGGGGCGGCTGACCGGGACGCCGAGGACGTCCGACTGGATCTGCATGCAGAGGTCGTTGGCGGTGACACCGCCGTCCACCTTGAGGACGTCGAGATGGACCCCGGAGTCCTGCTCCATGGCCTCGACCACGTCGCGGCTCTGGTAGCAGATGGCCTCCAGGGTGGCGCGTGCCAGGTGGGCGTTGTCGTTGTACCGGGCGAGGCCGACGATCGCGCCGCGGGCGTCGGAACGCCAGTACGGGGCGAACAGGCCGGAGAACGCGGGGACGAAGTAGACGCCGCCGTTGTCCTCGACGCTCCGGGCCAGTTCCTCGCTCTCCGCCGCGGACTTGATGATCTTCATCTGGTCACGCAGCCACTGCACGGCGGAGCCGGTCACGGCGATGGAGCCCTCCAGCGCGTAGACCACCGGGCTGTCGCCGAACTGGTAGGCCACCGTGGTGAGCAGGCCGTTCCGCGAACGGACCAGCTCGTTGCCGGTGTTCAGCACCAGGAAGTTTCCGGTCCCGTAGGTGTTCTTGGCCTCGCCGGGGGAGAAGCAGACCTGGCCGACGGTGGCCGCCTGCTGGTCGCCGAGGACGCCCCCGATGGGGATGGCGGCGCTCAACGGCCGGGAGGTCCGGGTGGAGCCGTACGCCTCCGGGTCCGAGGACGGGTTGATCGTGGGAAGCATCGACCGGGGGATGCCGAAGAAGCCCAGGAGCTCGTCGTCCCAGTCGAGGGTCTCC
Source organism: Streptomyces sp. V2I9 (assembly GCF_030817475.1). NCBI lineage: Bacteria > Bacillati > Actinomycetota > Actinomycetes > Kitasatosporales > Streptomycetaceae > Streptomyces > Streptomyces sp. V2I9. Next base: position 390,083 of record NZ_JAUSZJ010000002.1, on the reverse strand, counting down.
AGGTTCATCAGCATGGTCCGGCTCGCGTTGGTGACGTCGGTGGCGTGGATGCCGCCGTTCGGTCCGCCGGTCAGGTTCCACAGGATCCAGGCGTCGGTGTTGCCGAAGACCGCGTGACCGGCCTCCGCCGCCTCCCGCACGCCGTCGACGTTCTCCAGAATCCACTGGATCTTGCCCCCGGAGAAGTACGTCGCCGGCGGCAGCCCGGCCTTGCGGCGGATGACCTCGCCCTTCCCGGAACGCTCCAGGTTCGCCGCGATGCCGTCCGTACGGGTGTCCTGCCAGACGATGGCGTTGTAGTAGGGCCGCCCGTTGCGCCGGTCCCAGACCACCGTGGTCTCCCGCTGGTTGGTGATCCCGATGGCCACCAGGTCGGTCGGTGACAGTCCGCCGTACCGCAGCGCGTTCTGCATCACCGAGTTGGTGCGCTCCCAGATCTCCACGGGATCGTGCTCCACCCAGCCGGAGCGGGGCAGGATCTGCTCGTGCTCCAGCTGGTGCTTGGCGACCTCGTTGCCGCCGTGATCGAAGATCATGAACCGGGTGCTGGTGGTCCCCTGGTCCACCGCGCCGATGAAGTCCGCCATGATGTGCCGCCTCTCCGGCCGGTGTGGTCAGTCCTTGGGCGCCGGGACACGGCCCGGCGGCTCGGGCTCCGCGGACGGCAGGAAGCGCCCGACGAAGACCTTGTAGAGTCCCGCGCCCAGCAGACCGCCGATCAGCGGCCCGATGATCGGCACCCAGAAGTAGAGATTCCCGTACTGATCGCGCCACGCCCCGCCGTATCCGGTGAGGAAGCTCGCCAGGCGGGGGCCGAAGTCGCGGGCCGGGTTGATCGCGTACCCCGCGTTGGTGCCCCACGCCATGCCGATCGCGACCACGATCAGGCCGATGATGAACGGGCCCAGGTTCGAGCCGGGCGGGGTGTTGAGCAGGTCGGTGACGGCCAGGATCAGCAGCAGCAGGATGGCGGTGCCGATGACCTGGTCGCGGAAGGCGCCCCACTCGTGCACCGGCAGCGCCGGGTTGCCGTTGGCAGGCAGCGTGGAGAACACCGACTGCGTCTTGATGGTGTGTCCGGGGTCGGCCTTCGCGAGCGCCTCGCTGTAGTTCCAGCGGACGATGAGCGCGGCCACGAAGGCGCCGGCCGTCTGCGCCAGCGCGTACGGGGCCACCTTCTTCCAGGGGAACCCCTTGAACGCGGCCAGGGCGACGGTCACCGCGGGGTTGAGATGCGCCCCGCTCAGCCGCGCCGCCACGTAGACGCCCAGCGTGACGCCGAGCCCCCATGCCCAGGCGATGCTGTCGTGGTTCCCGAGGCCGCCGGCCGGATCGGTCAGGGCCCCGCCCGCCGCCACCTGGGCCACGACACCGCATCCGAAGAGGATGAGGATCAACGTGCCCGCGAACTCGGCCGACAACTCACCGAGCAATCCGGACTTCTTGCGTAGTTCGGCCATGGAAGCTCGCCCTCCGCCGACGGCGCCGGCTGTCTCCTACCCGAGCAGTGTCAGCAGGCTAAGCCGATTCCCGTACAGCGGCATATCGGGGCAAAAGGTCTGGCGATCGGGAGGCCCCGCTGGTGGGCCGATCGGGTGAGGGCCGGGCGTGGTGCGCCGGCCGGCCGAACCGGACGGGCGGGAGCACCGGGCAGCGGCCGACCCCGTTCGCCCGGCCGCGGCCCGCCCCGCCTCCGGAAACGCGTCGCGGACCCCTTCGGTTTCCCGCCCACGGGAGACGGACCGGCGGCGGACCGGCCGCCGGGCAGGGCGGACAGGGCCGCCGTCAGGAGCGGGTGGCGGTGTCGCAGCGCTCGTCGCCGGGCTCCCGCTTCCGCTGCTCGATCGGACCGCTCCGGTCGTACGGGTCGACGGCCCGGCCCCTGTCCGTGTCGGCGCCGGTGCGCTCGGCGAGGAACGCGGGGTGCAGAAAGCCGTCGTAGGTGCCGCAGCCGCCGTTGGTGGTGTCCAGCTTGTAGGAGACCACGGAGAACGTCCCCGGCTCGGTGACGATCTTGTCCGGGTCGTCCCAGCTCACCACCGTCTCGCGGCGCACGATGGTGCGCGCGACCTCGTCGTCGTCTCCCGAGGCGCGCCTGACCGGGTAGACGTACGTGACGTCCGTGGAAACCTCCACCGCGCCCTTCTTCCCCTCCCGGAAGGTGACCCGGCCGCGTGTCTTGACCACGTCCCCGACCGGCCGGACCTCGGCGGGCCGGAAGCGGCTGAAGAGCAGGAGGGGATCGTTGTCGCGGTCGGGCGAGCTGAACGCCTTCTCGAGGTAGGTCCGGACGTCCGACTGGTGCGGGTTGATGAGCGCCATGGCCTTCTCGGGCCTCTCGCCGCGCAGGACGGCGGGGTCGAGGCTGGACGCGACGAGGAACTCCCGCGTCCGGTCGAGCGCTCGACCCACCTCGGCCTCGCTCATCCAGCCGGTCGCCCGCGCCTCCGGCAGATGGACGCCCGCGATGCCGTCGCTCCAGCGCGCGGCCGGTGATCCCCGGAACGGCTCGTCCAGGGTGGGCTGTCGGTCCGACGCGTCCCGGGCCGGCGGCCCGTCCGGACGCTCCGACTCGGCGGCGAGCGGGGTGGCGTCCGCCGGGTCGCCGCCGAACAGGCCGAGGACCCGGCCGGGGGCGACGGCCACCGCGATCAGCAGCACCACGACGGCCGCCAGGCCGAACGCGTACCAGCCCCTGCCGCGCGGCCGTTCGGCCGGGGTGTACGTCCGCCACCCCTCCTGCCGGCCGGGCTCCTCCTGAAGCCGTCGCGTCACCATCCGGGCCCGCGCCGACGGTTCCTCGGGCGCATCCGGGCTTCCGGCCCCGGCCTCCCTGAGGAACCGCTCCCACTCCTCGTCCGGTACGGACGACCCACCCTTGCTCAACTCGTCGCTCCCGTCCGTGCCTTGCGCCCGTGCCCCCCGGCCCGGCGCCTTCCGGGGCATCATCACACGGCGGTGCGGCACCGCCGACGGGCGGGGACCCGGTCACCGGCCGGGCGCTCCCGCGCGCAGGCCGTCCATGACGAGGTCCAGGAGCCGGCCGGCCCTCGGCTCCCAGTCCTCGTGGGGATCGATCTGCCACAGACCGGCGATGGCGAGGAAGAAGTCGTCCGGAGTCACACCGGGGCGGACGACGCCGGCGGCCCCACAGGCGTCCAGGAGGGTCCCCGCCGCTTCCATGACCGGGGTGGGGCCGGGCTTGGCGGGGCCGCCGGGCGCGCTGGTGACCAGCCGGATCGCGTCCGCCAGACCGGCCTTCGTCAGAGCGAAGCGGGCGAGGCGGTCCATCCATTCGCGCAGGGCACGTTCGGGCGGGCGGGTCTCCAGCAACTCGACGGCGGCATCCGCGACCTGGCGCATCTCGAAGCGGTAGACCTCCAGGACCAGCGTCTCCCGGTGCGGGAAGTGGCGGTAGAACGTGCCCTGCCCGACGCCCGCCCTCTTGGCGATGGTGCTCAGCGGGACGTCCGCGCGCTGTGTCAGTTCGGCCGTGGCGGCCCGCAGGATGCGCTCACGGTTGCGCTGCGCGTCCGAACGCAGGGGGGTGTCCTTCTTGGGCTGGGACACGGTGCCTCCTCGCGGGTTCATGGCCGAAACCCGTCCTTGTTGACCGGACAGTTGTCCGTTACGTTCTCCCGGTAAGCGGACAGCAGTCCGGTCAGGGCACTTTACTCCCGGCCGGGACCGGCGGTCACCCGCCGACGTCCCGGCTCCTGGCCCCCGACACCAGAGGAGGCTGAACATGTCCCCGGCGACCTCGTCGACGTCCAGTGCCATCACCCTGAACGTCAACGGAGAGAAGCACCACCTGCCCGTCGACCACCGCACCACCCTGCTCGACGCCCTGCGCGAGCGCCTCGACCTCACCGGCACCAAGAAGGGCTGCGACCAGGGGCAGTGCGGCGCCTGCACCGTGCTGGTGGACCAGCGGCGCGCCGTCTCCTGCCTCACCCTCGCGGTCGCGGCCGAGGGGCGCGAGATCACCACCATCGAAGGCGTGGCCGAGGGCGACCGGCTGCACCCGGTCCAACAGGCGTTCCTCGACCTCGACGGCTATCAGTGCGGCTACTGCACGCCCGGCCAGATCTGCTCCGCCATCGCCGTCATCGAGGAGCACGCGGCCGGGCGGCCGAGCGCCGTCACCGGGGATCTGAGCCCCGACGCGCCGCCGCAGCCGCTGACGCCCGAGGAGATCCGCGAACGGATGAGCGGCAACCTGTGCCGCTGCGGCGCCTACGTGTCGATCGTCCAGGCCGTCGCCCGTGCCGCCGAGACCCACGCCGAGACCCGCGCCGCGGGTGCGAAGGAGGCCACCGCATGAGGGAGTTCGGCTACCGGCGAGCGCACGACGTCACCGGAGCGGTCGCCCTGCTCGCCGCCGACCCCGACGCCCGCTACCTCGGCGGCGGCACCAACCTCGTCGACCTGATGAAGTCCGGCGTGGAGCGCCCCGCCCGGCTCGTGGACATCCGCGAACTCCCGCTGGACCGCGTCGAGCCCACGACGGACGGCGGCCTGCGCATCGGGGCGACCGTCACCAACAGCGACCTCGCCGCCGACCCCGACGTCCGCCGCCGCTACCCGGCGCTCGCCCAGGCCGTGCTGGCCGGCGCCTCCGGTCAGCTGCGCAACATGGCCACCGTCGGCGGCAACCTCCTCCAGCGCACCCGCTGCGGCTACTTCACCGACCTGGCGGCGCCCTGCAACAAGCGTGCGCCGGGCACCGGCTGCTCCGCCGTCACGGGCGAACACCACAACCACGCGGTCCTCGGCGCGAGCGACCACTGCGTGGCCGTGCACCCCTCCGACATGGGCGTCGCCCTGACGGCCTTCGGCGCGCGGGTCTCCTACGAGAGCCCCGACGGACCCGGCGAAGTCCCGATCACCGACTTCTACCTCCCCGTCGGAGACACCCCGCACCGCGAGACCGGCCTGCCGCCCGGCGCGCTGATCACCCACGTCACCCTCCCCGCCGCGCCCGCCGCCGCCCGCTCCCGCTACCGCAAGGTGCGCGAGCGCGCCTCGTACGCCTTCGCCATCGGCTCCGTCGCCGCCGCGCTCGTCGTCGAGGACGGCGTCGTACGCGAAGCACGCCTCGCCCTCGGAGCCGTCGCCTCCCGGCCCTGGCGCGCCCGTGCCGCCGAAGCCGTCCTGACCGGCGCGAACGCGGACGGCGCGGCCTTCGCCGCCGCCGCGGACGCCGAACTGGCAGCCGCCCGGCCGCTGCCCCACAACGGATACAAGGTGACCCTCATGCGCAACCTCATGGTCTCCGTCCTGACCGAACTGGCCGGGGAGGACGCCCGATGACGACCGCCACCCCGGACCGTTCCGCGCTCCGCGGAGCCGTCGGTGTCGCCCACACCCGCGTGGAGGGCCGCGACAAGGTCACCGGCGCGGCCCGCTACGCGGCGGAGTTCCCGTTCGCGGACCTGGCCCACGGCTGGCTCGTGCTGTCCACGGTCGCCCGTGGCCGCATCCGTACGGTGGAGACCGCCCCGGTCCTCGACATGCCGGGCGTGCTCGCCGTGCTGCACCACGGCAACGCCCCCCGCCTGAACACCGATTACATCGGCATGCTCGGCGTCCCACCGGACCCGGCCTCCGCCGTCCTCCAGGACGACCGGGTGCCGTTCGCGGGCTGGCCGGTCGCGCTCGTCGTCGCCGAGACCCCCGAAGTGGCCCGCGAGGCCGCCGAGGCGCTCGTGGTGACGTACGACCAGGAGCCCCACGACACCGTGCTCGTGGCCGACCACCCCGGCGCCTACGCCGCCGCCGGTCATATGGCGGCCGAGACCGGGAAGGGCGACCTGGAGGCACGGCTGGCCGCGTCCGCGTTCGTCGTGGACGAGGAGTACACCACCCCCGAAGAGCAGCACAGCATGATGGAGCCGCACGCCGCCACCGCCCGGTGGGACGGCGGCCGGCTGGAGGTCGTCGACTCCAACCAGGGGGCCGGCTGGGTCCGGAGCGAGCTGGCCGCGATGTTCTCGCTCGACGCCTCCGCCGTGCGGGTGCGCTCCGAACACATCGGGGGCGGCTTCGGCAGCAAGGGGCTCCGCGCCCACCAGGTGTCCGCCGTGATGGCCGCCACCGCCCTGCGACGCCCGGTACGCGTGGTGCTGACGCGGCGTCAGATGTTCTCGCTGGCCGGCTACCGCAGCCCCACCGCCCAGCGTGTCAGGCTCGGCGCCGCCCCCGACGGCCGGCTGCTCGCCCTGGAACACCGCTCGCTGAACCAGACCTCCACGGTGTACGAGTTCGTCGAGCCCAGCGCGGGCGTCGCCCGCGTGATGTACGACGCCGAGGCCCACCACACCGCCAACCACGTCGTCCGGCTGGACGTGCCGTCGCCGACCTGGATGCGGGCGCCGGGCGAGGCTCCGGGGTCGTTCGCCATCGAGACCGCCCTCGACGAACTCGCCGAACGTGCCGGCCTCGACCCCATCGACCTGCGCCTGCGCAACGAGCCGGAGACCGGCCCGGTCTCCGGCCTGCCGTTCGGCAGCCGCAACCTGGCGGCCTGCTTCCGCGAGGGCGCGCGCCGCTTCGGCTGGGCGGACCGCGACCCGCGCCCCGGCGTCCGGCGCGAGGGGCGGTGGCTGCTGGGCACCGGCACGGCGGCGGCCTCCTTCGGTGCCGGAGCCGCCCCGTCCACGGCCTTGGTCACGGCGCAGGCGGACGGCTCCTTCACCGTGCGGATCACCGCCGCCGACATCGGGACCGGAGCCCGCACCGCGCTCACCCTGATCGCCGCCGACGCGCTGGAGACCGCGCCCGACCGCGTCCGGGTCCGCATCGGCGACAGCGACTTCGGCCCCGCGATGATCGCCGGGGGGTCCATGGGCACCCGCTCCTGGGCCTGGGCGGTCACGGCGGCCGCCGCCGAACTGCGCGAACGGCTCGCGACGACCACCGGCATCCCGCCGGAGGGCATCACGGTGCGGTCCGACACCACCGAGGCCCTCGGGTCCCTCGCGCGCAAGGAACGGCACTCCTACGGGGCCCAGTTCGCCGAGGTCGCCGTGGACACCGCCACCGGCGAGATCCGGGTGCGCCGCATGCTCGGCGTCTTCGCGGCCGGCCGGATCGTCAACCCGCTCACCGCCCGCAACCAACTCCTCGGCGGTATGACGTGGGGCATCTCCATGGCCCTGCACGAGGAGGCGGTCCGCGACCGGAACACCGGCGGTCACTATGCCCCCGACCTCGCCGGATACCACGTCGCCACCCACGCCGACGTCCCGGACATCGAGGCGGACTGGGTGGACGACCACGACCCGGAGGACCCCGTCGGCATCAAGGGCGTCGGCGAGATCGGCATCGTGGGCGCGGCGGCGGCCGTCGCCAACGCGGTCCACCACGCCACGGGCGTACGCCACCGGCACCTGCCGATCCGCCCCGACCGGGTCCTCACGGCGGGAACGCCTGGCCCCGCCGGGGGAGCGGTGGGTGCTTGACATCGCGGGCGAGCTGCACCGGTGGATCGAGGAGGGCCGGGAGTTCGCCGTCGGTACCGTCGTCTCCGTCGGCGGCAGCGCGCCGCGCGGTCCCGGTGCCGCCCTTGCCGTGGACAGTGAGGGGACCGCGATCGGTTCGGTCTCCGGCGGCTGTGTGGAGGGCGCGGTCTACGAACTGTGCGCGCAGGCCCTCCAGGACGGCCGGACCGTGTGCGAACGGTTCGGCTACAGCGACGAGGACGCCTTCGCCGTGGGACTGACCTGCGGCGGGGTCCTCGACATCATGGTCACGCCGGTACGGGCCGACGCGCCGCAGCGTGCGGTGCTGCGGACCGCGCTGTCCGCCGCGGCCTCCGGAGCGGCGACGGCCCTCGCCCGGGTGGCCGCGGGACCGGACGCGCTGCTGGGCCGCTCGCTGCTCGTCCGCGCGGACGGCTCCCACGAGGGCGGGCTCGGCGGCCACCCGGCGCTGGACCGTACGGCGGCTGCCGAGGCGGCGGCCCTGCTCGACACCGGCCGCACCGGCACGGTCGCCCTCCCCGAGGACGGCTCGCACTGCCCCGGCGGGCTCACCCTGCTCGTCGAGTGCAGCGTGGAGCCGCCCCGCATGATCGTCTTCGGCGCGGTCGACTTCGCGGCGGCGCTGGTACGGGCCGGAAAGTTTCTCGGCCATCATGTGACGGTGTGCGACGCCCGGCCCGTCTTCGCCACCCCCGCCCGGTTCCCCGAGGCGGACGAGGTCGTCGTCGACTGGCCCCACCGCTACCTTCGGCGCACCCCGACCGACGGGCGCACCGTGCTGTGCGTACTCACGCACGAGGCCCGGTTCGACGTGCCGCTGCTCACCGAGGCGCTGCGGACGCCCGCCGCCTTCGTGGGAGCGATGGGATCGCGCCGCACCCACGAGGACCGCACCCGGCGGCTGCGCGAGGCCGGCCTGAGCGACGACGAGCTGGCGAGGCTGCGGTCGCCCATCGGGCTGGACCTCGGCGCCCGTACGCCCGAGGAGACGGCCCTGTCCATCGCGGCGGAGATCGTCGCGGCCCGGCGCGGCGGCACGGGCAGGCCGCTGACCGGGGGTGCGGAGCCCATCCACCGGGAGCCCGTCCACCGGGGTCATCACGAGGTGCCGCGGGCCGCCGGCCCGCGCTGAGACCGTGGCGGACCCGGTGGACGACGGCCGCCGGGGCGGGTCCTACCGGGCGTCCTGCCGCCGCACCATCTCGGCGATCCAGTCCGGCGCGTACGGGGACGTGCAGCCCGCGGAGGTCGGGTGGTCCTTGAGCACCTCCAGACGTTCGCCGATGCCGACGGCGCGGGCACGGAGCGCGGGGTGGTCGATGCCGATCCGGGCCAGGCAGTGGTTCATCGCCCACTGGAGACGGTCCGGAGCGTCCTTCATCCCCGCCTCGATGACATCGAGCAGTCCCGGAAGGTCGAGGCCCTCGGGCCTCTTCCCCACCCGCTCGGTGGTGAGCGCCCAGCCCGCGCTCGCGACGACGGGGTCGGGGTCGGCGGACCAGGCGACGTGCCTCTCGTTCACCGCGCGGGCCCGTGGGTCCTCCAGTTCGGCCAGCTCGGCCATGACCTCCGCCACGGTCGCTTCGGCCTGCGGCTGTGCGGCCATCACGGCTCCCTTCCCGGACGACCCGGTGTGCGTGCGCCCCGGCCGGCGTGGGCGGAACGAGGAATGCAGCGTACGACGACCCGCGCGGAGGGCGGCGGGGCCCACGGGTGGTGGCTCGCAGGTTTGACGAGGCCGTACCGGGTCACTCCGGTACAGCGGCGCGAGCCACCCGAGAGCCGGACGAACCGGTGACGGGCCCCCGCGCTCCGCCCCGCGAACGAGGAGACATGAACAGCTCGACGGTGGAACAACTGCTGACCGCACAGGAGGACACGATGCGTGACCTGCGCAGGCTGCTGCGGGCCAAGATCCTGAAGGCACGCGGGCCGGCCGAGGAATCGGACGGCAAGGCACTCGACGACCAGGTCCGCAGGGACGAGGGCCGACGGCGGCAGGACGAGGCGCACCGTCCGGAACAGCGGGACCGCACCGACGGGACCCCCGGCCGTTGAACGGGCGAGGGGTACGGGTCTCCGAGGGCGAGGACGACCCCCTGACGAGAGAGGCCCTGCCCAAGGCCCCCGGAACCGTCCCACCGGCGGGGGAAACCGCTGGTCAGGGCCGGGTCGTACGGTTTCCCGGAGTGTACCGCCCGCAGACCGACACGCTGCTGCTCGCCCTCGCCATGCGCCGCGAGGGGATCGGTCCGGGCACGGACCTGCTGGACCTGTGCACCGGCACCGGCGCCCTCGCCCTGCACGCCGCCCGGCTCGGCGCCCGTGTCACGGCCGTGGACATCAGCCGCCGTGCGGTGGCCTCCGCCCGGCTGAACACCGCGCTCGCCCGGCTGCCCGTCACCGTGCGCCGCGGTGATCTGCTGCGGGCCCTTCCGGGCCGGACGTTCGACGCCGTCGTCAGCAACCCGCCGTACGTCCCGGCCCCCGGCCTGTCCGCGCCGCGCCACCGCGCCGGCCGCTCCTGGGACGCGGGACCGGACGGCCGGATGATCCTCGACCGCATCTGCGACGACGCCTTCACCGCGCTGCGCCCCGGCGGACTGCTCCTGCTCGTCCAGTCGGGACTGAGCCGCCCCGAGGAGACGGTCGGCCGGCTCTCGTCGGCCGGCCTGGACGTGTCCGTGACCGACCGGGTGACGATCCCGTTCGGACCCGTCACACGGGGCCGGGCCGCCTGGCTGCGGGCGCGGGGGCTGCTGCGGGACCGTCTCGACCGGGAGGAACTGGTGGTGATCCGTGCCCGGAAGGAATGAGACGCCCCGCCGCGTGGTGCTCAACCGGGAGGGCCCCGTCCTGGTCGAAGGACCGGTCGAGGTCGTGGGCGACGACGGCACGACGGCCCGGTCCGACCGCTTCGTCGTCGCCCTCTGCACCTGCCGCCGCAGCCGCGCCTACCCCTGGTGCGACACCAGCCACCGCCGCCGCAGGCCCGCCGCCTCCCCGCAGGGCGGCACTGACGGACGACAGCCCCGCGAGGGCGAGGAGGAGTCCCGGACGTGACGATCCAGGCCACCACGGAACCGCGTGACGGCGACCGCCCCGCGGCGTCCCCCGCGCTCCCCGCGGCGCGCGGCCCCCTGAGCCGCAGCGTGCTCGACGTGCTGGCGGGCAGGGCCGCCCGGCTGCCCGACGCCGACGCGGTACGCCGCTGCGATCCGTACGGGGACGACCTCCAGCTGCTCCTGTACGTCCTGTACGAGCTGCACTACCGGGGGTTCGCCGGGGTGGACGAGCGCCTGGAGTGGGACCCGGCCCTGCTCGGCGTGCGCGCGGCGGCCGAGGACGTCTTCCTGGACGCGGTACGCCGCGACGGCGGCTCCGGCGGAAAGGACGTGGCGGGGACGGTGGACGCGCTCCAGCTGGAACCCGTCGGGGACGACGGCCACAGCGTCAGCCACCACCTCCAGCGGGAGGGCGAGCTCTGGCAGCTGCGCGAATACGCCGCCCTTCGCTCCCTCTACCACCTCAAGGAAGCCGACCCGCATCTGTGGGTGGTGCCACGGCTCCGCGGGCGTGCCAAGGCGGCGATGGTGGCCGTGGAGTTCGACGAGTTCGGCGCGGGGCGGGCCGAGAACGTGCACGCCCGGCTCTTCGCCGACCTGATGGCCGACCTCGGCCTCGACGCACGGTACGGCCACTACCTCGACGCCGCGCCGGCCCGCGCCCTGGCCACGGTCAACCTCATGTCCCTCTTCGGCCTGCACCGGCGGTTGCGCGGCGCCCTGGTCGGACACTTCGCCGCCGTGGAGATCACCTCGTCCCCCGGATCGCGGCGGCTGGCCGAGGCGCTGCGCCGGGTGGGCGCGGGCCCCGCCGCCCAGCGGTTCTACGACGAGCACGTGGAGGCCGACGCGGTGCACGAGCAGGTGGTGCGCCACGAGGTGATCGACGGCCTGCTGGAGGACGAGCCCGGCCTCGCCGCCGACGTCGTCCTGGGCGTCGAGGCGACCGGGTACCTGGAGGACCGCCTCGGCGACCACCTGCTGACGGCATGGCGCGAGGGCCGTTCCGCCCTGCGTACACCGCCGGCGCCGTGACCCGCCGGCCTGTTCGCCGGGGTCTCAGAAGGAGACGTCGTCGGCGTCCAGGACCGCGGCCCCCATGTTGCGCTCCATCATGCGCAGCGCGGCGTCCGCGAGGTCGCCGTGGATGTGCGCCACGGCGTCCCTCGGCACCGTCACGCGCAGATGCCGGATGTGCGCGTCGAGCGCCGAGTACAGCACGCACTGCTCCGTCACCTGGCCGCACAGCACCACATGGCCGGCCTCCAACTGGGAGAGCAGGTAGCTGAGCGGGGTCTCGTAGAAGATGGAGTGCCGGGCCTTGACGACGAACAGGGAGTCCTGGTCCGGGAGCACCGGCTCGACCAGCTCGGCGTTGCTCCCTCCGAGCGCGGTCTCGATGATCTCCCCGTGGTGGGAGCGCCACTGCCCGAAGTTGTCGTTCGCGTAGACGACCGGAACGCGCTCCGAGCGGGCCCGGTCGATCAGCCGCCCGATCCGCGGCAGGGCCGAGCGGACGGAGGGCACGAGCAGGTCGGCGTCGGGGTGGTCGTAGGAGTTGATCATGTCGATGACGATGAGAGCGCTGTTTCCCATGGCTTCTTTCCCGGGCGGTCGGTCACGCCCGTCGGACGGCTCCCTGGAGGACCCCGTCGCGTACGCGTTCGCATGACTGGCTGAGCAGACGGGACACGTGCATCTGCGAGATGCCGAGGCGTTCGGCGATGCGTACCTGCGTCATGTCCTGGAAGTACCGGAGGTAGAGGATGGTGCGTTCCCGCTCGGGGAGCCCGCGCAGCCCCGGTTTGACGGCCTCCCGGTCGACGGCGACCTCCAGCGCCCTGTCGTAGGACCCCAGCCGGTCGAGCAGCGGCACGCCTCCCTCGGCCCCCGTGGGCTCGGCGTCCAGGGAGAGGGCGCTGTAGCTGTCCAGCGCTTCCAGCCCCAGCAGCACGTCCTCCTCGGCGAGCCCGGTGGCGGAGGCGATCTCGGCACAGGTCGGCGCCCTGCCCGAGCAGGTCTGCGCCAGCTCCAGGCGGGCCGTCCGCACCCGGTTGCGGAGGTCCTGGACGCGGCGCGGGACGTGTACGTCCCAGGTGTGATCGCGGAAGTGCCGCTTCAGCTCCCCGGTGACGGTGGGCACGGCATAGGTCTCGAACGCCTTGCCCCGCTCCGGGTCGAAGCGGTCCACCGCCTTGACCAGGCCCATCGCGGCCACCTGGCGAAGATCGTCCATGGTCTCGCCGCGGTTGCGGAACCGGGTCGCCACGCGGTGGGCCATCGGCAGCCACGCGCAGATCGTCTCGGTGCGCAACGTGTCCCGCTCCGGCCCCGGCGGAAGCGCCCGCAGCCTGCGGAACACCTCGCTGCGCGACCGGTCGGTCGGGGCAGGGGCTGCGTGGGGGGCGACGGGGTCCTGCATGGCGGTCACTCCTCGACGGCGTCACGACGATGGGGTTGGGTCGCCGCGGGAAGGCACCGGGCTGGACGGAGACACAGCCCGGGAGATCCCACGGGCGCACCTCTTGTCCGAAGCACAAGCATGCGCATACCCGGACAAAAAGGAACTAAACCTGATGAGGGCCCGATCGGCATCCCGAGTGCGTCCCCGTGCCGGTCCGCCGGGCGCAGCTCAGCGCGGCGCGTCCCGGCCGGATTCCGGACCGAAGGGGCTGTCGTCGAGGTGGGCGAGCAGGTCGGCGACGTCCCGGTAGACCACCCGCGCTCCCGCCCGCTCCAGGTCGGCGCGCGGGATGCCGCCCGACAGGAGGGCCACCGCGTCCACCCCGGCGCGGGACGCCGCCTCCATGTCCCACACCGTGTCGCCCACGAACACCGCCTCGCCGGGGGCGACGCCGGCGAGGCGGCAGGCCAGCTCCACCGGTTCCGGGGCGGGCTTGCCCCGGTCGACGTCGTCCGAACTCGCGGTGGCGACAATCGCCTCGTCGGCGTCGATCGCGCGCCGCAGCGCCGCGAGTTCCTCCCCGTCCGCCGAGGTGGCGAGGACGACCCGCCAGCCGCGCCCGTCGAGCGTACGCAACAGGTCGCCCGCCCCCCGGAAGGCGGGGAGGCGGTCGAAGCAGGTCGCGTACAGCACCGAGTGTGCGGAGCTGATGGCGTCGTCCTGCTCGCGGTCCCGGTCGGCGCCCAGCAGCCGCTCGATCAGATCGCCCGAACCGAGGCCGACCGACCGGAGGATGTCCGGCATCGGCACGGTGTGCCCGGCCTGCCGGAACGCCTCCCACCACGCCACCACATGAAGGTGGTTGGTGTCCGTGAGCGTGCCGTCCACATCGAAGATCGCCGCGCCTGCCATGCTCTCCCGCTCTCTCGCTCACCCGCCGGTTCGCCCCTGCCGGGCCTCGTCAGGGGGCCTCGTCCTCGTCCGTCACATGGACGGCGGCTTCCTCGGCCGACGCCGCTCCGCCGTCGATCCCCACGTCCCGCGCGAAGACGTCGGTCTCCCGACCGGTGGGGTCGTCCACCGCGCTCAGGCGGCCCGCCCGGAGTGCGCGCTCGGACCCCTCCACGGGCTCGCCGTCGCCCCCGGCCGGATCACCGGCGCCGTCGCCGACGGGCGGCTCCACGTCGTCGACCTCCCGGGCGAGCCGCTGGTCCAGGGACTCGCCGCGGCGCTCCTCCGCCCCCGTCGTACCGAACTTGTCCACGCCGAGGGGGCGTTCGGGCGGGGAGTAGCCCTCGTCCAGCTGATCGTCCAGGTCCCGTTCGCCGAGCGTGTTCTCCAGGTCGAGATCGTCGTTCGGCGGATCCTGGCCGTCGTCGTCCTGCGGCTGGTACACATCGTCGCCGCGTGCGTCTGCGGGCATGTCCTTCGCTCCTCCTTCCACCGGCCGTCCGCTCCGGGCGCCGCGGTGCGTCAGCGGCCGAGGGCCTTGCGGAGCTCTTCCTTGTTCATGGAGGAACGCCCGTCGATGTTCTTCTTCTTCGCCTCCGCGTAGAGCTGGTCCTTCGTGGGACCCTGCGCACCCTTGTGGGAGCGTTCGCCACCGCGCTGGTAGGCGGACTTCTTGTCCTGCGTGGACGTTCTGCTCGCCGTCCTCGACTCACCGGACCGGGCGCGCTGCTTGTTCACGGTCCGCGCCGCGATCTCCTTCGCGCGCCCCTCCGAGGCGCCCTGCTCCTTCTCGCTCTCCTTGATGTGCTCGTACTGCCGCTCGCGCTTCTTGCTGGATCCAGCAGGCATGAGGTGCTCCTCCGCTCCGGTCCGGGGGCTCGGGTACGCCGGCGTCACCGGTGCGATGACGTCCCGTACCCGGTGGACGCCCACCGCCTTTCCCTTACGGATCCCACTAAACAACCCACCGCGGGAGGGCGCCCCCTCAGGCGGGAGCGGGGGTGACGCCCTGACGTCGGGCGGGCGGCACCGACGGCTGTTTTCCCAACCGGCCGGCGCCTCAGCTCCGCGTACGCCGGATACCTGGTGTCGGAGTACCCCTGTGGCGGACGCCAAACATGCCTCCGGGGCGGCCGTTCCGGCACCGCTCGCCGGGGGCGGGCCGTCGCCGGGCGCGCGGGAGATCAGGGGCGGGGCGCGAGCACGTCACGGGCGGGGGCGCAGCCGGGAGCCGTCCGCCGGGGTGTCGCCCGAGACGACGCCGACCAACTGCGCACACACGTCACGGAGCTTGACGTTGCGGTGCTGCGACGCGGTCCGCAGGATCCGCAGCGCCTCCTCGGAGGTGCAGCGGCGCTGCTGCATGACGATCCCGGCCGCCTGGTCGATCACCGCGCGTGACTGGAGGGCCGCTTCCAGGTCGGCGGTGAAGGTCCGGGTGTCCGCGAGCCGCTGGGCCAGCTCCACGGCGCCCGTCGCCTGGGCGGCGAGGGCGCGCAGGGCGCCCAGGTCGGCGTCAGCGAAGCCGTGCTCCTTGGGCGAGTACAGATTGAGGGCGCCGGCCGTGTGGGAGTGCGCGGCGATCGGCAGGGACAGCGACGACAGGGTCCCGGAGGCGACGGCGAAGGCGGGGTAGCCGTTCCAGCGGCTCTCCTCGCGCATGTCGCCCACGCTGACCTCGTGCCCCTCGCGCAGGGCCTCCAGGCAGGGGCCGTCGTCCTGCCCGTACTGGGCCTCGTCCAGCGGAGGCGCGCTGGTGCCCGCACTGGCCACGGTCAGGGGGCGGCCCTGACGCTCCAGCGTGACCCCGCAGCCGTCAGCGGTGGGGGACATGAGCAGGGTGCTCCGCGCCAGCGCCCGCAGGAAGTCGTCCAGGGTGTCGGTGTCCAGCAGGAGCGACACGAGGTCGGGCGGACCCGGAGTGAGGGCTCCGTCGTCGGTCATGGTCGCTTCCTTCCGGTCTGAACCCTGTGACCAGCATCGCACTATACGGTTCCCGTCGCGCCGCCCCCGGGTCACGGAAGCCGTCGCACCGCCGCTTCTCCCCGCCCGTGACCGTGGGGCGGGGAGAAGCGGCGCCGGACACCTCGGGACGGAGGCGTACGCACGGCACGAGGGGCAGCGTGCGCCCACCCGCGCACGCCTCGGCGTCCGCCCGCTCCCGCCCCCAGGAGCGGCGGCGACGAGCAGGCCGCTACGTCCCGCCGCGGAAGCGGAGCTGACGAGGGCTCGGCTTCACGAGGCCGGGCCGACCACCGCCGGCCGAGAGGGCATAATGAACGGCTGGAGGTCAGGAAACGGCCCGTGAGAATCATTCCTGCCTCCGTGGAGTGTCCCGTGAACCTCTGTCCTCGCCGCCGCACCGCCCGTCCGGCTCCCGCCGCCGGCGCCCCGCGCCCCCCGGTACGCGCGGACCTCGGCCGCCCGCCCGTGACGAGGTCTCACCGCGCGGGCGCGCCACCGACCGCCGCTCCGCCGGAAAAGGGTGGCGCGCCCGCCACACAGCGGCCCTCCTGCGGCAACGTCTGACCCCCCCTCACCGTCCCACGCCCGGATCCGCTCGGCACCGGTGCGTAGGTGGCGGCTGCCCTGTCCCGCGGCCCGGACCGCCGCCCAGCTCTGCTCCGCCCGTCCCCGAGGCGGACCACGCCCAGAACGAGATGAACATGACTGACAGGCCCGTGGCCGAGGCGCCGGACACGACCGCGCTGCTCCTGGAGACCTCGTCGCTCGACGAGTTCCTGCACGCCCTCGCCGCCGGCGCCCTCGCCCTGGTGGAAGCGGCCGACGGCTGCGGCATCACGCTGGAGCGGCAGGGGCGCCCCGTCACCGTGTCCAGCGTGGGGGCCAGCGCGACGAAGCTCGACGAGGCCCAGTACGGGCAGGACGACGGCCCGTGCCTCCAGGCGATGCGTACGGGCCTGGAGGTCAGTGTCCCGGACACCCTGCGGGAGACCCGCTGGGCCGACTACCCCGCCTACGCGGCGGTCTGCGGCGCCCGGTCGTCGCTCTCCCTGCCCATCGCGCCCCGCAGCCACACGTCCGGGGCCCTCAACCTGTACGCGCCGCTCCCGAACGCCTTCGACACCGCCGACCTGACGGCACTGCGGCTGCTCACCGCACAGGCCACCGGGGCCATCGCGCTGGCCCAGCGCATCGCGGACACCGAGGAGTTCGCGGCGGACCTGGAGGCCGCGCTGCGCTCGCGGACGGTCATCGACCAGGCGATCGGGGTGGTCATCGGCCAGCAGCGCTGCTCCCCGGAGAAGGCGTTCGACGTCCTGCGCACGGCCTCGCAGCACCGCAACATCAAACTGCGCGACCTCTGCGCCGAGTTGATCGCCAGCATCACCGGCGAGGTCCCGCCCGAGGGCCGGATCCAGCCCCGCGGCTGAACGCGGCCCCGGCCCGCGGTGCGTCCGTTTGGACGGACACACCGGGGTACACGGCGCCCGGAACCTTTCAGCGTCGGGGAGTCGCGGGGGAGCACGGCGTCACCGCCGGACCTCTTCCCGTACCCGGAACGAGCCAGCACCCCTTCCCCGCGGCCCGGACCGGACCGGACCGCCCGGCGACACGGCGAGGAGGCTGGACGCGGACGTGTCGATCACCACCGAGGGCGCGGTGTACGGATGTCTCGGCATCGGGGCCTTCCTCGCCGCGGCCCTGCCCCGGCTGCTCTCCCGGCGACCGGTCTCCGTACCGATCGTCTTCCTCGCCGCCGGAGTGGTGCTCTACCTGACCCCGCTGCCGCTGCCCGAGGTCGACCCGGTCGACAGCCGGACGTGGGTGCACCACCTCACCGAGCTGTGCGTGATCGTCTCGCTGATGGGCGCGGGCCTCGCCATCAACCGCCCCTTCGGCCGGCGGTCCCGGGCCGCGACCTGGCGGCTGCTCGGCATCGCGATGCCGCTGACGATCGGCGCGACCGCGCTCGCCGCCCGGGCGCTGCTCGGCTGGCCGGTCCCGGCCGCGCTCCTGGTGGCGGCCGTCCTCGCGCCGACGGACCCGGTGCTCGCCGCCGAGGTGCGGGTGGGGGAGCCGTCCGCCGAGAAGGAGGACGAGGACGAGGTCCGCTTCGCGCTGACCAGCGAGGCCGGGCTCAACGACGGCCTCGCCTTCCCGTTCGTCCTCGCGGCCGTCGCCCTGGCCGCCGCCGGGGAGAGCTGGACCGGGGGGTGGATGTCCCACTGGCTCTGGAGCGACGTGCTCGTCCGCATCGCCGTGGGCACAGCGGCCGGCCTCGCCATCGGCCTCCTGCTGGGGCGCGTGCTCTTCCGGTCCCGCGCCAGGTCGCTGCGGCTGGCCGAACAGGGCGAGGGGTTCGTGGCGCTGGCGGCGACCTTCCTGGTCTACGGAGTCGCCGAGGCCCTGCACGGTTACGGCTTCCTCGCGGTCTTCGCCACCGCGTGCGCCCTGCGCAGGTCGGAGCACAGCCACGGCTACCACCGGGTGATGCACGCCTTCGTGGAGCAGATCGAACGCCTGCTGATGGCCCTCCTCCTGTTCGGCGTGGGCGCCTTCATCGCCTCCGGCGGTCTGGCCGCCCTCACCTGGCGCGGCGCGGCGGTCGGCGTGCTGCTGCACCTCCTCATCCGCCCGGTCACCGGCCTGCTCGCCCAGCTCCGGGGCCCCGGCCGCCCGAACGAGCGGGCGGCCGTCGCCTTCTTCGGCATCCGGGGCATCGGATCGCTGTTCTACCTGGCCTACGCCGTCGGGGAGGGCGGCTTCGGACCGTACGAACGGGAGATGTGGGCGGTCGTCGTCTTCGCCGTCCTGATATCCGTCGTCGTCCACGGGGTCGCGGCGGCCCCGGTGACCGCCTATCTCGACCGGCGCTCGGCCAAGGCTCCCTGACCGCCTTCACGACCGGTACCCGGTCAGGACCCCGGCTCCTCCCGCTCCGGCCCCGCGCCCCCGGGTGCCCGGCCCCGCACTCCCCGGGTGAGCCGCGTCTCACCGGGCCGCCACGCCTTGCCTATGCAACGAGTTGCATACGAGGATCACGGCATGGCCCTCGACCACGCGATCCTCGTCTCCCTGCTGGAGCAACCCGGCTCCGGCTATGAGCTGGCCCGGCGGTTCGAGAGGTCCATCGGACACTTCTGGACCGCCACCCACCAGCAGATCTACCGCGTGCTCGGGCGTATGGTGGCCGACGGCCTCCTGCTCGTACGCGAGGTCGAGCAGGAGGGCCGGCCGGACAAGAAGGAGTACTCCGTCACCGGGCCCGGCCGCTCCGCACTCGCCGCCTGGCTGCACAAGCCGATCGAACCGGAGACCCTGCGGCACGACCTCGCCGTCAAGATCCGGGGCGCGGCCTTCGACGACCCGGCCGCCCTGATCCACGAGGTCGAGCGCCACCACCAGGCGCACCGGGACCGGCTCGCGCACTACCTCGCCGGGGAACGACGCGACTTCCCCGAGCCCGACGGCCCCGCCCCGCGGAACCCCGGCCAGGAGCTCCAGCACGTCGTCCTGCGCGGCGGCATCGCGTACGAGCGCATGACGATCGCCTGGCTCGACGACGTGCTCGCCACGCTCCACCGGCTCGCGGCGGCTCCGGGGCCCGGCGCCTGACCGGAGACCCCGCCGCCCCTCGTACCCGGCGAACCGCCGCCCCCTCCGTACCACCGACGAACCCTCACCCCTCCCGGAAGGCGATCTCATGGCCGAGTCCACCTCCCTCCTGTTCAACCCGCACACGTACGACCCCCAGCACTTCGACCCGGAGACCCGCAGGCTGCTCCGCGCCACGGTCGACTGGTTCGAGGCGAGGGGCAAGCGCCGGCTGATCGAGGACTACCGCTCCCGCGCCTGGCTGGCCGACTTCCTCGACTTCGCCGCGAAGGAGGGCCTGTTCGCCACCTTCCTCACCCCCGCCTCCGCCGCCCCCGAGGGCGACGGCGACCGGCGCTGGGACACGGCCCGTATCGCCGCCCTCAACGAGATCTTCGGCTTCTACGGCCTGGACTACTGGTACGCCTGGCAGGTGACCGTCCTCGGCCTCGGACCGGTCTGGCAGAGCGACAACGCCCCCGCCCGCGAGCGGGCGGCCGAACTCCTCACCCGGGGCGAGGTGTTCGCCTTCGGCCTCTCCGAGAAGACCCACGGCGCCGACATCTACTCCACCGACATGCTGCTGGAACCGGACGGCGACGTACCCGGCGGCTTCCGGGCCACGGGCTCCAAGTACTACATCGGCAACGGCAACGCCGCCGGACTCGTCTCCGTCTTCGGCCGCCGCACCGACGTCGAGGGCCCCGACGGCTACGTGTTCTTCGCAGCCGACAGCCGCCACGAGGCGTACCACCTGGTGAAGAACGTCGTCGACTCCTCCAAGTTCGTCAGCGAGTTCCGCCTGGAGAACTACCCGGTGGCCCCGGCCGACATCCTGCACACCGGCCGTGCCGCCTTCGACGCCGCGCTCAACACCGTCAACGTCGGCAAGTTCAACCTCTGCACCGCCTCCATCGGTATCTGCGAGCACGCGATGTACGAGGCCGTCACCCACGCGAGCAACCGCGTCCTCTACGGCCGCCCCGTCACCGCGTTCCCGCACGTGCGCCGCGAGCTGACCGACGCCTACGTCCGGCTCGTCGGGATGAAGCTGTTCAGCGACCGGGCCGTCGACTACTTCCGTACCGCCGGGCCCGACGACCGCCGCTACCTGCTCTTCAACCCGATGACCAAGATGAAGGTGACCACCGAGGGCGAGAAGGTCATCGACCTCATGTGGGACGTCATCGCCGCCAAGGGGTTCGAGAAGGACAACTACTTCGCCCAGGCCGCCGTCGAGATCCGCGGGCTTCCCAAGCTGGAGGGCACGGTCCACGTGAACCTCGCGCTGATCCTCAAGTTCCTGCGGAACCACCTGCTGGACCCGGTCGACTTCCCGCCCGTCCCCACCCGCCTCGACGCCGCCGACGACGCGTTCCTCTTCCGGCAGGGACCGGCGCGCGGACTCGGCTCCGTACGCTTCCACGATTGGCGCACCGCCTTCGACGCGTTCGCCGGGGTAGCGAACGTGGCCCGCTTCCGGGAGCAGGCCGACGCCCTGTGCGCCTTCGTGGAGACGGCCGCCCCCGACGAGGAGCAGAGCCGCGACCTCGACCTCCTCCTCGCCGTCGGCCAGCTGTTCGCCCTGGTCGTCCACGGCCAGCTCATCCTGGAGCAGGCCCGGCTGACCGGACTGGACGAGGACCTCCTCGACGAACTGTTCGCCGTCCTCGTCCGCGACTTCTCCGCACACGCCGTCGACCTGCACGGCAAGGACTCCGCCACCGCCGCCCAGCAGGAGTGGGCGCTCGGCGCGGTCCGCCGCCCCGTCGTGGACGCCGCCCGTTCGACCCGGATCTGGGAGCGCGTCGAGGCGCTGTCGGGGGCGTACGAGATGGCGCCGTAGCCCTCACCGGCACCGGCGCGCGGCGGGCCCGGGGAGCCGGTCCGACTCGGGGTGAGCGGGTCGCGGCGGGGCGGTATCTCCGTTTGCGGGGTGGTTGACATCGCGTTTCAGTGAGAGAGGCCCTGTCCCTGCCCCTTTCCCCTGGAGCTGGCATGTCGATGGCGTTCGGTTCTTCACCCTTCGGTCCGTCCGATCCGTTCAGCGACCTGCTGAACCGGTTCTTCGGGATGTCGCCCGCGTCGTCGCCCCCTGCCGTGCAGCGGGTGCCGATCGGGCGGCTGCTGACGGACTCGTCCCACGAGCTGCTGGGGCGGGCCACGAGCAAGGCGGCCCAGGACGGAACGGCGGACCTCGACACGGAGCACCTGCTGTGGGCGGCGACCCAGGTCGAACCCTCGCGCGGGCTGCTGTCCCGTGCCGGGGTCGATCCCGACGCGCTGGCGGCCCAGCTCGACCAGGTGCTGCCCCGCGAGTCCGCCGAACCCTCCGCAGAACCGGGTCTCACCCCGGCGGCGAAGCGGACCCTCACCGCCGCCTACGCCCGCTCGCAGGCGGCGGGGGTGTCCTACATCGGCCCCGAGCACATCCTCGGCGCGCTGATCGACGACGCGGACTCCGGGGCCGGCCGCCTCCTCGGCTCGGACGACCTGGACGTGGACAGACTCCGCGGTGCGGCGGACCGGGCGGCCGGCCCGGACGGCGGCTCCGGGGGCGCGAAGCCGCCGGCGACGACCCTGGACGAGTTCGGCAGGGACCTGACGGAGGAGGCGAAGGCGGGGAAGCTGGACCCGGTGGTCGGGCGGGCCGAGGAGATCGAGCAGACCATCGAGATCCTCTCGCGGCGCTCCAAGAACAACCCGGTCCTGATCGGCGAGCCGGGCGTCGGCAAGACCGCGATCGTCGAGGGCCTCGCCCAGAGCATCGTCGCGGGCGAGGTGCCCGACACCCTCAAGGACAAGCGGGTGGTCTCCCTCGACCTCTCCGGCATGGTGGCAGGCGCCCAGTACCGGGGCCAGTTCGAGGAACGCCTCAAGAAGGTCATCGAGGACGTGCAGAAGGCCGAAGGGGAGATCATCCTCTTCATCGACGAACTCCACACGGTCGTCGGCGCGGGCGCGACCGGCGAGGGCTCGATGGACGCCGGCAACATGCTCAAGCCCGCCCTCGCCCGCGGCGAACTGCACGTCGTCGGCGCGACCACGATCGACGAGTACCGCAAGCACATCGAGAAGGACGCCGCCCTGGAGCGCCGCTTCCAGCCCGTCCTGGTCCCGGAGCCGACCGTCGAGCAGACCGTGCAGATCCTCGAAGGGCTGCGGGACGCCTACGAGGCCCACCACCAGGTCCGCTTCGCCGACGGGGCGCTCACGGCGGCGGCCGAACTGTCCGACCGCTACATCAGCGACCGCTTCCTCCCCGACAAGGCCATCGACCTGATGGACCAGGCCGGGGCCCGCGTACGGCTGCGCAGCGCGAACCGCTCCACCGAGGTCGTCAGCCGGGAGGACCGCCTCGCCAAACTGCGGCGCGAGAAGGACGAGGCCGTCGCCGGCGAGGAGTTCGAGAAGGCGTCCGGGCTGAAGCGGCAGATCGCCGAGGTGGAGGGCGAACTGGCCGGGATCGAGGAGCGCCGCGAGGGCGTCGTCTCGGTCACCTCCGCCGACATCGCCGACATCGTCTCCCGCCGCACCGGCATCCCGGTCTCCCAGCTCACCGCCGGCGAGAAGGAGAAGCTCCTCAAGCTGGAGGAGGAGATGCACGCCAGGATCGTCGGCCAGGACGAGGCGGTCACCGCGGTCTCCGAAGCCGTACGGCGCAACCGCGCGGGCATGGGCGACCCGAACCGGCCCGTCGGCTCGTTCCTCTTCCTCGGCCCGACCGGCGTCGGCAAGACGGAGCTGGCCAAGACGCTGGCCGAGCTGCTGTTCGGCCAGGACGACCGGATGATCCGCTTCGACATGAGCGAGTTCCAGGAGAAGCACACCGTCGCCCGGCTCGTCGGTGCTCCTCCCGGTTACGTCGGCTACGACGAGGCGGGCCAGCTCACCGAGAAGGTGCGGCGCAACCCCTACAGCGTGGTGCTGTTCGACGAGGTCGAGAAGGCCCACCCGGACGTCTTCAACACGCTCCTGCAGATCCTCGACGACGGCCGACTCACGGACGGGCAGGGCCGCACCGTCGACTTCCGCCACTGCGTCGTCATCATGACGTCCAACATCGGCGCGCATCGCATCCTCGCCCACGAGGGCGACGCCGCCGAGCTCAAGGACGAGCTGATGGAGGACCTCCGCGGCCGGTTCCTGCCCGAGTTCCTCAACCGCATCGACGACATCATCGTCTTCCACAGCCTCACCGAGGCCGACCTGTCCACGATCGTGGACCACCTGCTGGACCGCAGCAAGCACCGTGTCCACGCCCAGGGCATGACGCTGGAGGTCACCGAGGCGGCGAAGAAGCTCCTGGTCGCCCACGGCTACCAGCCGGAGTTCGGCGCCCGCCCGCTGCGCCGCACGATCCAGACGGAACTGGACAACCGCGTCGCCTCCCTGCTCCTGGGCGGCGAGGCGGACCCGGGGGACACGATCGTCGCCGACGTGGAGAAGGACACCCTGCACTGCTCGGTCCGCAAGGGCGAGGCCGCCGCGGAGGCCGCGCAGACCTCCGAAGGCGGCGCCGGGGCCCGCAGGTCCGGGCGGGAGACGGCGGAGAGCGACGGTCCTGCGGCGACGGGCAGCACCGAGGCGACCGGCTGAGCCGTACGGCAACGACGGCGGGTCCGGGGCTTCCCAGCCCCGGACCCGCCGTCGCGCGTGCGGTCAGGCGGCCGCCGGGACGATCGTCACCTTCACGTGCTTCATGATCGGCTGGTCGCTCTGGGTGCTGTAGTCGCCCAGCGCGCACAGCACGTTCATCTCCGGCATGTAGCCGGCCGCGCAGCCGCGCGGAATGTCGTACGGGACCGCCGTGTAGCCGTTCAGGTACCGGCGGCTGCCGTCCTTGGCGGTGCTGGTGATGTCGACCGTGCCCATGTCGGCGATGCCGCGCTCGCGCATGTCGGCCCGGTTCATGAAGACCAGCGTGCGCAGGTTCTTGACGCCCCGGTAGCGGTCGTCGTCCGAGTAGATCGTGGTGTTCCACTGGTCGTGCGAGCGCATGGTGCCCAGCACCAGCGTGCCGGGCTCGGGCACGACGTCGGGAAGGGCGGCCGAGGAGAACTCGGCACGCCCGGACGGGGTCGTGAAGATCAGTTCGCGGGCGGGCTGCTTGATCCGGAAGCCCAGCGGCAGCCGCACCCGGCGGTTGAAGTCCTCGAACCCGTCCAGTGCCACGGCCATCGTGTCCCGGATGCGGTCGTAGTCCTCGATGTACCAGTCCCAGGGTGTCTCGCTGTCCGGCAGGGCGGCGCGCGCCATCCCCGCGACGATGGCCGGTTCGGACAGCAGGTGCGGGGAAGCCGGCCGCTTCATCCCGACGGACATGTGGACCATGCTCATCGAGTCCTCGACGGAGGTGCTCTGGATCCCCTTGCGCTGGTGGTCCTTCTCCGTGCGGCCCAGGCACGGCAGGATGAGCGCGGCCTTGCCGTGCACGACATGGCTGCGGTTCAGCTTGGTGCTCACCTGCACCGTGAGATCGCACGAGCGCAGCGCCGCGTACGTGGCCGGGGTGTCGGGAGCGGCGAGCGCGAAGTTGCCGCCCATGGCGACGAACACCTTCACCTCGCCGTCCCGCATCGCCTGGATGGTACGGACGGTGTCCAGGCCGTGTTCACGGGGCGGGTCGATCCCGCAGGCCTCGGTGAGCCGGTCGAGGAACGCGTCGGTGGGACGGTGGTCGATGCCGCAGGTGCGGTTGCCCTGGACGTTGCTGTGTCCGCGTACGGGGGAGGGGCCCGCGCCCTCCCGCCCGATGTTGCCGCGCAGCAGCAGGAGGTTGACGATCTCGCGGACCGTGTCGACGCCGTGCTCGTGCTGGGTGAGGCCCAGGCACCAGCTCACGATGGAGCGGTCGGCCTCCGTGTACACCTGTGCCGCCTCGAGAATGTCGGCACGGCTCAGGCCCGACTGGTGTTCCAGTTCCTCCCAGGGAGTGGCCTCGCACAGCGCCCGGTACTCCTCGAAGCCGGAGGTGTGCCGCTCGATGAACGTGGCGTCCAGCGCCTTGGGGTCGCTCGCCGACCGCTCCAGAACCGCCTTGGCCATACCGCGCAGCAGCGCCATGTCGCCGCCGATGCGCGGCTGGAGGTTGAGCGTGCTGGTCCGGGTGGACTTGAACAGGGCCATGTCCAGGAACTCGTGCGGCACGATGGTGCGGGTTGCCGCTGCTTCCACCAGCGGGTTCACATGCACGATCTGAGCGCCTCGGCGCATGGCCTCGGCGAGCGCGGTGAGCATCCGGGGCGCGTTCGACGCGGCGTTGACGCCCATGATGAACAGGGCGTCGGCGGACTCCCAGTCCTTGAGGTCGACCGTCCCCTTCCCGGTGCCGAGGGACGCCTGGAGGGCGCGTCCGCTGGCCTCGTGGCACATGTTGGAGCAGTCCGGCAGATTGTTCGTGCCGAGCTCGCGGGCCATCAGCTGGTACAGGAAGGTCGCCTCGTTGCCCAGTCGGCCGGAGGTGTAGAACGACGCGCGGTTCGGGTCGTCGAGTCCGCGCAGAGCGGCTCCGACCACCTCGAACGCCTCCTTCCAGCTGATCGGGACGTAGTGGTCGGACTCCGGGTCGTACACCATCGGCTCGGTCAGCCGCCCCTGGTCCTCCAGGTCGTGGTCGCTCCACCCGGCCAGCTCGGTCACCGAGTGCGCGGCGAAGAACTCGCGGCCCACGCGCTTGCGGGTCATCTCCCACGTGACGTGCTTGATGCCGTTCTCGCAGATGTCCAGGCGCAGGCCCTTGGTGTCGTCCGGCCACGCGCAGCCGGGGCAGTCGAATCCGCCGTCCTCGTGGTTCATCCGCATGATGGCCCGTGGGCCGTCCACCAGTTCGCGCTCCTCCACCAGGACGCGGGTGACGCTCTTCGCCGCTCCCCAGCCCGCGGCGGGGTGGCGGTAGGGCCGGACCCGTGGAGCGGCCTCGGGAACGGACCCGACCGAGGGCTCCAGGGACGTGTGGGGCTCTGGGGGATCGGGGGACTCCTGTGCAGCATGGTCGGTGCTCACGACACTTCCAGCCTTTCACCGGCGGGGACGGGGGCCCGCTGGGCATGATGGAGCGAAACGGGTCCTTCCGGGCAGGCTATGCCGGGTGATCCCCGGCTGCCAGTCCTCGTGAGCCCCGTGCCGGTCCGTTCCCGGAGGCCCGGTCGCCGTGCCCCGAGCCGGGCGCAACCGCCCCCCGCTACCGTTCCGGAGCCACCGGGAATCGCCCCGGCCGTGCGGGATCGCGGCTCGGGACAGCACCGTGCCGTGATCGTCCCCGCCCTCCGCCGAACTGCGGCCCGGACCACCCGCGCATACGCTGACAGGGCCCGGCCCCGGCCGCGGGGAGTTCCCGCGGAACACGGCTCAGGCTCGCCGGGCAGCCACGTGAGGCCCCATGAACACATACCGTCGGATCCTTCTCCCCGCCGTCCCCCGGCTGGCGGGCTCCGTGCTGGTCGGAGCCGCCGCCGGGGTGCTGGTCGGCGCCCTGGTGGGCAACACCGCGCTGGGTATCCATGTCGGCATCGCCGCCACGGACACCCTCTTCGTCGTCGCCGGCTGGCTGGTCCTGTGGCCCATGGGGGCCGCCGCCACCCGGACCAACGCCCGGCGCGAGGAGTTCCGGCCCGTCGCCGAGGAACTCGTCGTCGTCACGGCCGCCCTGTCCGGTCTGGTCGGCATCGTCCTGCTGCTCCTGATCGGCAACACCGATCTGAGCCACGCGGCGGCCGCCCTGGCCTTCTGCGGCGTGTTCATGTCCTGGGCGGCCCTCCATCTGATGTACGCCGCCCGCTACGCGTACATCTACTACCGGACGCCCGGTGGCGGCGGGATCGACTTCAACACGGAGGAACCGCCGCGCTACATCGACTTCCTCTACTTCAGCTACAACCTGGGCATGACCTACCAGGTCTCCGACACGGACGTCGCCACCTCCGAGATCCGCGCGGTCGCCCTGCGGCACTGCCTGCTGTCGTACGTGTTCGGCGCCACCATCCTGGCCACCACGATCAACCTGGTCGCCGGCATCGTCACCCGCTGAGCCGTCCGTTTCCGCGACGGCTTCCGCTGCGGCTTCCGCGACGGCGGCGTCAGCACTCCGGAAGCGTCAGCCGCCGGGTGACGCGCAGCGCCGTCTCCAGCAGCCGGGCCCTGACCTCGGTGGTCCGGTACATCCGGTCCGACCGGAACGAGACGCCGATCGAACCGACCAGGTCTCCGCTGTACACGGGTACCGCCGCGCACGTCGTGCCCAGCGCGTACTCCCCCCGGTCCAGCGAGAGCGGCCCCGCGGAATCGGCGTCGAGCCGGTGCAGCAGTTCCTCCCGGTGCGTGATCGTGCGGGGGGTCAGACCGGTCAGAGCATGCCGGGAGAGGAAGCCCGCGCGCGCGTCCTCGTCCAGTTCCCGCAACACGCTCTTGCCGAGCGCGGTGGCGTGCCCGGCGTCCTGGAAGGCCACCCGCAGGTCCACCCGAGGAGCTCGCGGCCCGTCGACGATCTCCAGGACCCGGATCTCGCCCCCCTCGTACAGCGTGAGATAGACGGCGGCGGAGAGGCTGTCGCGCAGCGAGGACATCAAGGGGCGGAGCCCCGTGTCCGCTGCCAGGCCGCCCACGGCGGCGTGATCGCGCGGATCCCCCGTACGGAGGGTGAACGCGCCGTCCTCCAGCTCCCGCACATAGCCGTCCCGCGCCAGCTCGTGCAGGAGGCGGCGGCCGGTGGCCTCCGGCAGTCCGGCCTCGCGGGCGAGCCGCCGCACGGACGCGCCACCCGGATGCGCCCCCGCCGCCTCCAGCAACCGGAGATCCTGCCGCACGGACACCGACGGCTCGGGGCCGGCCTGGTCACCCATGGCACCAGCATGGACCCGGCGCCGGGGTGCGGCAAGGCCGGCCGTCCGGGGCGCGCGCGACGGCACGCCCCGCGGTACGCCTGCGACGTGGCCAGCCCCGGACCCGCCGGGCGGCCGGCCTCTTGCGATCAAGGTGATCCGGCCGGAGTTCAGCGGGGACCCGGAGTTCCGGCGGCGCTTCCAGCAGGAGGTGCGGTCCGCGCAGCGGGTGCAGGGCCTGTACACCGCACCGGTCATCGACTCGGACACCGAGGGCCCGCAGCCGTGGCTGGCCGCCGCCTACGTGCCGGGCCCCTCGCTCGCGCACGCGGTGGCCCGGCACGGCGGACTGCCGCTGCGCAGTGTGCTGTTGCTGACCGTCGGGGTGGCCGAGGCGCTCACCGTCATCCACGGCGCGGGCATCGTCCACCGCGACCTGAAGCCGGCGAACGTGCTCCTGGCCTCGGACGGGCCGCGCGTGATCGACTTCGGCATCGCCCGCGCCGCAGACTCGACCGCCCTGACCGGCACCGGCGTCAGTGTCGGCACCCCGGCGTTCATGTCGCCGGAACAGGCGGCTGTCGGCACCGTCACCCCGGCCACGGACGTCTTCGCCCTCGGGCAGATCGCCGCCTACGCCGCGATCGGCGCGCCCGCGTTCGGCGACGGTCCCTCGCACGCCGTCCTCTACCGGATCGTGCACGAGGACCCCGACCTCAGCCGGCTGCCCGCCGAACTCCGCCCCCTGGTCACCCGCTGCCTCAGCCGCGACCCCGCCGACCGCCCCGCGCTGGCCGACGTCATCCGGATGTGCCACGAGATCTCGCCCGAACCGTTGCGCCAGGGCGAGGACTGGCTCCCGCAGGCGGTCGCCGGCTCCATCACCGAACGGCACCGGCTCCCCGCGCCCGCCCCGACCCCGCCGCCGCAGCCCGCCGCCCCGCCGACGCCCACGCAGTTCTCCCCGGCGCCCCAGGGGGCGGCCCACCCGCACACCCCGGCCGGTCACGCCGTGGCGGCCGCCCCCACCCGGACCGGACCGGTCGCGCCGGGGGCGGTGCCGCCCGGTCCCTGGCAGCAGAACACCCACCCCGGCCATGCCACCCCGCAGCCCCACCCCCAGCAGGGGTTCGTCCAGCCCGTCCCCCAGGGATTCGCCCAGCCCGGCGTCCCCCGGCCGGGCTGGGGCGGGACCGGAGGGTTCCCGCCCGCCGCGCCACCCCGCAAGCGGCCCGGCCTGGTCGTCGCCGCGTCGGTCGTGGGCGCGCTGGTCGTCCTCGGCGTCATCGGGGCGCTGGTGCCGGACGATTCCGCCACCTCCCGCAAGGGCGACCGCACCACCGCGTCCTCCGGCAGTGGCTCACGCGGCGACGGGTCGGTGGACCAGGCCCGCAAGAAGCCGGTCGACCCCCGGCCCCTCTCGTACAAGGGCATCGACGTGACGGCGAGCTACGAACTGATGCTCGCCGACAACCCGCCCCGCCCGAAGGAGAACACGGGCAGCGGCGTCATCTACGGTGACGGCGACTTCTACTTCTACCGGGACAACGTCTTCGGCGACGAGCAGGTGGGCACCGCCAACGGGAAGCTCGTCGTCCTGAAGAACTCCCAGAAGGGCTCCCTGGAGGTCTGCCGCCAGGAGACCCGCTTCACGGAAAAGGTCGGTCTCGACCAGCTGACGCAGGGCTCGCAGGTCTGTGTGCTCAGCAAGGCGGGCCACATCGCCGTGCTGACCTACCGCGGCAAGTCCGGCGACGACGATCCCAGCCGCTACATCACCGTCGATCTGACGATCTGGCGCAACGCCGAGGAGGCACAGCAGGACTGACGGGCCAGTCGGGGCGTCCGGGCAGGCGCGGGTCCGCCGGGGCCCACGCCGTCAGGCCGCGCCCGCCGTCAGGCCGCGCCCGGAGTCCGGCCGTCCGGCAGGAAGAGCACCGAGTTGAGGTACCGCTCGCGGTGCGGGACGAACGCCCGGCGCAACAGGCCCCGGTGCACCAGGTGCTCGGTCCGCGCCTGATGGGCCACCAGGTCGAGCCCGTCGAGCCGAAACCAGCGCCGGCCCGTCAGGAGCCAGCCCGCGTACCCCTGGTCGGCCAGCAGCTCGATCACGGGGGCGATCGGACCCAGCCGGCTCTCCAGCTCGACGAGCAGCGCCGGGCGGTCCCGGTGCAGCAGCTCCGCCGCACCGAGGAGCGCCGCCCGCTCGCCCCCGTCGACGTCCATCTTCACGAAGCCGACCCCGCGCAGCCCGAGCCCGTCGACCGTGATCGACGGCACCTCCAGGCAGTGCGCGTGGATGTCGCGGCGGGCCAGCGACGACACTCCCCGGTCGCCCTGGTCCCCTTCCGGGAACCACAGCCGCGCCGTGCCCTCCCGGTCGGTCGCCGCGCCCTGGACCACCCGCGCGTTCGACGGCAGGGTCCGGCGCAGGTACTCGGCCAGATGCGGCACCGGCTCGACGGTCACCACCCGCTCGCAGCGGGCGGCCAGCCGCCGCGACCAGGGCCCGTACCAGCCACCGATGTCGAGAGCGACCCCGTGCGGCGGGCAGAAGTCCGCGAGCCGCCGCAGCTCGGGCTCGAAGCGCGGATACAGGGCGACGGCGGCCGAGCCGACCAGGTTCCCGGGGAGCCGGGACGCCACCGCCGCGGCGAACGTGGTCACGTGGCCGAGACCTCGATCCGGGTGAGCAGGCGCTCATGGTCGTCCGCCGAAACCTTCCGCCCCGACGAGGGCAGCAGTTGCGGAATGCCGTCGACGATCGGGTAGCTCAGCCGCAGCCGGGGGTTGTACAGCGCCTCGCCCTCGCCCTCGTCCTCGGGCAGCAGCGACAGCGGGCCCTTGTCGAGCGGACAGGCCAGCAGGGCGAGCAGGGGGTCGTCAGGGGTCATCGAAAGCTCCTCGGTGTCGGTGGGAACGGAGAACGGGCGGGCGGTGGTCGGGGGTCAGGCGGGGACGGCGGGCTGCGGGTCGTGGCGCGGCATGGCCAGCAGGACGGAGAGCGCGAGCGCCGTTCCGCCCACCCGCAGCGCCAGCAGCAGCGGATCGTCGGGAAGCGACTCGCCGAACGCGAGCGTCCCGAGGACCGCGGTGAACAGGCAGGTCACCGTGGTGCACACCGGCACGATGAGGGAGGCCCGGCAGCGCTGCAGCGCCGTCTGGGACATGACGAGGCCGACCACCGCGGTGAACAGCAGCAGGTACGGGTACGGGGAACCCAGGAGCGACAGCGCGACCTCTCCCGGATCGGTGCCGGTCAGGCGGCTGGAGGTGCCCTTGATGGCCAGTGAGCTGACCCCGTAGAGCAGGCCCACCGCCACCCCGTACCCGATGCCGCTGGTCGGGACCCGGTGCCGCTTGGCCGCCCGGCTCTCCACCCGTACGTACAGCCAGACGCCCGCCGCCAGCGCGGGCACGCAGACCAGCAGCACCAGCGCCCAGGGCGCGCCGCCGCTCACCACGTCCTCGCCCTCGCGCACCGAGGCCACCACCATCAGCAGCGCGACCAGGACCCCGCCGAGCGCGTAGCGTTCGCGGCCCGTCGACTCCTCGCCCAGCACCGCCGACGACAGCAGCAGGAGCAGCACCAGGCCGGAGACGAAGATGCCCTGCGCCGCCGCGATCGGCAGCGCCCGGTAGACGACCAGCTGCGCCCCGAACCCGGCCGCCAGCGCCAGCGCGCCGACGATCCACAGCGGACTGGTCGCCAGCACCCGGATCACGTGCAGCGGCCGGTCGGCCGACAGCGCGGGAAGTGACCCCAGCGCCCGTTTCTCCACCACGAACCCCACGCTGTACAGCGCGTTGGCGACC
Source organism: Streptomyces sp. V2I9 (assembly GCF_030817475.1). Classification (NCBI taxonomy): domain Bacteria; kingdom Bacillati; phylum Actinomycetota; class Actinomycetes; order Kitasatosporales; family Streptomycetaceae; genus Streptomyces; species Streptomyces sp. V2I9. Next base: position 357,985 of record NZ_JAUSZJ010000002.1, on the reverse strand, counting down.
AGCGCCGCGCCGACGCCCCACCACATGCGGCTACCTCCGCCGCGCGTGGGCCAGCAGGATGGAGGCCGTGCCCGGCACCGCGCACGCCGCCCGGTCCAGCAGCCTCAGCGGACGCGGCACCCCGTGGAAGGGGGCGCCCTTGATCGTCACGTCGGTGAAACCGGACGCCTTCAGGAACGAGCGCAGCGCACGGGCCGTGTACAGCCGCAGATGCCCGACCACCTCCGAACCGGGGCGGCCGTGGATCCCGCGCAGACTGACCTCCGAGAACACCGGCTGCACCCCGGCGAGCAGCAGCCCCCGGTTGTACCAGGCCGCCAGGTTCGGGGTGGACAGCATCAGATGGCCACCCGGCCGCAGGACCCGCCGCAGCTCGTCCAGCGCCTGGTCCGGGTCGACCAGATGCTCCAGGATCTCGCTGAACAGCACCGCGTCCGCGCAACCGCCGGCCAGCGGCAGCCCGCCGTGCTCCAGCTCGCCACGTACCACCGCGCCCATCCGGGGCCGGGCCCGGCGCAGCGCGTCCTGCGACCAGTCGACCCCGATCAGCCGGTGTCCGGCGAGGATCGGGGCCGCCGTGGCCGCCGCCGTACCGTCGCCGCACCCGATGTCCAGGATCACCTGCCCCGGCGTACCCAGCGCCTCGGCCAGCAGCCGGGCCTGCCGCAGGGTGCGCCCGTCGCCCGAGGCGACGGGGACGGACGGGTTCTCGTAGAAGTCCCGCAGTCCGGGCGGGGGAGTGGTGGTGTCGGTCATGCGGTCTCCGAGGACGTCGAGGCCAGGTGCCGGGTGAACAGCTCGCGCAACCGCACGCCGTCCTCGTCCCCCAGCAGGGTGCGCGACCAGCGCAGCGCCAGATGCAGCCGCCCGCCGGTGGACGCGGTGGTGAAGGTCAGCCCGCGGGGCATCCGGGCGGGCGCGGAGAACCACACGGCCGTGGCCCGCCCCGCCTCCCCGAAGTCCAGCGGGTACGGGAGCCGGCCGATGTTGCTCAGCAGCGTCGTCGAGGTCCATGGCCCCGCCAGCACCCGCAGCCCGCGGGTGGCGGCGGCACGGGCGGCCACCGGCAGCACCGGCGTGGTCAGCAGGGAGGCGGAACGCCCCAGCGGGGGCCGCCGGACCGCCTTGAGTGCCCGCGTGCGCTCCGCGGTCGTCCGCAGCAGGGCGGTGACGTCCGTGCCGGGCAGCAGCTCGGCCGCGCCGAAGCCGACCTCCACCAGCCGCGTGCCGTTCCCGATCGGCATCTCGGGCCCGCGGGGCCGGTCGTCGACCGGCATGGTGATCCGCAGCGGCCGGCGGTCGGCCCCCGGCGCGCCCTGCGTCCGGTTCCAGTCGGCCACGGTCAGCGCGGTCGCCACCATCAGCTGGTCGTTCACCGTGTACGGCGCCCCGGACTCCCGCCGGGGCACCGGGAGTTCGGCGAGCAGCAGGGAGTTGCCCGCCGCCGCTCCGGGGCCCGGCGAACCCGCCGCGATCCGGGCGGGACGCGCCAGCGGCGCCGCCGGGGACTCCCCGGCGGGCGGCTCGGACGCCGGGCGTGCCGGGGCGGGCACGGCCGGGGCGCGGTGCGCGCCGTAGACCTCGGCGGTCGTCGCCGCCAGCCGCATGCACGCCGGGCCGTCGAGAGCGGTGTGGTGGAGGGCGAACACCAGCACGCAGCCGTCCCTCCCCGGCTCGCGGACCACCTCCAGCCGCAGCGGCGGTGACACCGTCAGCGGCGGGGCCACCTCCAGCGCCCGCCTCCGCGCCCGGTCCAGCGCACCGGGCGCGGACGGCGGGAAGGAGACCGGTTCCACGTCGGCGCTGCCGGTCAGCTCCCACTCGTAGCGCCGGGCGAAGGGACCGCGGGGCCGCTCCCGCATCAGCGCCCGCGGATGCCGGGCGAGCGCCTCGGCGAACGCCGCCCGTAGCCGCGCCCCGTCCACCGGGCCCGGCAGATGGATCTCGATGTGCACCGTGTTCGGCTCGGAGTCCCGGGCGCAGTGCCGGGCCACCTCGTCGACGACCGGGAACGGTACCCGGTCCGGCGCCCCGGGCCGGGGCGCGCCGCCCCGGGCCCGAGGGTGTTGCGTGGTCGCCATCAGGCGCTCCCTCCGGGACGGTGCGGCGGCCGCTCGCCGCCGGACTGCTGCGCCGGCGCGTCACCGGCGTGTCCGCCGCCCGGCCTCGACGCGTTCCCGGCGTCCGTCGTGGACCCGTATCCGTGCCCGCCGCCCGGAGCGGGCGGCGGGGTGCCCTGCGGACGCTTCGGGTCGGTGGAGACCGTCCGTCCGGAGGCAGCCGCCTGTGCCGGAACCGTGGGGGCATCCTCGCCCGTCGCGGCGGGCGAGGCCACCCCCCGGCCCCCGGCGGCCCGCTTGCCGAGCGGTCCACGCCCGGCCGTGACCAGGGCGGCGAACAGGCCGACCAGCGCCAGGAGTTGGGCCGTCGCACTGAACGCGCCCTCGTCCGCCGCCGTGGTCTCCCCGGTTCCCACCGCCGCGACCACACCCGCGGCGGCCATCGCCGCGAACGCGACCGGCGCGAGCAGCTTCGGCCGGAGATGGGCGAGTACGGCGAGGACCGGCACCGCCAGGGCGAGGGGTCCCGCGATCACGACGCCCACCAGGGTGAGCGCCACCGTGCCGAGGACCAGGCCGGGACCCGGCGGGACGGGCTGTTCCTCGGCCGGGTGCGGATCGGCTCCCCGCCGCCGCCCGAGGGCGAGCCCCGCCAGCACCAGGAGCAGCGCCCCCGCACCGATCAGACCCACCTGGTAGATCCGGGCCGGCTCGTACTCCAGAGTGACCGTGCCGCCCTCGCCCTCCGGGACCAGGAACGCCTGCTGCCAGCCGTCGATCCGCAGCGGCGTCAGCTCCTCGCCGTCCAGCGTGGCCTTCCAGCCCTTGTTGTGGTTCTCGTGGATCTGGAGATAGGACGCCTCGCCCGCGCCGACGGAGATCGTGCGCCGGTCGCCGTCGCCCTGCTCGACCTCCACCGACCGGGACGTGCCCGCCCCGGCCTCGGACGTGCCGTTGCCCAGCGTGACGTCGGTGATGACGAGCGGACCCGCGTCCCCGGCCTCGACGGTGGTGGACGAGGCGGCCAGCTCCACCGTGCCGTCCTTCGTGCACGGCGTCACCTCGATGGGACGGCGCTGCGTCAGATCCCGCACCCGCCCCTCGGCGCGGGTCTCCAGGAACGTACCGCCGACCGAGAGCACCGGGCCCTTGCCGCAGGCCAGGGTGAAGGTCTTCTCCGGCTTCGGCTGCGGCGTGCGGTACTCCTCCAGGGCCGGGATGTAGACCTCGCTGAGACCGACCGGCAACTGCAACCGGTCGTCGGCCACCGGGTTGTGGACGGTCAGCGGAGCCTGCCGGGAGATCGTGATGTCCAGCCGGTCGGTCTTGATCGGGGAGAAGCGGGCCATGCCGTTCTCGTCCACGGCGGCCACCGCCGTGCCGTCCGGGGAGGTGATCTGCACCTGCTCGGGACGGGTGGACAGACCGCCGGCCGCGGCGAAGACGATCTCCCCGACCTCCTTCTTCTCCGGCCAGGAAAGATGCAGTACGGGGCGTTCGCCCGCGATCCAGGCCGTGGTCAGGTCGCCGTCGGTCAGGTTGCGCGGACTGAGGTTGGTGCCCAGCCGCGCCGTGGAGTCGGCGCTCACCTCGATCCGCTCCCGCTCGCCCGTCAGCTCGAACAGCAGCTTGTCCAGGGCGTCGCCGGGCACCGGGACCGCGCTCGCGGACACCTGGTACGCGCCCGGCTCCCGCGGGGTGAACTGCCGGTGCAGGCCGACCTCGGCCGCCACCGACGACAGCCCGCCCGGGTCGCTTCCCCGACGCAGCGAGTAGACGGTGGAGTCGGCGCCCTCACGCGGTGCGTCGGACGGCAGCTCCAGCATCCGGGTCACCTGGACCCCGGGGATCGTGATGTCGGTGAACCCGGCGCCGGTCAGACCGGGACGCCCCTGCTGGGACTCCAGGATCGTCACCTTCAGCCACGACGCCTGCCCGGCGGGCGCGGCCACCGTCTGCGCCGAACCGTCGGTCCGCAGCGGGCTGTCCTTGGAGCCCCGCTCGGTCTCGACCCGGACGACGGTCGGCGCGGCCCGCACGCTGCCGCTCGGCAGCGGCGTCACCTGGAGCGAGCCGGGGATGTCCGTGGGCCCGGTGAAGTCGATCCGCACCCACTCGTTCTCGGGCGAGCCGGGAGACCCTTCGGCCCACCCGGTCTCCGGGTTCCCGTCGAAGGCGTTGACCGGGTCGTACTGCGGCAGGTGGAACAGCCAGTTCCCCACTGAGGAGGCGCTGACCTTCTTCGCACCCCGCAGCACGGCGGTCGTCTGGTGCTCCGTACCGGTCGACGGCAGGATCTGCCGGGGCTCGCGGTCCGGGTCCTGCGCCGCGTCCACGGCGTTGCGCTCGTCGGCGGTGTACGTGTACGAGGTGTTCGAGTTGACCAGCCCGAACCGGGTGTCGGCGCGCCGCAGCCCGTCGCCCGCCGCGTACAGCGACGGCCGCTCCAGACCGGGGTGCGCGTCACCGGCCAGCACGGCCGGCCGGCCCTGCAGTGCCCCGCTCGCCGACAGCGGGAGCAGGGACTCGGGCCCGCCGCTCACGACGGCCGTCGAGGCCACCGGGGCCGTGCCCGCGCGGCCGGGACGCTCCGTCCCGGCGGGCGGCTCGTAGATCTCCACGGCCCGCTGCCGGGGGTAGAGCCCCTCGACCTGCACGGGGGTGTCCGCCGCGATCCGGCCGCCGGTCATCACGGGGCCGAAGCCGGTGACGCGCCGGTACCCGGACGCCTCCAGCGTGCGCTTCACCGTGGTCGTCGGCACGTACCCCAACTGGTCGGGGTCCAGGTCGTTGCGGACCACCACATGGTGCAGCCCTGCCCGGTTCAGGAACGCGCTCAGACCGGGGACCTCGCCGCCGGTCGTCAGGGCCTGCTCGACCGCGTCCATCGCGCGCCGGTTGCCCGGCGTGCCGAACGGCACGTAATCCCGCTGACCCCACGGCGAGTTCGCCAGGACGTCGAGCGGCTGGTCGATGGGGGAGCCCCAGGTGTAGATGCCGTGCGCGGTCGCGGGGACCACCAGGGCACGGTCCTCGGGCGCGTTCTTCTCCAGCCACTCCCCGGTGGTCTCCCAGTACGTGGGCAGCTTCTGGAACGAACCCGGCTGCAGGATCGAGCCGTTGACGTACGGCCAGGCCAGACCCGGCAGCACGATCACGGCGGCGACCACCGGAGCCAGCCGGCGGAACCGCGCCGCGTTCCGCCCGCCGCGCGCCGCGGCGGCGACGGAGGCCACCGCCGTCAGATGCGCGAGGCCCAGGGCCAGGGCGAGCGCCAGACCCGTCTGGAACTTGTAGATGTTGCGGAACGGCACCAGCCAGCCGTCCAGCCAGTCCTGCACGGTCCCGTGGAACAGCCCGCCCAGCGCACCGCCGTACCCGGCGAGCGTGATCAGCGCGACGCTCAGCACGGTCAGCACCAGCCAGCGGCGCTCGGGCAGATCACGCCGGGCCAGCCCCGCCAGGCCCAGGGCGGCCGCGAGCGCCGAGCCCAGGATGGTGACGGTCGCGGTGGCGACGGTCCAGCCGGCGGGCAGCCATGCCTCGCCGAAGTTCAGGTAGCCGACCCAGTTGCCGCCGCCGCGCAGCATCTCCGTCGCCGACATGGTCGACGTGGTGGTGTAGGAGGATTCCACGTACGGCATGAAGTTCTCACCGAACGTCCCGAGCAGCAGCAGCGGAACGATCCACCAGGCGGTTGCGAGGATCACGCCCGGAGTCCACCAGGCCAGCAGCGCGCGCTTGCGCGGACCGCCCGGCCGGGACAGCAGGTACAGTCCCACCGGCAGCAGCGAGGCCAGCGTCGAGGCCGCGTTGACGCCGCCCATCAGCGGGATCAGCAGCGCGGAGCGGGCCGCCGCCACCCGCGGCGTCAGCCGCTGGTCGGTCAGCGGCAGCAGCACCCACGGCAGCAACGCACCCGGCAGGGCCGCCGCCGAGGTCGAGCCCACGACGATCGTGTACGTCGGCCACAGCGCGTACGCCACCGCGCCCAGCAGGCGGGTCGCCGGAGCGCCGACGCGCAGCCGCTCCGCCAGCCGGAGCGCACCCCAGAACGCCGTCGCCACGATCAGCGACAGCCACAGCCGCTCCGCGAGCCACACCGGTACGTGCAGCAGGTCGGCGGCCCCGTAGTACGGCAGCATCGGGATGGCGTAGCCCACGTACTGGTCGGCGATCCCGCCGAACCCGGCGCGGCTGTGCCACAGCTCGCCCAGGTCGCCCAGGAAGCGCCAGGGGTCCACGACGACGCCGAGCTTGGTGTCGAACGTCATCCGTCCCGGCGACACCGCGAGGAACGCCGCGAACACGGCGGCCCAGAAGCCCAGCAGCCACCGACGGGAACGGGGCGGGGGCGGGCCATCGGCGGAGCCGGGCGGCACGGGATCCGCGCCGTCCGGGGCCGTGGACCGGGGTGGGAGGACAGCGCTGGTCATGAACACCGCCGGAGAATGAGGAGGAGGTTCCAGGTGGCGAACTCCCGGAGGACGGGGATCCGCGGCACGAGCTGGGGAAGGACGGGCCAGTAGCGCGACCGTGCGGAGACCACGGCCACGTCGGAGCGGCTCCGGACATGGCTCAGGGTCTCGCCGACGCCGATCTTGAAGAGGTTCTCGCCGAGCCGGTGTTTGGCGGGCTTCCCGGTGCGCCGCTCGTAGCGGCTCCGGGCGCGGTCGGCGCCGAGGTAGTGCCAGGGCGCCCACTCATGGCCGCCCCACGGGGAGAGCCAGTTGGTGTACGAGACGTAGATGAGGCCGCCGGGGCGGGTCACCCGCGCCATCTCGCTGAGGAAGGTGTGCGGATCGGCGACGTGCTCCAGCACGTTGGAGGAGAAGCAGACGTCGGCCGCGCCGTCGGCGAGCGGCAGCAGATAGCCGTCGGCGACGACGGTGTCCGCGCGCTGCCCGGGGCCGATCTCCGCCGGATCCGGTTCGAAGAGGTAGCTGTGCGCGCCGCGCCGCCGGAATTCGCGGGTGAAGTAGCCGTCGCCGCCGCCGATGTCCACGACGACCTTGTCCCGGAGCGGGCCGTGCCGTTCGACCTGGTCGGCCGCGTCGCGGGCCAGCAGGGTGTACGCGGTGGCGGGGTCGCCCTGTTCGCGCAGGAAGGCGCGGAACAGGGCGGCCGACCGCCGGAACGAAGGGTCTTTCACGCGCTCGCGCCCATCGCCGGGGCCTTCGGGCCGCCCGCCGCACCGGCCGGCACACCGCCGGTGGCCTCGGCGGCCACCGCGGCGAACCGGCGCACGCTGGAGGTCCACCGGTAGTCGGCGGCGCGTTCGCGGGCCGCTTTCCCCATCGCCTCGCGCCGCTCGTCGTCCAGCGCCAGCGCGCACCAGGCGGCAGCGAAGGAGGACGCGCCGCGGGCGAGGATGCCGGTGACGCCGTCCTCGACGGAGTCACGCAGCCCCGGCACGTCGAATCCCAGGGTCGGGGTGGAGCGGGCGGCGGCCTCCGTGACGACGAGCCCCCAGCCCTCGACGGCCGCCGGGTGCAGCAGCATCCACGAGGCGCAGAGCAGCCGGTGCTTCTCGGCCTCGGTCACATGCCCGGCGAACTCCACTCCAGGACCGGCGAGTTGTTCCAGCCGGGCACGCTCGGGGCCGTCGCCGACGATGACGAGCCGGCCGCCGGTGACCGGCCGGACCCGCTCCCAGAGCTGGAGCAGCAGATCGATGCGCTTGTAGTCGACGAGCCGGCCCAGCGCGACGAACAGCGGAGTGGGGGAGCGGTCGCCCTGCGGGCTGGGCTCCTGGACCCCGTTGTGCACCACCCTGATCCGGCTGTCGGGTACGCCGAGTTCACGCAGGGCGCCCGCCGTGGACGGGGAGACCGCGATCATCAGATGGTCGCGGTAGGCGCGGGACAGCGCCCAGTGTTCGAGCTTGCGCCCGGCACGGGCCACCGGCGTCGGGAAGCGCATGTCCCACAGGTCGGTGTGCACATGGTTGACCAGGCACACCGTCGGTCCGCGGTGCCACAGCGGGGCCAGGTACGGCATGCCGTTGCAGACCTCGACGAGCAGGTCGCACGAGCCGACCTGCCGGGCGAACGCGGACCGCGCGCCGACGTAGTGCCCCAGCGTGGAGCCCGCCGAGACGACCCGGTAGGGCCGGCGGGAGGCCTGGCCGCCGCAGAGCAGCGTGACGTCGTGACCCTGCTCGGTGAGACCGAGGGCCAGTTGGTCGACCAGCAGCTCGGAGCCGCCGGCGGCGGGGTTGCCCAGGTCGCGGTGGGCGAGGAAGACGATCCGTCGGGGGGCCCCGGCGATCCGGGAGGACGCCGGGCCCTGACCCGGACGTGCGGCGGCGTCGAGCAAGGGGGGAGGTACGTGCTGGGGCATGGGCGCTCCAACTCGGCTCGGGGTACGGGGAAGCGGCCCGCGAGGGGCGGGGGCCGCGCGGAAGGCGGGAGGGGGTGAGGCTGAGGGTGAGGACGGGACGGGAACGGAAGAAGGTGTACGAGGGACAGGACGAGACCGGGGGCCGTGCTCTGGTGGGGATAGACAGTTTTCGGCACGGGTACGCCCCCGGCTACTCACCGGTGCAACAACTTGCCGGTGACTCAGGTGTGCGGAATCGTCATCATGTGAGTATTCGGCGCTTCCGGTTCCGTCCGGCGGCCCCGGACGAGGAGGACGACGCCCGCCAGGGCGAGCACCCCGCCCAGTCCCGCCGCCCCGGCCGGCGCGGTCGTGCCGAGCATCGCCAGCCGGTCGCTGTCCGCCGAGGCCAGCTCGACCTGCTTGCGCTGGGTCTCCTCGGTGAACTCCACCCGCTTGCTCTCCAGCAGCACGACGGCGTCCTTCTTGGAGCCCGGAGCCCGCAGCGTCTTCCTCGGGCCGATCGCCGCGTTCATGATGCGGCCGGTCCGCCGGTCCACGACCAGCTCGATGCCGCTGTTGGAGTACCACTCCTCGGCCATCACCTGGGGCGTCTTCTTCCGGCCCACGAGGACCCCCGGCACCTGGCGCACCCCGGTCCTGGCGGGCTCCACCTTGCCCTTGAAGAGGTAGCCGGAGTAGCCCTGGACCTCCCGCTCGCCGGCGTACGCGAGGCGCACCACCCCGCCGAGCGTCCCGTCCCACCAGCGGTAGGAGCGCTTCTCGACGTCGAAGGGGAACTTGAGGTACGCCTCCCCGTCGAATGTCGGCGACTCCTCGCAGCAGTGGACCGGTTCGTTGGTCGAGCGGTCGGTCACCCAGCGCTCCAGCGTCCACTGGAGGGCGTCACGGGGGTCCGAGGCGGGCAGGGTGCCGTCGTGGTCGACCGAGGTGGAGACGTCCCACACGGCGTTGCCGCTCTTCTCGCTGTCGGCCACGTCGCCCCGCACCTGCCGGGTGATCGTGATCGTTCTGCCCTCGACCGTCTCCACCTCGGAGGTGTCGAAGTAGCTGCCCGTCCCGGTGAAGACGGTGGTGGTGTCGATGTCGATGGGGGTGCGCTTGGCGTGCGGCTGGACGTACCAGACGAGCAGTGGCGCCAGTACGAGCAGGAAGACTCCCGCCCCCAGCAGGACAAGCGACAGGGGTGAAGCTTTGTGGCGCATCCGGGCACTCCTGGGTCGAATCTCTTCGCGGAGGTGCACGGGCCCCGGGCCGGTCAGCCCTTGATTGGCGTGAACAGTAAGCAAGGCCTTGACGGAATGTCAATGTGCTGCCGACACTGTGTCCAGCCGGAGGGGCCTGGCTGAAGGGGTGGGGATCGTCTCCAGCAAGGAGCTGACCCGACCATGCGCAGAATCGTCGCCGCCACTGTCACCGTCCTGGTGTCCGCCACGCTCGCCGTGGGTGCGGCGGTCGGTGTCGTGGCACTGCTCGACGCCACGCCCGACCAGCCCAATACGCCTCTGATCAGCTATGACACCACGCCGGCGGCTCCGTGACCCGCCCGGCCTGGCAGGACGTCCCCCGGTCCAAACTCGACCGCTTCGAGGAGATCGCCCGATCCGAGGCGCCGGAGCTCGCCCAGACGATCCTCTTCCAGATCCGCCAGGAATACCCCTATCTGCACCTGGTCGAGGACGAGTCCGGGGAGCCGCTGGCCCTCGTCGGCATCCGCCGTGCCATCGAAGGCTTCGTCCACAACCTCACCGGCGGCGTCCACCCCCGGGTCCCGCCGGAGATGTTCCAGGAGTTCGGCCGGGGCGAGGGCCTGGAGGGCCGCAGCCTCGACGCGCTCCAGGCCATCTACCGCCTCGGGGTCCGGCTCACCTGGCGCAGGCTCGCGGAGATCGGCCAGCAGGTCGACATCCCCGCGCCCGCCATGTACGAACTGGCCGAATCGGGATTCCAGTATCTGGACGGACTCGTGGAACAGTCGGTACGGGGCTACGCCGAGGCGGCCGCCCGGCGCGCCAGTGAACGGCTCCGCCTTCAGCGCCAGCTGATCGAGCTCCTCCTGATGGAACACCGGGGCGACGTCTCCATGACCCTGGCCGAGCGGGCCGCCCACATCGGCTGGGAGCTGCCGGAGACGATCGCCGTGGGTGTGCTGATGCGCCCGGCGCGCGAGGCCGTGGCCCCGGCGGTGGGGCAGGGCATCCTGCTGGAGATGGAGAGCGAGCAGCCGCGCGTGGTCATCCCGAATCCGGAGACGGCGGGGCGCGCGGAGATCCTGCGGCGCGCGACGGCCGGCTGGTCCGGGGCGATCGGCCCGTCGGTCCCGCTGGCGGCAGCGGCGACCTCGCTGCGCTGGGCGGAGACCACCGTCCAGCTGATCAAGAAGGGCCTGCTCCCGCAGGGCGAGGTGCTGCACTGCACCGAGCGGACGGAGGAGCTGCTCCTGCTGCCCGCCCAGGAGCTGATCGACGCTGCGGCCCGGCGCTGCCTCGCCCCGCTGGACGGGCTCAGCGCCACCCAGTCGCGGCGGCTGGCCGAGACCCTGCTCGCCTGGATCGAGACCCCCGGCGGCGCCCCCGAGGTGGCCGCCCGGCTGGGGGTCCACCCGCAGACGGCCCGCTACCGGCTGCGGCAGATCCGTGAGCTGTGGGGCGAGGCCATCGACGAACCGGACCAGCGCTTCGAGATGCTGATGGTGCTCCGCGCCCTGCGTCTGCGGGGCGATCTCGCACCGGGCCAGGACTGAGCACCGGGCCGGGACCGAACACCGGGCCGAGCGCCGGGCGCCGGTACGGCATCGCGGCACCCGGCACCGGGCCGCGATGCCGCACCCCGAGCCCGTCCCCGGTCCGAAGCGCACCGGCTCCGGTCCGGGGCGGCCGGGACGCGGGGTCAGACCGGGGTGACGTACGCCCCGGCGATCCCGCCGTCGACCAGGAAGTCCGTGGCGTTCACGAACGAGGAGTCGTCGCTCGCCAGGAACGCGACGGCGGCGGCGATCTCGTCGGGCTCGGCGAACCGGCCGACCGGAATGTGGACCAGCCGCCGCGCGGCCCGCTCCGGGTCCTTGGCGAACAGCTCCTGGAGCAGCGGGGTGTTGACCGGTCCGGGGCACAGCGCGTTGACCCGGATCCCGTCGCGCGCGAACTGGACGCCCAGCTCGCGCGACATGGCCAGCACCCCGCCCTTGGACGCGGTGTAGGAGATCTGGGAGGTGGCCGCCCCCATCCGGGCCACGAACGAGGCCGTGTTGATGATCGCCCCCTTGCCCTGCGCGCGCATGTAGGGGATGGCCGCCTTGCAGCAGAGGTAGACGGAGGTGAGGTTGACCTCCTGCACCCGCTTCCACGCCTCCAGACCGGTCTCCAGGATGGAGTCGTCCTCGGGCGGCGAGATACCCGCGTTGTTGAACGCGATGTCGACCGAGCCGTACGTGTCGTGGGCGGCCCCGAAGAGGGCCTCCACCTGTTCGGCGTCGGTGACATCGGTACGGACGAAGAGTCCGGCGGCCTCCTCGGCGGCGGCCTTGCCCCGCTCCTCGTCCACATCGGCGCAGACGACGTGCGCGCCCTCGGCGGCGAGCCGCCGCACGGTGGCCAGGCCGATGCCGCTGCCGGCCCCGGTGACGACGGCGGTGCGGCCGACCAGGCGGCGGCAGACGGAAGAAGTGTCGGTCATGGTGCTCAGGCCTCCGTGCTGATGAAGACGTTCTTGGTTTCGGTGAAGGCGGCCAGGGCGTCCGGGCCGAGCTCGCGGCCCAGCCCCGACTGCTTGTAGCCGCCGAACGGGGTCGTGTAGCGCACGCTGGAGTGCGAGTTGACGGAGAGGTTGCCCGCCCGCAGCCCTTGGCTCACACGCAGCGCGCGGCCCACGTCGCGGGTCCAGACCGAGCCGGAGAGCCCGTAGTCGGTGGCGTCGGCGAGGCGCAGCGCGTCCGCCTCGTCCTCGAACGGCAGGACCACCGCGACCGGCCCGAAGACCTCCTCCACGGCCACCGGTGCGTCGGGCGAGACACCGGCGAGCACGGTCGGCGGATACCAGAACCCGGACCCCTCGGGGGCCGTGCCGAGCATCGCCCGTACCCCGTCGGCCTGCCGGTCCCTGTCGACGAGCCCGCGCACCCTCTCCCGCTGGGCCGCCGAGATCAGCGGTCCCATCTGCGTCTTCTCATCGGCCGGGTCGCCCACCACCACGGCGGACAGGGCCGGGGCGAGCAGGTCGAGGAACCGGTCGTACACGGACCGCTCGACCAGGATGCGGGTGCGGGCGCAGCAGTCCTGACCGGCGTTGTCCAGGAAGGACATCGGGGCGGCCGCCGCGGCGGCTTCGACGTCGGCGTCGGCGAAGACGATGTTGGGGCTCTTGCCGCCCAGCTCCAGGGTGAGCCGCTTCACGTGCTCGGCGCAGCGGGTCATGATGTGCTTCCCGGTCCGGGTGGAGCCGGTGAACACGATCTTCGTGACGCCGGGGTGCTCGACCAGAGCGCCGCCGGCCACCGGCCCCTCGCCGGGCAGCACCTGGAACAGACCCTCGGGAAGACCGGCGGCCAGGGCGAGTTCGGCCAGCCGGAGCGCGGTCAGCGGGGTCGTCTCGGCGGGCTTGAGGAGGACGGCGTTGCCGGCCGCGAGCGCCGGGGCGAGCCCCCAGGCGGCGATCGGCATCGGGAAGTTCCACGGGGCGATCACCCCGACGACGCCCAGCGGCTCCAGGATCGTGAAGTCGATGCCACCCGCCACCGGGATCTGCCGGCCCAGCAGCCGTTCGGCCCCGCCCGCGCTGTAGTCGAGGAGATCGCGCACGTTGCCCGCCTCCCAGCGGGCGTTGCCGATGGTGTGGCCGGCCTCGCGGACCTCCAACCGGGCCAGTTCCTCGAGGTGTTCGTCGACGACGACGGCGAAGCGGCGCAGCAGGCGGGCCCGGTCGGCGGGCGCGGCGGCGGCCCAGGAGCGCTGTGCGGCCGCCGCTCGGGCGACGGCGGCGTCCACGTCGGCGGCGGTGGCGGCCGGGACGGTGGCGATGACCTCGGCGGTCGCCGGGTTCAGGACGTCCAGGGTGGGTGGTGACACGTACGGACCCCGATCAGGGAAGCGGTTGGTGGTCAGAGGCGTTCGAAGGAGCGGCGCAGCTCCCAGTCGGTCACCGCGGAGTCGTAGGCGGCCAGCTCGACCCGCGCCATGTTCAGGTAGTGCGCGACGACCTCCTCGCCGAACGCCTCCTTGGCGATGGGACTGGCCTCCCACAGCTCGGCGGCCTCGCGCAGGGTCGTCGGCACCCGGTCGTAGCCGGCGGTGTACGCGTTGCCCGTGCAGGCATCGGGCAGCTCCAACCGCTGCTCGACCCCGTGCAGTCCGGCCGCGACCAGGCCGGCGACGGCCAGGTGCGGGTTGACGTCGCCGCCGGGCAGCCGGTTCTCCAGGCGCATCGAGGGCCCGTGGCCGACGACCCGCAGGGCGCAGGTGCGGTTGTCGACGCCCCAGGCGACGGCGGTCGGGGCGAAGGAGCCCGGCTGGAAGCGTTTGTAGGAGTTGATGTTCGGGGCGTAGAGGAGGGAGAAGTCGCGCAGGGCGGCCAGCTGACCGGCCAGGAAGTGCCGCATCAGCCCGGACATGCCGTCGGGCCCGTGGCCCGCCATCAGGTTCTCGCCGTCCTCGTCGGTGAGCGAGAGGTGGATGTGGCAGGAGTTGCCCTCGCGCTCGTCGTACTTGGCCATGAAGGTCAGCGAGACGCCCTCCTGGGCCGCGATCTCCTTGGCGCCCGTCTTGTAGACGGCGTGCTGGTCGCAGGTGGTGAGCGCCTCGTCGTAGCGGAAGACGATCTCGTGCTGGCCCGGATTGCACTCGCCCTTGGCCGATTCGACGGTCAGCCCGGCCTCCTGCATCTCGTTGCGGATGCGGCGGAGCAGCGGCTCGATGCGGCCGGTGCCGAGGATCGAGTAGTCGATGTTGTACTGGTTCGCCGGGGTCAGCCCGCGGTAGTCGCGGTCCCATGCCTCCTCGTAACTGTCCCGGAAGACGATGAACTCCAGCTCGGTGCCCACCTGCGCCGTCCAGCCGCGCTCGGTGAGCCGGTCGAGCTGACGGCGCAGGATCTGGCGCGGGGCCGCCACGACCGGGCTGCCGTCGTGCCAGGCGAGATCCGCGATCAGCAGCGCCGTGCCCTCGTGCCAGGGGACGGGACGCAGGGTCGCGGGGTCGGGAACCATGCCGAAGTCGCCGTAGCCGTTCTCCCACGAGGACATCGCGTAGCCGTCGACGGTCCGCATCTCGGTGTCCACGGCCAGCAGGTAGTTGCACCCCTCGGACCCGTGCTCCAGTACCTCGTCGAGGAAGAAGCCGGCGGCGAACCGCTTGCCCTGCAACCGGCCCTGCATGTCCGGGAAGGCCAGCACCACGGTGTCCAGCGAACCGTCCGCGACCCGTGAGCGCAGCTCGTCGAGGGCGAGCGGGGGTGTGCGGTCTGCCACGGGAGCCTCCTTGGGGGAACCGGGAGGCATAAGGTATGACAGAGAACCATTGCTTGGGAAGGGGATCCGCCCGTGGTCACGAGGGGGAGAGCGGACGACACCCGTCCGGTGGCATCGGCGCCGGTGGTGGAGGAGGAGCGGCAGGCGGGCGGCGCCGAGGAGGGCGGTGCGGAGACGGGTACGGGCGATGTCGCGCCCGGACCCCTGGAGTCCGTGCTGCGGCCCGTCCGTGCGGGCAACGGCTTCGAGGAGGCGCTGGAGCAGGTGCTCCAGCTCCTGCGCCTCGGCCTCGTGCCGGCCGGCGAACGGCTGCCCTCCGAACGCGAGTTGTCCCAGCAGCTGCGGATCAGCAGGGTCACCCTGCGCGAGGTTCTCAAGGTCCTCCAGGACCAGCGCATGGTCGAGAGCCGCCGTGGCCGCTACGGAGGCACGTTCGTCCTGCCGCGCACCGCCGCCCCCGACGGCACCGGGGAACTGCGCCGCCGCATCGCCGCCGTCGACGTGGAGGACACCCTGCGCTTCCGCGAGGTGCTGGAGGCCGGGGCGGCCGGCCTCTGTGCCGAGGGGCTGACCGGGGACGAGGAGGCCCGCTTGCGCGGAGCGCTCGACGCCACGAGGGGCG
Organism: Streptomyces sp. V2I9; assembly: GCF_030817475.1. Taxonomy (NCBI): domain Bacteria; kingdom Bacillati; phylum Actinomycetota; class Actinomycetes; order Kitasatosporales; family Streptomycetaceae; genus Streptomyces; species Streptomyces sp. V2I9. The sequence goes on along the minus strand of NZ_JAUSZJ010000002.1, from coordinate 342,501 downwards.
CCCGGCTGGAGGACTACCGCCGCCAGGACACCCTGCTCCACCTCACGCTCGCCGAACTCTCCGGCTCCCGCACACTCGCCGCGCGGTACGCCGCCGTCCGGGCCACCCTCAACGAACTCCTCGACTGCATCCCGCTGCTGGTACGCAACCTGGAGCACTCCCAGCAGCAGCATGCGGCCGTCGTGGAGGCGGTGCTCGACCGGGACCCGGACGCGGCGCGCGAGATGATGCGCGAACACTGCGGCGGTACGGCGGCCCTGCTGCGCGGCTTCCTCTCCTGAGCCCGTCCCGACGGCACCCGACGAGGCGCCCCCGCAACCACTCTTCGGCGCACGCCCCTTGCCATTCCCGCCGCTGTTCCACAAAGGTGTGCCGACGAACCTTTGATCGAAGCAGTTCCGACGATGCCGTTGACACACATCTGGAGCGCCTCATGGCTCAGGGAACCGAACAACCCGCCGGCCCACCCGGTGACGCGACCTCGGGGATGTCCGGCACGGACGCGTATCTGCACCGCCGGACCCTGCGCCGGGGCAGCGCCGGCTGGCTCCTGCTGACCGGGCTCGGCGTCGCCTACGTCGTCTCCGGCGACTTCTCCGGCTGGAACATCGGCCTGTCCAAGGGCGGCTTCGGCGGGCTCGCCGCGGCCACGGTCCTGATGGGTGTCATGTACGCCTGCCTGGTCTTCGCACTGGCCGAACTCTCCGCCATCCTGCCCACGGCGGGCGGCGGCTACGGCTTCGCCCGGCGGGCGCTCGGCACCTGGGGCGGCTTCCTGACGGGGACGGCGATCCTCATCGAGTACATCCTCGCCCCCGCCGCCATCTCGATCTTCATCGGCGAGTACGTCGAATCGCTCGGGCTGTTCGGGCTCACCTCCGGCTGGCCGGTCTACCTCGCCTGCTTCGCGGTCTTCATCGGCATCCACCTCTGGGGCGTCGGCGAGGCGCTCCGCTTCAGCCTGGTGGTGACCGCCATCGCGGTGGCAGCGCTGCTCGTCTTCGCCGCCGGAGCGTTCACCGAGTTCGACGCGGGCCGCCTCGACGACATCCCGGCGGACGCCACCGCCTTCGGCTCCTCCTCCTGGCTGCCGTTCGGACTGCTCGGGATCTGGGCCGCCTTCCCCTTCGGCATGTGGTTCTTCCTCGGGGTGGAGGGCGTGCCGCTCGCCGCCGAGGAGGCCAAGGACCCGGTCCGCTCGCTGCCGAAGGCGCTGGCCATCTCGCTCGCCGTGCTGGTCCTCCTGGCCCTCATCACCTTCGTCTCCGCCACCGGTGCCCAGGGCGCCGACGCCATCAAGGAGGCCGGGAACCCGCTCGTGGTGGCGTTGCAGGGCGACGGCGAGCCGACCGCCCTGAGCCGCTTCGTGAACTACGCGGGCCTCGCCGGTCTGGTGGCGTCCTTCTTCTCCCTGATCTTCGCCGGCTCACGGCAGCTGTTCGCCCTCTCACGGGCCGGCTACCTGCCCCGCTTCCTGTCGCTGACCAACCGCCGCAAGTCCCCCTACCTCGGCCTGCTGATCCCCGGCGCCCTCGGGTTCACGCTCGCCGCCTGGAGCGGCGACGGCGGCCGGATGCTGAACGTCGCCGTCCTCGGCGCCACCATCAGCTACGCCCTCATGGCGCTCTCCCACCTGGTGCTGCGCCGCCGTGAACCGGAGCTGCCGCGCCCCTACCGCACCCCCGGCGGCGCGGTGACCTCGTCCGTGGCCTTCGTCCTGGCCTGCTCGGCGCTGGTGGCGACCTTCCTGGTGGACCGCGACGCGGCGTTCATCGCGCTCGGCGTGTACGCGGTGGCGCTGGCCTACTTCGCCTTCTACAGTCGCCACCGGCTGGTCGCGGGAGCCCCGGAGGAGGAGTTCACCGCCCTCGCGGCGGCCGAGGCCGAACTCGCCCGCGACTGACCGCGCCCCCCGCCCTCCACGTCCCGACCGCGATCCACCGAGGAGCCCGTTCCATGGCCCGGCCCGTCATCGGCATCAGCACCTACCAGGACCAGGCCCGCTGGGGGGTGTGGGAGATGCCGGCGGTGCTGCTGCCCGCCGGCTATCCCCGCCTGGTCCGAGCGGCGGGCGGGCTCGCGGTCCTGCTGCCTCCCGACGACGCCGAGGACGCGGCCCGCGACACCGTCGCCACCCTGGACGGACTGGTGATCGCCGGGGGAGCGGACGTCGAACCGGCACGGTACGGGGCGGTCGCCGACCCCCGTACCGGCCCCCCGGCCCGCGAACGCGACGCCTGGGAACTGGCGTTGATCCGGGCGGCGGTCGAGCAGGAGGTCCCCCTGCTCGGCATCTGCCGGGGCATGCAGCTGCTGAACGTCGCCCTCGGCGGCACCCTCGTGCAGCACCTGGAGGACCACACCGGCGGCCTCGGCGTCTTCGGCAGCCACCCGGTGACCCCGGTCCCCGGCACCGCCTACGCCGACGCCGTACCGGAGACCGCCATGGTGCCCGCCTACCACCACCAGGCGGTCGACCGCCTCGGCAGCGGTCTGGTGGCCTGCGCCCACGCGCCGGACGGCACGGTGGAGGCCGTGGAACTCCCCGGATGCGGGAGCCTGGTGCTCGGCGTGCAGTGGCACCCGGAGATGGGCGAGGACACCCGCGTCATGGCCGCCCTGGTGCGGGCCGCCGGGGAGCGGTCCCACCGGAGCCCTCGGACCCCGGAGCGGCGGGACCGCTCCCCACGGACGCCGGTGGGCTGAACCGGGGCCGCGTCGGTCGCCCGGATCCGCCGCGGGGGTGCGCACGTCACGCCCGCACCCCCGCGGTGGAGCCGTGGGGGTCTCTAGAGGTGCTGCGCGATCGCGGGCATGAGGTCCTGGAAGGTCCGGCCGTCCGCGGGTGCGCCGATCGCGGCCATCTGCCAGCCCGAGCCGGTCCGCTGGACCTTGGCCATGATCCGGGCCGTGTGCCGCCCGCCGCCGGTCAGGGTGTACCGGGCCAGCTCCTGGCCGTTGGTCTCGTCGACCAGCCGGCAGAAGGCGGCCTCGACCTCCTCGAAGGTCTGACCGGTGAACGAGTTCACCGTGAAGACGATCTGGTCCACATGGGCCGGTACGCGCCGCAGATCGACGACAACGGATTCGTCGTCCCCGCCCTCGCCCACCCCGCCCACCCGGTTGTCCCCGGTGTGCCGGACCGAGCCGTCGTCGCTGACCAGGTGCTGGAAGAAGACCACGTCCTGCGGGTCCCGCCCGGCGAAGAGCACCGCCGAGGCGTCCAGGTCGATCTCGCGGGCGGTCAGCCGCGCCAGAAACCCTTTACGGGGAGCGGACTTCCAGCCGAGCCCCATGCGCACGACGTCGAGTTCGCCGCCGCCGGACTTGGTGAGGCTGACCTGCTGGCCTTTGGTGAGATTGATCGTCATCGTTCCGCCTTCGGTGGCTGGGTGGCTGGGGTGGCACGCGGCTTGCGGGTGGGGGCCCGGCGGCTCAGAGGTCGACGCCGAAATCGGCGACGATGCCGCTCAGCCCGGATGCGTAACCCTGCCCGACCGCACGGAACTTCCACTCCGCGGCGTGCCGGTACAGCTCGCCGAAGACCATCGCCGTCTCGGTCGAGGCGTCCTCGCTGAGGTCGTACCGGGCGATCTCCGCGCCGCCCGCCTGGTTCACCACGCGGATGTACGCGTTGCGCACCTGGCCGAAGCTCTGGCCCCGCCCCTCCGCCTCGTGGATCGAGACCGGGAACACGATCTTCGCCACGTCCGCGGGCACCGAGGCCAGGTCGACCTTGATCGTCTCGTCGTCGCCGTCGCCCTCACCGGTGAGGTTGTCGCCGGTGTGCTCGACCGAACCGTCGGGGCTCCTGAGGTTGTTGTAGAAGACGAAGTGCTGGTCGGAGCGGACCTTGCCCGCCTCGTCGCAGAGCAGCGCGCTCGCGTCCAGGTCGTAGGCGCTGCCGGTGGTGGTGCGGACGTCCCAGCCGAGCCCGACGAGGACCGCGGTCAGTCCCGGCGCCTCCTTGCTCAGCGAGACGTTCCCGCCCTTGGCGAGGCTCACGCCCATGATCTTCTCCCTTGTCCGGTGGCGGGTGTTCACACGACGGCGGCCATGCCGCGGGTGAGGCGCGGACGCGTCGCGGCGCCGGGGAACATCTACAGCACTGTAGATGTGCCGGAGGTGAGAGGCGGGGGAGCCATGCGACCGAGAAGAAGTTCCGGCGGCAGGGGTCTCCGCGTCGGCCGGTGGCTCCTGGCTCCCGCCGCTGGATACGATTCCCCGATACCCGGTCGGCGCGATGCCGTGGCCGGGCGGCCGAACGGAGAAAGGGGCCGAGCCGTGGACGCCGATGGAGTCGGTGGCGAGAGCGGGACGCCTGCCCGCAGGCGCGGCCAGGGCGAGCTGGAGGCCCGCGTGCTGTCGGTGCTGGGCGGGGCGAGCGAACCGGTGACCGCCGCCTGGGTGCTGGAACGGCTCGACGCCGACCTGTCGTACAGCACCGTGATCACCATCCTGACGCGCCTGCACGCCAAACAGGCGGTCTCCCGCACCGGCCGGGGCCGCCCCGTCCTCTGGGAGCCGGTGGCGAACGAGGCGGGGCTCGCCGCCCTGCGGATGCGCCGCCTCCTCGACAAGCAGAGCGACCGCGACGCGGTGCTCTCCAGTTTCGTCTCCGTCCTCTCCTCCCACGACGAGGAACTGCTGCGGTCCTTGCTCGCCGAGAGCGGACCCGGCACCCCCGGTACGCCCCCGGACCGGCCGGAGCGCTGACGATGGGCGTCTTCGTCTACCTGCCGCTCGTGCTGCCCCTGACCGCGCTGCCGATCGCACGCCTGGCGGAGCAGCATCTGCTCCCCCGCAGGGCCGCCCGGCTGCTGACCACCGTCGCCGCGATCCTCGCCGCCTGCAGCCTGGTCTGCCTCGGGCTGCTGGTGGTCGTGGGCACGGCCCAGCTGCCCGGCAACCCGCTGCCCGACGGCTGGTCCGACAAGGAGGTACGCGATGCCGTACCGCACGACGCGTTCGCGGGGAAGGCGTCCATCCTCGCGCTCGTCGCCGTCGCCGTCGCCTGCGCGTTCACGGTCCACCGCCACTACCGCTTCCGGGCGCGGGCCCACCGGGCGCTCGCGGGTCTGCGGTGCGACGACGACGTCGCCGTCCTGCCCGACGACGTCCCCTACGCCTACGCCCTCCCCGGTTCTCCGGGGCGGGTGGTGGTCTCCACGGCCATGCTCGCCTCCCTCGAACCGGCGGAGCGCCGGGCGTTGTTCGCCCACGAGCGGACCCACCTGGCGGGACGCCACCACCGGCTGCTGCTGGCCGCCCGGCTGGCCGGCTGTGTCAACCCCCTGCTGCGGCCGCTGCTCGCCGCCCTCGTGTACAGCACGGAACGGTGGGCGGACGAAGAGGCGGCCCGGATCACCGGTGACCGCCGGCTGACCGCCCGCGCGGTCGGCAAGGCGGCACTCGTCGCCCGTCCGGCGCCCGGCGGCCCGGCCTTCGCCTCCTTCGCCGCCGCCGGGCCGGTACCGCGCCGGGTGGCGGCCCTCCTGGGGCCGGTGCCGCCGGACCGGGGCTGGCCCCCGGCCCTCACCCGTGCCGGCGTGGCCGCGTTCGTCGCCGCCGCCGGGACGACCGTCTCCGCGCTGTCCGGGCTGAACGCGGCCGTCGCGCTGTTCCTCGTCCTGGAGGCGGCGACACCGTTGTAGCCCGAAGCGGAGAGGCCGCGGAGCCGCCGTTCGTGAGGCCCGGGACACCGCCGGCCGCGGTCCACGTACGCCGACAGGACGCCGTCCCACCTGCCTCTGGAGCCGTCAGCGCTTCCCCGGCCGGCTTCGGCGCAGGCCCGTCCGGGGCGACGGGACGAGGCGGAACGCCGTGTTGAGCACGTGGTCGGCCACATCGCGCGAGGGCTTGTCCGTGAGGTCGGTGAGCAGCCGGGCCAGCAGGTCGAGGAGGAACGGCGAGCCCATGACGTACCGGTTGAGCACCGGCTGGAAGCCCGCGCGGCTGACGATCAGGTCCGCGGCGGTGTTGCCCAGCCGGTAATAGCGGCCCCAGCGGCGGTTCATCTCCACCGGATAGCCGCCCAGCACCTGTTCGCGGCGCGGACCCCGCGGGTGGGCCAGCGCGAGGGCCGCGCTCTCCGCGGCGGCCTCCCCCGCCTCCATCGCCTGGGCGATGCCCTCGCCGTTCCAGGGGCTGACCATTCCGCCGGAATCACCGACCAGGAGGAGCCCGCGGGAGTACAGCGGATGCCGGTTGAAGCCGAGCGGCAGGGCCGCGCTGCGCACCGGGCCTTCCGCGTTCTCCTCGCGCAGCCCCCACTCCTCCGGGGTCCGTGCCAGCCACTGGTCCAGGGTCGCGCGCAGATCCGCCTTGCCGTGCCGCCGGTGGGGCAGCGCCCCGAGCCCGACGTTGACCCGGCCGTCGCCCATCGGGAAGATCCAGCCGTATCCGGGGAGGTACGGGCCGCCGTCAGGGAAGCGGAGGTCGGCCCACAGCTCCAGGTACTCCTCCCGCGAGCGTTCGGGGCTGCGGTAGTAGCGCCGGGCGGCGGTCGCGATCTGCCGCGCGGGGTCCCGCTCCAGACCCAGCGCCAGGGCGAGGCGGGCGGACGCCCCGTCCGCCGCGATCACGATCGGCGCGCGGAAGTCGACCGCTCCGGGGACGGCGGGGGAGTCGAAGGTCGCGGCGACCCCCGTGACCCGCCCCGCCCGGTCGGTCAGCGGCCGTTCCGCCTTCCAGCCGCTGTACAGCCGGGCCCCCGCCGCCACCGCGTGCCGGGCCAGGATGTCGTCGAAGTCGTGCCGGCTGCGGGAGAGCCCGAAGTCGGGCTAGCGGCCCAGCGCGGGCCACTCGATGTGCACCCGGTGCTTCCCGGCCACCCAGCGCATCCCGCGCGAACGCGTCCACCCCGGCGCGGAGACGTCGACCCCCATCCGGATCAACTGGTGCACCGCGCGCGGGGTGAGTCCGTCGCCGCACACCTTCTCCCGAGGGAAGCGGGCCTTCTCCAGGAGGGCGACGTCCACTCCGGCACGTGCCAGGTGGTACGCGGCCGAGGAGCCGGCCGGTCCGGCTCCCACCACGATCACGCGGGCGTCCACTCCCGTACGGGGAACCTCCCGCGCGTCCGCCGCCGTCGGGTCCGTTGGCAGTTCCCGCATGACAAGCCTTTCGTCCGACGGCTGTTGCTCCTGCGGGGCGGAGAGCCCCCGCCGACATCATCGATCAGTACGTGCCGGGGTGGTACAGGGCCTCCGGAAACCTCGAGCGAACGAGTGAACCGGCCCCACGCGGACGTCTTCGTCGCCCTCACAAGGGGCCGCCGCGAGGTCCGGGCGCCGGAGAACCGCGCTCCGGACAACTTCCTTACCTGGAACGGGCGGACCGCTTCGGGCACGGTCCGGAAGCTGTACGCCCGGTCGATCCGCCCGGAGCTCCACGGCCGCCGGTGACGACCGGCGGTGACCGCGGACGGGGAGGGGCGGGCGGTGCTCAGTCGCCTTGCGCGTCCTCGCTGTCGCCGCCGTCCCCGCCGCTCCCGCTCCCGCCGACGCCCTGCGAGGGGCCCGAGGACGGAACCTGGTCCGGCGTACCGGCGGAACTGGAGTCCGGGGAGAACAGGATCATCCCCAGATACACGGCGGCCAGGAACGTCGCCGTCCCCGCGATCGCGCTGGCCACCCGCGGCCGCCGCCGTATCGCCTCGCGGGTGCTGCGACGGCGGGCCGGGGCCGATCGGGCCGGGGCCTGCCGCCTGCGGCCCGTGGGTCCCGGAAGCCGGTACGTCGTCGGGCCGGCCGGCGCGGACGGACCGGCGGGGGCGGGCTTCGGCGCCACGGGGGCGGTGGCCCGGTGGGACGTGCGCGTCGGCATCGGCAGGGGTTCCGGACGGCCGCGCCAGGCGTCGGTGCGGAACCAGTCGGAGACCTCCTGCGCGGTGGGCCGCTCCTCGGGCCGTTTCGCCAGCAGCCCGAGGAGATACGCGTCGAAGGCGGCGGAGATGTCGACACCGCGCTGCCGCAGCGGGACCGGTGGGGTGTCGACATGCTGATACAGCGTCGCGGTCGCCGTGTCGGAGCGGAACGGCGGTTCCCCGAGCAGCAGTTGATAGATGACGCAGCCCAGCGAGTACATGTCGGACGCGGAGTCGGCGGTACGCCCCAGCGCGCGCTCCGGAGCCAGGTAGAGGCTCGTGCCGACGATGTGCCCCGCCGTCGTCAGCGCGGTGGAGGGGTCGTCGACGAACTGGGCGATCCCGAAGTCGCCGATCTTCACCGAACCGTCCGCGTCCAGCATCAGGTTGCCCGGTTTGATGTCGCGGTGGACGATGCCCTGGCGGTGCGCGGCGGCCAGCCCGGCGGCGGCCTGCCCGGCGATCAGGGCGACCTGCTCGGGGTGGACCCGCTCCTGGCCGGCCAGCAGGTCTCCGAGGCTCTGCCCCTCGACCAACTCCATCACCAGGAAGAACCGGTCCTCCCACGCCCCGAAGTCGAACACGGCCACCAGATGCGGGTGGCTCAACCGGGCGGCGGTCTGCGCCTCCAGCCGGAAGCGGGCGGTCGACGAGGCGTCCGCCTGGTCGCCCAGCAGCAGCTTCACGGCCACGGCGCGCCCCAGGACCTCGTCCGTGGCGCGCCACACCTCACCCATGCCGCCTCGACCGATGGGGGATACCAATCGGTACCGACCAGCTACCAGCACCTGTACACCTATCTCGAATGGCGGCCCGCTCCGGCTGTCGGCCTCCGGGGTCTCCTGTCTCCGGTCACGTCCTGAACCGGTGAGACGAACGACATGATCAGGATATCTGTCCGGCGGGACCCGCACGCCCCGACGGCCCTTTCCACGCGCCGGGTTGACGGGCCGGCACACCGGCCGGCCGCCCGGACCTCCGTACTCCCGCCCGGCGCGGCTGACGGGCCTTTCGGACCGTCCCGATCGCCGCGGACCCCGCCGGGTCCGGTCCGGGTTCAGCCGAACAGCCCGCGGCAGGCGGCCTCGGCCGTGAACGCCGACTGTCCGCCCGCGAACAGCAGCTCGGCGCTCCGGAACGCGGGGTCGGACGCGGTCCCCGGCACATAGGGCACGGCGAAGCACCGCATCCCCGCGGCGTGCGCGGCCTCCGCTCCCGGCGGCGCGTCCTCCAGCACCACGCACTCCGCCGGCTCCGCCCCCATCCGCCGGGCCGTCTCCAGGAACACGTCCGGCTCCGGTTTGCCGCGGGCCACCTCCTCGGCGGAGACGTACAGCGGGATGTACGCGTCGAGGCCGGTGACCGCGAGCACCGCCCCGATCGCCGTCCGGGACGAACCGGAGGCCACGGCCATCGGCACTCCGGCGGCGTGCAGGCGCTCGACGCACTCCCGCATCTGCGGGAAGACCTCCGTCGAGGCCCCGGCGAGCTCCAGGTACAGGGCGTTCTTCCCGGCGAGCAGCTCCTCGACCGGGGCGTCGATGCCGTACTCCGCGCGCAGGGCGGTCAGCGTCTCCCGCGTGCCGATGCCGATGAACCGGGTGTGCTCCTCCCAGCCGAAGTCCCGCACCCCGTACCGGGCGAGCAGCCTGCGCCCCGCCTCGTAGTAGTTGGGCTCGCTGTCCACCAGGGTTCCGTCGAGATCGAAGATCACGTGGGGGAGGGGCGCGGCCGGGGGTCCGGGGAGGGGCGTCATGGCCCCAGCATGCCGCAGCCGGTCCGGCGGGCCCGGTCAAGGCGGGCCAGGTCAGGCGGAGGGCGAGGCCGACCGCCCCACGGCCTCCACCAGCGGCAGCATCCGGTGCGCCACCCGCTCGCGCAGGGCCACGTCGGTCCGCGTCCTGACGACCCCCGGCAGCTGGATCAGCCGCTGGATCACGTCTTCCAGGTGCCCGTTGTCCCGCGCGACGACGCGGGTCAGCAGATCCCCGCCGCCCGTCGTCGAGAACGCCTCGATGATCTCGGGCACGGCGGCCAGCGCGTCGCCCACCTCGACCAGATGCCCCTGGGTGACCTCCAGGTGGACGAAGGCGAGCACAGGGTGGCCGAGGGCGGCGGGGGAGAGCGTAGGTCCGGTGCCCGTGATCACGCCGTCGCGCTCCAGCCGGTCCAGCCGGGCCTGGAGGGTGCCGCGGGCCACACCGAGGATGCGCGCGTACTCCCGGACGCTGGTGCGCGGCTGCTCGATCAGCAGGCGCAGGATGCGGGTGTCGAGAGCGTCCACCGCCATGATCCGCAGATCTCCTTCCGAACCGTCCTGTACGGCCCCGACTGTATCCGGGTGGAAGGATCGCCTCCGTATCACCGGAGCTGGTCCGTTGGCCTGCTGATGGCCGAGCCTTTCCCTTACCGGCTGGGCCATTGGGCCACCATATTCCGGTCCGTTTGATCCAAGGGTCCGGAAGATGCTGCAATGGGACGGTCGATGGCGCTGCGGACTTCCGCGGCGCCTTTTTCATGCGAGTTCTGCGGCGACGCGGAAGGGGTGGAAGCGTGCTGAAGAGGGTGTTCGTGGCGCCGGATCCGGGGCGGATACGGCTGCGCTTCGCCTCCCGCGCCGTGATCGGCATCGGTCTCGCGGTCGCAGTGTGCGGGCTCGCCGGGCATTCGCTGGAGGCGGCCATCACCGGCGGACTCGCGGCTCTGCTCGCCCTCTTCACCGTGACCGATCCGACGGTGCGCGGACAGGCGGTCACCACGGCCCTGCTCCCCGTCGCCGGGCTGCCCGTCCTCGCCCTCGCCGCCGCGCTGCACGACGCGCCGGTCGCCCGCGACCTCAGCTTCCTCGCCGTGATGGGGGCGGGCGTGTACGCCCGCCGCTGGGGGCCGCGCGGGCACGCGCTGGGCGTCTTCGCCTTCATGATGTTCTTCGCCGCCCAGTTCCTCCACACCGTGCCCGCTCAGCTGCCCGAGCTGTACGCGGCCGTGGCGCTGTCGCTGGGCGCCGCCTCCACCGTGCGCTTCGGCCTGTGGTGCTACGAGCGGCGGCTGCCCGTCCCGGCGTCGCCCGCTCCGCCGGAGACCGGCGGCCGGTTGCGCGTCACCACCCGGCAGGCGGTCCAGGCCACCCTGGGCGGGGCCTTCGCGCTGGGCCTGGGGCAGGCGCTGTCCGACCAGCGGTGGTACTGGGCGGTCGGCGCGACCTGGTGGGTCTTCGTCAACACGACCTCGCGCGGCGAGACGCTCGTGCGGGGATTCCGCCGGGTCCTGGGGACCGTGATCGGCATCGTCTCCGGTTTCGCCGTGGCCATCCCGCTCGACGGCGCGGCCGTCCCGACCGCTGTCGTCGTCACGGTCGGCGTCTTCGGCATCTTCTACACGGCGGCGGTCTCGTACAGCTGGATGATGTTCTTCGTGACGGTCATGGCCGGCATGCTCTACGGGGCGCTGGGGGTCCTCGACGAGGCGCTGCTCTGGCTGCGCGTCGCGGAGACCGCCGTCGGGGCGCTCGGCGCGGCGCTCGCCGTGCTGCTGGTCCTCCCCGTCACGACGCACGCGACGACCCATTCCTGGATCCAGCGCGCACTGAGCTGCGTCCACGCGTGCACGGCCCAGGCCGCCGCGCGGCTCGCCGGCGCTCCGGGCGCCGACCCCGAGCCCCACATCGCCGAGCTCGAACTCCTGCTGGGGCGGGTACGGCTCTCCCTCGCGCCCCTGGTCCACCCCCTCAACCCGCTCCGCGCCCGCAAGGCCCGCGCCCGCAAGGTCCTGGCTCTCCTCGACGACTGCGCCCGCGAGGTCCGCGGCCTGGCTCTCGTCGCGGCCGACCCGGACGCCTCGCACGACGACCGCCTCACGGCCGCCTGCTGGCGGGTCCGGTTCGCGGTCGAGGTCCTCACCTCCCCCCGGCCCGGCACGATCCCGGCCGCACCCGCCCACGCGCACCGCTCCACCGCGGCAGATCCGGCCCTCGCCCACCTCCACGACCTGGAACGCGCCCTCGCCGAACTCGTGAGCCCGCTCAGCCACGCCCCGTACACGGCGTCGATGAACACCTGAGGTCGGAGTCAGGGGACGAGGAGCGCCCGGTTCGATCCGGCCCGACGCCAGGCGGAGACGCACTGACATACGAGCAGGGGCAGACCGGCCGGCTGCCAGGAGGAAAATCGACGGAGAAGAGGCGAGCAGCCGTTGCCTCCGGTGCGATTGCCGGGCCTGCACATGCGACACCGCACTCCGGGCGAATGCGGCCGTCGCACGGGCGCGCACGACGTCCGGTGAGCCGGCCCCGACCGGATTACGGTCCGACGTAACGCGGACGCGGAGGCGGTGCGCCACTCAGTCCATCGGATAGAAGTCGGGCTCCGGAAACAGCCTCGCGATCGAGAACGGCTCGAAAACGGGATCGGTCAGTACTCGGCAGACGAACTCGGAGGTGGACATGTTCACTTCGTGCCAGGGGTAGGGATCTCCCTGTGTGACGATGGGCCAGCTCGCCGGATCCTCATCCTCGGACGCCAGCCAGAAGTAGCTGCACTTCATCTCACCGAACGCCCAGGGAATGAGGCCGCGCTGACCTGGCCGATACATCCGGTAGGGCTTGAAGGCGGGATCGGGGCCGCTCTCCGGGTCGCCGTCGAGAAACTTCTTCCAGATCCTGACCAGGTCGAACTGCCTCGTGGCATCGACGGTGAAAACACGCAAGAATTCCGAGAATTCGCCCTTGCCGAATGTCTCGGCAAGCTTCTTGTAATCCTCGGGCAGTGGTGTACCGAGATCTTCCTCGACGCTGTTCCAGGGAATATCGAGCCGAAGTGGCTCCCAGTGCGTGGCCTCAGCGATTCGCTCGATCCACATTCTCTTCACATTCCGATCGAAGGCTTGGCCCCAGGGGGTGTGCCAGATGTACGACACGCCCCCCGGCATCACTCTATGGGGTGTTGTAGACCGGCACCGAACCGCTGGCGCCGCTCGAACTGTTCCAGGTTGTGTCGAACCGGTCCGGCATCGATCGGTGGCACCGGGGTTGTGCACCATGACCTGGTAGAAGACGGTGCTGCCGCTGTTGATCTGCTCGGCCACCGCGTTTTCCACCCTCGCCATCGCACCCCGGCTCACGTCACCGTGGATCGGCACCAGGTTCCTGATGTCCGTACCGGAGCCGCCGAAGCGGCCGGCGATCAGGTGACTCGCTCCAGGCCCTTCCGATAGGGCGGACCACCCTTCTGCATCGCCTCGGGGATGTACAGAGGGGCGGGATGGAACCCACCTACCGCGAAGGCACGCGGATCGCGATCGAGAAGGCCGGCGGCACGGCCGTCCGGCATGGCGACGTCGTGCTCTTCGCCGTACCGGGCAGGTACGGCGGGCTGCCGGTGCTGCAGCGTGTCACCGGGCTCGGCGGGATCACATCGTTCTCGCGGACGGATCCCTGACCGTCAACGGCCGGGCGGTGAGCGAACCGCATGTGAAGTGGGCCGGTGACGGTCCGAGCGCCCCCGACATCGACGTCACGGTGCCCCCGGACCGTATGTTCCCGCTGGGGGACAACCGCGCGAACTCCAACGACTCCAGGTTCTTCCTCGACGAGGACGCGGGCACCGTCCCCACCGCCGCCGTCCTGGGCCGTGCGCTTCCGGACAGGAGCACCCTCACCTTCCTCGGACCGACCGTGGTGCTCGGCGTACTGAGCTGTGTCGGCGGAGGCGTGTGCGCGGTGGCCGGGCGTCGGAGGACCCTCCCCGCGTCCTTCCTCCGCGCGTGAGTGCGGCAACCCGACCGGGCGACCGCGGTGCCCCCACCCGGCCTGCTCAGGAACGCTTGTCTCCTCCCCGCGCGTGCTCTCCGCTCCGGCCTCGTGAGGGCGCGGCCGACTGAGGTGCCTTCGGCCGCCCCGGTACCGCGGCTTCGGCCGGCCTCCGGGGTGCCGGGGGAACCTTCGCTTTCGCTTCGGGTGATGTCGCGCAGTGGTCGTCGACCGCGCCTGCCCCTCCCGCCGGCTCCGTCAGTCGTTCGAAGGCGACACCGCGATGAGGGCGCTCGCCCCGGGTCCACGCGCGGCAGAGTGCCCCACGGTTCGCTGCCGGCGCGTCGCGCGCGTCCCCGGACACCGAGGGGCCCGGGGACGGAAGGCCCCGACCGGACGGCTCGGATGCGGGAGCGGGAGCCGTCCCACCCGGGGTACCCGGTGCCTCGACCCCCGAAGGGGGACTGGGCTGCCGGTCGAGCGTGTCGGTGGGGGCGAACGGAACCGGGAGCACACCGGCGCCGACCGCCATGGCCACGCCGCCGAGGGTCACGCCGGCGAGGGCCGCGCCGAGCCCCGCCCGCAGCGAGACACCGAGGGAGAACCGTCGCCGCCCCGGACGCCAGTCGTCGCGCCTGCGGGGACGCTGCGAGCTCAGCTGAGCGGTCGTGCCACGCGCCTCTCGAAATGCCGCCAGCGCCCGCTCCGCCCCCTCACGCCCGACCTCCCCCCGAAGGCCGTCCGCGAGCATCTCGATCTCAGGCGTGACGGACACCGCCTCCGATTCCTGTTCCTTACGTGTCACGTCTCATCCCTCGATGGGCCGGGCACCATGTCCGGTGCGCTCTTCGCCACGCTCACCGGGGTCAACTGCTCGGCCAGGCGCTTCAGCCCCCGGTGGGCGGCCGTCCGTACGGCGCCAGGACGCTTGCCGAGCACCCGCGCCGCCGTCGGCCCGTCGAGCCCGACCACCACCCGCAGCAGCACCGCCTCCGCCTGGTCCGGCGGCAGCCCGGTGACCCGCGCCAACGCCGCCCGCGTCGACATCGCCTCCAGCACGGCCTCCACCGTGTCGGCCCGTCCGGGCAGGTTCAGAACTTCCGGTTCGACCAGCAAGGTAGGAGGTCTCCGTTTCTGCCTGCGCAGGTGATCCATCGCCCGGTGCCGCGCGATGGTCGCAGTCCACCCGCGAAATCCCACGCCGTCGCCCCGGAATCTCCTCAGATCCCGGGCGATCTCCAACCAGGCATCCGAAGCGACATCCTCCGCATCCGCCCCCACCAGACCCCGCACATACCCGAGGAGACCTGGTTGGACCAGGAGGTACACCCTCTCGAATGCGTCCTCGTCTCCTTCCTGGGCAAGCGACACGGCCCTCCCGAGCTCCAGGTCACGCTCCTGCGTACGCCGTCGGTCCCCGCCCCTGATCACACACGCCTCTTCGATCGCCCAACTCTCGCCCCACACTCCTCTGCGGTCCGGCACACAGAAATGTCACAGGAAGCGGAACCCGCGCTTCACGGCTGCGCCTGAAGAAGTGCCGTCACCGCGTTGCTGTGGCCACTCACCTCGGCTCCCCTCACCGGTCAGCCGTCATCGGGACCCTCGGACGACCGTGCAGCAGGAAGTACATCTGCTGGACGGACTCCTCCGGCCCGGCGGCGAACCGATTGGTCACCTTTCCGATCGGGTTCCACGCCCGTCCGTCGGGCATCCGGACACCCACCACCTGCCCGAACAGTTCCTGCTGTCCGGGATCGAGGTCCACCCACTCGGCTCCGGCGCGCCGTACGAGCACCTCGCCCGCGTATGCCCCCAGCCAGAACAGCTCGCCCGCCACCGCGCCCTGCTCCGGCCCGGCGGCCCGGAGTCCGTCGACGATACGGTCCACCACGCGGAGGCTCGCCACGGAGTAGTCCAGCGGCAGCCGCTTCCGCGCCATCACCCGCCGCACGAACTCCGCGACCCCGACCCGCATCTCGACGGCGGAAGAAGCCGTCTGCCGTTCCCACTCGCATCCATCGCATTCCCCGGAACCCGCGCACGGCCGGGCTCCTGTGGTTGATCGACGAGCTGGTGGGCCGGGCTCAGGCCGAGGGCCTGCAGCCCGGCCACGCCCCGTGCACGGCGCCGGCGAACACCTGAGGCCCGCAGCCGTACCCGGCCCTCGTTGTGTACCGTGCGATCCTCGGACGTACGGCGGCCGGGACGAGGACGAGGACGAACGGAGGGGCACCGTGGCCGGTGATACGCCGGGGGCATGGACGACCGTGCTGCGGGAGCGGATCGTCATGTCCCTCTGCGCGACCGTGGGCCCCATGCTGAGGGGGCGGACGGCGGAGGACCTGTACGCGCTGGCGATCACCACGGACAGCGACATCGTCACGCTCCGCCTGGTGGCCCACACGGAGGAAGCCCTTCAAGCCCTCCTGCTCGAAGGCGGTGAGGGTGCCGCGGAGGACGCCGATCACTACCGATGGTGGCCCGACGAGTGGAGGATCTCGGACGACGGCGTGACGCCCGAGAACGGCTCGGAGTCGACGGTCGACCTCTGCAAGGTCATGTTCGCGGCGAGCGGTGACGTGTCCGGCCACGGCCCGGACGCACACGAGCAGTGGCGTGAACGGGCCCGCGCGATGCTGGAGAACGCCCTCGGTGACCCCCGCGTCCGGGCCCGTCTCGCCGAGGTCGAGCCCGCCTGGCGTCCCGTCCTGTTCGTCACGGACACCGACGGCGACATGCGCCCCACGGTGCGCAGTATCGATGTCCTCAACGCAGGACATCCGAACTCCGCCCTCGTCGCTTCCGCACGGGAGTACTTCGACTGAGGGAACGGGGGGCGGATCGCGTGCGGTGGCCGGGGGCGGAGGAGGCAAGCCCGTCCCGCGTCGGACGCGGGACGGGCTTGCGTGCTCGGAGCCGTGAAGAGATCACGCACGGCTCAGAAGCGGGTGGGGCTCACGAAGGGCGGCTCACGAAAGGTCGGGGCGTTCGGTGACGCGGATGGAGTTCACCAGCGTCCTGCCCCTGCCCGAGACGAAGCGGACGTTGAGCTCGCCGTCGGTGACCTCCACCGTGTAGGTCCGCTGCAGAGCCTTGTACGACCCGACCTCGCGGGCGATGTCCAGGCTCGGCTCGACCTCCGTGCGCTCCGCGATCACGTCGAAGACCCGTGCGGTCGGCCTGGTCGACGACAGCTCCGCGAAGTCCAGCTCCACGGTGTACATGCCGTTCGGGACATTGCCGAAGCGGTACTCGTACATGCCCTCGCGGGCCGTCGTGAACCGCTGGGGATCCTGGGTGCCGCTGATCTTCTGTCGGGTGGACGTCGTCTTCGACGTGCCGAGATACCCGAACGAGCCGGTGTACGGCCGGTCCGGCTGCCAGCTGTCGCCGCTCGAGTCCGTCGAGGCGGAGCCGGCGCCGCTGTCGAGCGCCTGCTGGTAACCGGGCACGACCAGCGTCACCGGAACCTTGATCTCCGGACTGCGCCCGCTGTCGGAACGCACCAGCAGTTCCGCCGAGAGGACGGTGCCGGGCGCGTGGCCCGACGTGTCGAAGCGGAGCGTCGCCTTCTGCTGGGCTCCCTCGGCGAGGTCGCCCTCGGTGGGGGAGACCATGAGCCACGGCACGTCCTGCGCCGTGCCTCCGACGGCTTCGGCGATCGTGTACGGGGTCGGGGAACCGGTGTTGGTCAGGGTCACCGACCGTTCCCGTGTCCGGTCGGCCGGGGCGACGACGGTGACCCGCTCCTGGTCGAGCGCGACCCGGCCCGTGGTCAGGGCCATGCTCGCGTCGGCCACACGGCCCGCCTCCACGGTGACGGCCTGTTTGTCACCGGTGTAACCCGTGGCCGCGAACGCCAGGGTGTGCGTGCCCGTGCCCAACTGCAGCGCGTACCTGCCGTCGGAGCCCGTCGTGGTCCTCGTCGAGCCCACGGCCACCTCGGCGCCGGACACGGGGCCGCCGTCGTTGTCGTCCTTGACCGTGCCCAGCACCACGCCGGACTTCGTCGTGCGGAAGGCGAGGCTGAGGCCGTCCGTGAGCGCCTCCGTGTTGAAGGAGTACTCGAAGGCGTCCGTGCCCGCCGCGTTCTCGACGCCGACCGTGGCGCTCCGGCCGGTGGAGTAGCTGCCGGACGCGTCGGAGAGGTCCTTGTACCGGTAGGTGACGGAGCCGTTCTCCCCGATCTCGGCGGAGAAGGAGAACGGGGCGTCCTGGTCGTACCAGCTGACGATGTCACGCCACTCGACGACGAACGTCCGGTTCGGGTACGTGCCCCGGAGCGCGGTGTAGACGCCGCCGGCGTCGGGGCGGACCAGCAGGTCGTCCCAGAACGGGTAGAGCGCCGCGTTCGGGGTGGCGGTGCGGGGCAGCGCGGTGTTGGCGTTGCTGGAGTTCGCCGCGGCGAAGTTCAGGTAGCCGTTGGTGCTGACCCAGGCCGACCGGTGGGTCTCGCCGTAGAACGGGGCCGGGAACGGCAGGTCGATCTTGACGTGGGCGGCGTCGCCGCTCACGTTCAGCTTGTCGGTGCCGGCCACCCAGGTCTCGGCTCCGGCGGCGCATGCCGTGCCGAAGGCGTCGACGCGGTCGGGCAGGCGTATGTCGGCGACCGTGTCACCGGCCACCGGCACCTCCGCGGTTCCCGGGGACACGCAGCGGGATCCGTGCGTGGCGTTCACCGTGTACGTGCCGTGCGGCAGGGTCGCCTGGTAACGGCCCCGGGCGTCGGCGGTGGCGGTCACGGGAGTGCCGGCGAACGACAACTCGGCGCCGGCCGCGGGGCCCGCCGAGGACGTCACGGTGCCGGTCACCTTCGCGGACGGAGCGACCACGAGGGAGAAGTCCCGAACGGTGTTCCGGCCCTCGGTGACGGTTTCGGTTCCGGCCGCGTCGGTGTGACCGAACTTCTTGACGGTCAGGGCGTAGTCGCCCACCGACAGCGCGGGGAAGCTGTACGAACCGTCCGCGCCGGTGACGACGGTACGGTCGATCGGCCCGTCGGCGACGACCCGGGCGCCCGCGACGGTTTCGGCGCCGGAGGTCACGGTGCCGCTCAGGGAACCGGTCGCGCCGCGCGGGGCGTCGCTCACCGCGGCGTAGGCGTCCAGCCGGCCCTCACCGAAGACGTTGTTGTCGTCCTCGGTCCCGCCGCAGGTCAGGGCGGACACGTTGATCGAGGTGTCGTCGAGGAGCGCCTCGGTGGCCGCGATGTCGCCGTGCAGGGACGCCGAAGCGGACCAGACCAGGGCGACGGCTCCCGCAGTGTGCGGGGAGGCCATCGACGTACCGCTGAGCGCGCTGTAACCGCCGCCGGTGTAGGCGGAGCGGACGTTCACCCCGGGGGCGGCCAGGTTCGGCTTGACGGTGCCGTTCTCGCCCGTGCCGCGTGAGGAGAAGCTCGCGATGGCGTTGTTGCTGTCGAAGGCGCCGCTCGCGTAACTGCTGAGGTAGGAGCCGGGGGATCCCGCAGTGTTGCAGCCGGGGCCGCTGTTGCCGTTGGAGAACGCGGGGAAGATGCCCGCGGTCCGCCACGAGGTCACGATCTCCTGGTACCAGGAATCCTGGGTGCTCGATCCCCAGGAGTTGTTCACGATGTCGGGGGCCAGGTCGGGCCGGGGGTTGGCGCCGCTCGCGTCGGTCGGCGCGACCATCCACTGCCCGGAGGCGAGCAGGGACGCGCGGGAGCAGCTGCTGCTCTCGCAGCCCTTGGCGGCGATCCAGGTGGCTCCGGGTGCGACACCGACCTGGTTGCCGTCGCCGTCGTCACCGACCATGGTGCCCATGGTGTGGGTGCCGTGGCCGTTGTTGTCGCACGGGTCGTCGCCGGCGCACACGTCGGCCGGGTCGAACCAGTTGTAGGCGTGGGAGAAGGAGCCGTCGGCGTCGCGGCCCCGGTACTGCTCGACGAGCGCCGGGTGGTCGTACTGGACGCCGCTGTCGATGTTGGCGATGACGACGCCCTCGCCGCGGACGCCGTACGTGCTCCACACCTGCGGGGCGTTGATCCGGTCGATGCCCCACTCGATGCCGTTGACGGTCGGCTCGACGTCGCCCTCGACCGGCTTGTCGAGCTGGATCGTCCGGTCGGCCTCGATGGACTCGACATCGGGTAACTCGGCGATCTTCGCAGCGAGTTCGATGTCGCCGACGACCTTGACGGAGTTGTCGATCCAGTACGGGACGGCGTCGGATCCGGCGGCCGCGGCTGCCTTGAGGACGTCCGCCTGGGTCTCCTGCGCGACCTTCTTCTTGGCCGTGAGCACGGCCCTGGCCTTGTCCGTCTTGTCCTGCGCGCGCTCGGCGGCGGACAGTTCGGCGTCCTGGCTCATGACGACCCAGAAGGTGGTCTTGCCCTTCTCGTCGAACTGCTCGATCAGCTTCTGCTCGGCCTTGAGGGTCAGAAGCTCCTGCGCCGTGGGGGCGGCCGGCTCGCCGGCCGTCGCGGTTCCGGCGCCCCAGGGCAACAGCACCAGCGCTGCCAGGGAAGCCAGAGCGATCCGGCGTGGGGATCTTCGAAACGGTGCCATGAGTCTCCTCGGTAGGCGGGGTGGTGGAGGTCCGCGAGGTCTTCGCGGGCTGCCGTACCACCGGGCGCGACACGTCACTCAGGGATGACTGGGGTGTGCGGAAAGTGACGAGGACAAAGATGCCCATGCTGCGTCGTGCATGACAAGGGGGCAGTGACCCCTTCCGTGAGACGCGATGACGGCGCGTGGCTCCGCCGGTGGACCGTGGTCGGGGCGTCGGGGCGTCGGGGCGTCGGGGAGGCGGGGAGGCGGGCGGTCCGGGTCGGTGTCCTTCCCCCGGCCGGCGGGTGGGGTGATCCGGTGTCGGCCGGGACGGGGCGGGGGCGACTCCGTCCCTCGTGGGGCGGCGGTGGAGGGGAGCCGTGACGGGTCAGCCGTTCCTGCTCACCGGTGCGGACCCGTTCGGATACCTGGTGCCCGTCTCCACACGGTCGGGGATCTCGCGGCTGAGTTGGCTGTCGCAGTTCACCACGTTCCAGTGCAGGTGCGGGCCGGTCACGTCGCCGGTGGCGCCGGATGTGCCGATCCGCTGGCCCTGGGACACCCGGTCACCGGTGTTGATGATCGTGGCGCTCAGGTGGGCGTACTGGCTGCACCGGTTGCCGCCGTGGTCGACGAGGGCCATGATGCCGCCCGCGCCGTTCCGGCCCTCGAAGCGGATGGTGCCACCTGCCGAGGCCAGGATCGGGACGCCGGCCGGTGTGCCGAAGTCGACGGCGTGCCGGTTGTCGTCGTCGTTGTGCGAATAGCCCTCGCCCGGAGTCTGGGTCACCCGGTACGCGCTGCCCGCGGGAAAGGGCAGCTTGAACGGGGCGCTCCCGCCGGAGCAGGGGCCGACCACCGGGCTGTTCGCCCCGGTTTCCAGGAAGCCGTCGGTGACCCACCCGCCGGCCGGCAGCTTGTTCCAGATCCTGGTGTTGCCGCCGATACCGGCGACGACGTCGCCGTACCCGTAGCACCTGATGGTCACCCGGCTGCGGTTGGCGAGACTGCCGATCACCGCAGCCCGTAGGTGGGGTTCGGCCCGCATCTGGAGCGGCAGACCGCTCGGCACGCTCACCGTCACCACGGCGTCGGCGTGCGCGACGGTGGCCGACGCCACAATCCCGAGACCTGAGATGAGCAGGGCCGAGCCGGCCCGGACGCCATGACGCATGGTCGCCTCCTGATGCGGTTGTGTGTGCGGGAGATGGGGGGGGACGGGGCGCTCCCGGTTCGCGCGTGGGCGTCGAGGGGCCTGTGAGCGCCGGAACGTAGCAACCGGCGGACCGGGCGGCATCGGGTGTTCGACCGACGGACGAGAGGTGGCATCTCCGCCGTGTCGCTTCCGCCCTGCCGCGCGCCGGCCACCCGGTCCCGCTGTCCGCGTCCGGCGGCGATCCCCCGCTCGGCCGGTACGGCTTCGGTATAGTCCGCGACGCCGGACTCCCGTTCCTGGCAAGCGAGTTGGTCCATTCGATCAGGAAGTTCGGTGTTCCGATGCCTCGTCCGGCGCCCCACGGTGACGCGCCGGTGGTCCGCTCGTCCTGTGCGTCCGTCCGCCCGGAGGGCGACGGCCGCCCGGCACCTCCACCGTCACCGCGGCCCCCGTGCGGGTGCACGGCCTCCTGGCCCGGCCGGTGAGAGGCGGGCCGGTGGTTCCGCCGCACGACGGTGTCGAGGCGCGCTTCGTGGTGTCCGCACGGCGGCTGGCCCCGCCGGTACGCGGGATCGCGTCGGTCGTCATCAGCGCCTTCGGTCTGCTGGCGGCGCCCGAAGCCGCCCTGCCGCTGGGGTACGCGCTGTGCGGCGCGGTGCTCGTGGGAGCGGCCGTCGACTGCTGGGTGGGACTCACCGGCTGGGGCGCGGCGCTGTCACTGGTGTTCGCCGTCCTGCGCGTGGCAGCGGTCTGCGCCACCCAGGAATGGACCGGGGGCCCGCAGAACCCGTGGGCGCTGAACATGCTGACCACCACGGCGATCACCCTGCAGTGGGAGTGGCGTCCCGCGGTCGCGCTCCCCGTCACGGCCGGGCTGTTCGTGGTCGACGCCACCGCGACGGGGAGTGACGCCCTCGGCGGCCCGCTGCCCCGCCTGGTCGTCGAATGCCTCCTGGCGCGCCTGGGGTTCGTGCTGCTCCGCCGTTCGGGCAGGCGGGTGGACGAGGCGCGGGAGCACCGGTCGGCCCTGGTACGGGCGGAGGCGCTCGCAGCGGCGCGGCACCGGCAGGAACGCGAGTACCTCGCCCTCCTGCACGACACGGCGGCGTCGACGTTCCTCCTGGTCGCGGCGCAGGCGGAGGAGATGGGGCCGGAGCGGATCGCCGAGTACGCCCGGCACGACCTCGCGGTGCTCACCGGCACCGCCACGGGGACGGCCGTGAAGGACAACGGCGTCGACCTGGCGGCCTCGCTGCGCGCCGGTGTCGGCCACGGCCGGGTGTCCGTCGAGGTCCGCTCGACGGGCGCCGCGCTGGTCCCGGCCTCGGTGGCACTCGCCTTCGTACGGGCGGTGCGCGAGGCGCTGGTGAACGTCGAACTGTACGCCGGGGTCGACACCGCGGAGCTCAGCCTGCGCCGCGAACAGGGCCCCGGCGACCGGGTGGTCGTCGAAGTGACCGACCACGGGGTGGGCTTCAACCCGGAGGAAGTGGCGTCCTCCCGTCGCGGCATCCGGGGATCGGTGGTCGAGCGGCTCGCCGGCGTCGGCGGCAGCGCCACCGTCATCTCGCGGCCGGGCGCGGGGACCACCGTGAGGCTGGTGTGGCCCGGTGCGTGAAGCGGGCCCTTCGGGCGGTGGCCCGTGCCGTACGGACCGGACTCCGGGTACCCGTACGGGCGGCGTCCCGGAGCCTCGGGGGACCCATGCTCCGGGCGACCACGTGTACGCGACGATGCGGATCATCCTGGTCTGCGCCGCCGTGGTGCTGCAGTTCGGTCTCGGTCTGCGCCCCCTGCTGACCCAGGGGCACGCCTCGCGGGGGCTCGCCGTGGCCGCCTTCGTCGTTCTCGCCGCCGTCACCGCTGTTTGCTGCGGTTGGGTGGTGCGGCGCAAGCCGCTGCCCGTCGCCCTCGTGGCGGTGGCTGCACCGGTCGTGGTCGCGGCGTCGTTCTGCGCCACCGCCGCGGTCGCCCCTGATCAGCGCTTCCAGACCCCCGATTGGTCGTTCGGCCTGGTGGGGTGGCATCTGCTGGTTCTCCTGCTGGACCGGGCCGGGGTGCTGGTCGCGGTGCTGGCCGCGCACCTCGTGGCGAGCACGGGCTTGTTCCTGGCGGCGGGTGTGCCCGAGCGGGCGGCGTTCGGGGCGGCCGGGGCCGCCGCCTTCGGTGCGCTCGCGGTCCAGTTGGCGGTCGTGGTGGTCACCCGCGTCCTGCACCGCCAGTCCCACGAGGCGGCGGCGGAGGCCGAGGAGCGGGACCGGTCGGTGACCCGCATGCTGGCTGCGCGGCAAGGGGATAGGGACCTGCACAGCCTGTTCGCCGGGCGGTTGGGGGCGACGCTGCCGTTGCTCGCGGGCCTGGCGGACGGCGCACTGGACCCGCGCGACGCCGCCACCCAGCGGCGGTGCGCGCTCGCCGCGACGCAGTTGCGGCGACTGTTCGCCGAGAACGACGACGTGCCCGACCCGCT